>JAVHRN010000066.1:0-2309 GCA_036171695.1 Gallionella sp.
ATGCGCCCGCCAAGCCTGCGATTTCAAAGCCGCCCAGACAGCGCAAAACTTCTTGCGGATCGACATGCGCACCCTCACCCCTAGCCCCTCTGATGTGACTGCTAGCCAATCGACTAAGCCCGCAAGCGGTCAAGTCGCTGGTTATCCCATAGGGCGAGGGGGAACAACTGTGCAACGCCAATGCGGCGGCGATGACTTGCGCTTTATGCGACACGCCTGTTGCATCCAAACCCGTCCCACGTCCCGCTAAATTTTTTGGCGATTCATTCAACAAAGCGCAGGCAATTGCCGAGGCCGACGTGGTATTGGCAATCCCCATTTCACCGCCAATAAAAAGTTGCGCGCCATTTTGTTGAGCGCGTAACGCAGCATTACGTCCCGCTTGCAAGGCTTGCTGGCATTGGCCTTCAGTCATGGCAGCCGTCTTGGCAAAGTTTGCCGTACCCGCCGCAATACGTTCGTCGCGCACATTTTGTAGCGGTTCGACGACCGATACCGTGCCGAGATTGATGACTTCCAATTCGGCATTTAACTGTTTCGCCAACACGCTAATCGCCGCCCCGCCGCGCGCGAAATTGCGCACCATTTCAGCGGTCACGGCCTGCGGAAACAGCGACACGTTTTCTTCGGCCACCCCATGATCGGCAGCAAAAATGCTGATGTGGACGCGCTGTAAATTAGGCTTTTCCACACCTTGAAGCGCAGCGAACTGCACCGCGATGTCTTCCAACCGACCCAATGCGCCAGGCGGCTTGGTGAGTTGCCCTTGGCGGTTCAGCGCGGCACTACGCGCAGTTTCGTTCAATGTTGCAGCAGCTTGGGTTAGCCAGTTTTGTTGCATGTAAAACTCCTTAAAAAAATAATTGGTAGGGTGGGCAAGTTTTAACCACCAGCGGCAGCCCCGCCACAGTCAAAATTACACGCTCACACATCGCACCTAATTGCTGGTGCAAGCGTCCCATTTCGTCGCAATAACGGCGCGACAATTCGCCCATCGGCACAATGCCCATATTGGTTTCGTTGCTCACTAAAATAATCTCGCCCGACAAGCTAGGCAGCACGTCCAGCAAGGCTTGCAGTTCACGACGCAAGACTGTTTCGTCGGCATCGCAGAGCAATTGCGTGAGCCACAGCGTCAAACAATCCAGCAAAATACAGCGGTCAGCACGCGCCTCGCGCTGCAAAATTTCGGCGAGGTTTTGCCCCGCCTCGATCACCAGCCAAGACGCGGGGCGACGCGCGCGATGATGAGCGATGCGCGCTTGCATTTCGGCATCACGTACTTGCGCGGTGGCGATATACACCACCTGCAAACCTGTTGCCTGTGCGTGTTGTTCCGCCAATTTACTTTTGCCCGAACGCACTCCGCCCAAAATCAATTCACGCATGATTTACCCCAAATAATGCCGCCAATTTTTGCGTGTCCAAGTGTTGCGCCACGGCATCCGCCAAGCGTTCTAAATCGGCTTCACGGCGCGCCGCGTAATCAACCGATTGCACCTCATCCAAACCTGCCCAACGCAACATCGCTGCGCACGCGGCGGGCTCATCAAACAAGCCATGCACATAAGTCGCGAGGATTTTCCCGTCCGCTGAAATTGCGCCGTCACGCTCTTCTCCCAAGCGTAGCAAGGGGTTGGCGAGGGCAACTCCCGTGGTGATGCCCGCGTGAATTTCATACCCTGACACGACAGCATTGCCCGCCAAACACAAGTTACCGCTGACGTTGCGCAATTGTTTTTCGGCTGCCAGCGTGGTTGCAAATGGCAGCAGACCTAGACCTGCGCTACTGCCCGTCGCACCCTCGATGCCTAATGGATCGTGGATGGCCTCACCCAACATTTGCATCCCGCCGCAGATGCCGATGAGCTTGCCGCCATAGCGTAGATGCTGCTGTAGCTGCGCTTCCCACCCCGCGCGGCGCAAGCTGTCTAGGTCGCTGCGCACCGATTTACTGCCAGGCAAAATGATTAAATCGGCGGGCGGCAACGCCGCTGTGATGGGAATGAACAGCAGTTCCACTTGCGGGTGCAGGCGTAGCGCATCAAAGTCGGTGTGATTGCTGATGTGCGGGAAAGCGGCGACGACGATGCGTATTGCTGATTCGACAGTTTCTACCCCCACCCTAGCCCTCCCCCTGACAGGGGGAGGGGATACAGGCAGTGCGTCTTCTGCTTCTAAATGTAAGCCGTGTAAATACGGCAACACCCCCAGCACAGGCTTGCCGGTGCGGGCTTCCAACCAATCCAGTCCATCTTGCAACAGCGCAAGGTCGCCGCGAAAACGGTTGATGACAAAGCCGACCACGC
>JAVHRN010000067.1:0-2293 GCA_036171695.1 Gallionella sp.
AAGGTGGTCGTACTGTTGGTGCGGGTGTGGTTGCTAAAATTATCGAGTAATAAATAATCTGGTTGCTAGCGGATAGTTGTTTGTAGTTGGCTGGGGTGCGTGCAACGTGCTACAGAAAATTGCTAATAATTAGAAGCTAGCTACTGTTTTTTCTAGGCCAGTAGCTCAATTGGTAGAGTATCGGTCTCCAAAACCGAGGGTTGGGGGTTCGAAACCCTCCTGGCCTGCCAAATAATGTTGTTAAGTTAATCGGAATCATTGCGCATGGCAGATAAAATTAAATTGCTGGTTGCGTTTTTGCTGGTAGTCGCTGGCGTTGTGGCGTACTACGCTCTGCACGAAAGCGCAACAGTGGTGCGGGTGTTGGTGATTTTGCTTGCGATTGCGCTGGCGGGTGGTTTGGTTTTTACCACTGCGTTGGGTAAGCAATTTTTTGCATTTGCTAAAGACTCGGTTGCTGAGGCTAAACGAGTTGTCTGGCCGAGTCGTAAAGAAACTATGCAGACTACTGGAGTTGTGATTGTCTTTGCAATCACAATGGCGTTGTTTTTATGGGCAGTGGATGCGAGCTTAATGATGGTAGTTAATAAACTGATGGGGCGGGGTGAATAATGGCTATGCATTGGTATGTGGTGCACACCTACTCACAGTTTGAAAAAAGTGTTCAGCGTGCGTTGGTTGAGCGTATTGCGCGCGACGGTATGCAAGATCAGTTTGGGCAAATCTTAGTTCCTGTTGAGGAAGTGGTCGAGCTTAAGAGTGGTCAAAAAAGCATTAGTGAGCGTAAATTTTTTCCAGGCTACGTGTTGGTTGAAATGGAGATGACTGATGAGTCTTGGCACTTGGTAAAAAATACCGCAAAAGTGACGGGATTTTTGGGTGGTTCGGCAATGAAGCCAACTCCGATTACGCAAAAAGAAGTTGATAACATCATGCAGCAAATGCAAGCTGGGGTTGAAAAACCTAGGCCTAAAGTGTTGTTTGAAGTGGGTGAGTCGGTGCGTGTTAAAGAAGGCCCATTTACTGACTTTAACGGTGCTGTCGAAGAAGTTAATTACGATAAGAATAAGCTGCGTGTGGCGGTGACTATTTTTGGTCGTTCTACACCAGTTGAGTTGGATTTCGGGCAGGTAGAAAAAGCCTAAATAAAGCGAGTAACACGGTTGGGGAGCATGCGCTACAAATTGTAGTTGCTGCTTCCCAATTGTTGTTTCTCATGTTGGGGAGAGGTCGAGAGATTTCGTTATACCCGTTTTAGAGGAGTGAGCATCATGGCAAAGAAAGTCATTGGCTATATCAAGCTGCAAGTACCAGCTGGTAAAGCAAATCCAAGTCCCCCGATTGGTCCTGCATTGGGTCAACGTGGTTTGAACATCATGGAATTCTGTAAGGCGTTTAATGCTGCAACCCAAGGCGTAGAGCCAGGTTTGCCAATTCCAGTGGTCATTACAGCGTTCGCTGATAAGAGCTTCACTTTCATTATGAAAACGCCTCCGGCGACCATTTTGATTAAGAAGGCTGCTGGCATTGCTAAGGGTTCTAAAACACCGCATACCGATAAAGTGGGTAAATTGACTCGTGCGCAAGCTGAGGCAATTGCTACAACGAAGATGCCTGATTTGACTGCTGCTGATATGGATGCTGCCGTGCGTACTATCGCAGGTAGTGCACGCAGCATGGGTATCATTGTGGAGGGCATCTAATATGTCAAAACGCTATAACGCAATTGTTGCAAAAATTGATCGCAACAAGCTGTATCTGTTAGCTGATGCGCTGAAAATGGTTAAAGAAAACGCTGTTGCTAAGTTTGATGAATCTATCGACGTAGCGGTAAATTTGGGTATTGATGCACGTAAATCTGACCAATTAGTACGCGGTTCAGTCGTGTTGCCTAAAGGTACCGGTAAAACAGTGCGCGTTGCTGTGTTCTCCCAAGGTGCTAAGGCTGAAGAAGCTAAAGCGGCGGGTGCGGACATCGTTGGTTTTGAAGATTTGGCTGAAACCATCAAGTCGGGCAAGATGGACTTTGACGTGTTGATTGCTAGTCCAGACGCGATGCGTTTGGTTGGTCAATTAGGTCAAATTCTGGGCCCTCGTGGTTTGATGCCTAACCCTAAAGTTGGTACGGTTTCTGCTGACGTGGCGGGCGCGGTGCGCAATGCTAAGGCTGGTCAAGTTCAATATCGCACTGACAAAAACGGGATTATTCAATGCACCATTGGTCGCGCTTCATTCGCACCAGAAGCATTGCGTGAAAACTTGTTGGCGTTGATTGATGCCTTGAATAAAGCTA
>JAVHRN010000068.1:0-2281 GCA_036171695.1 Gallionella sp.
TGGCGATAAAGTTGGGCGTGTCTTTGGCGCGCACCACGCCTTTGCCCAAAGTTGAGACGAGGAACGTTTCCAGTTGGTCGAGCAGCGGCGCGTTTGTACCCACACAAGGAATCAATTCAACCAAGTGCATGTAGCGTGGTGGATTGAAAAAATGGATGCCGCAAAAACGGTGGCGCAGAGCTTCGGGAAAGGCTAATGCCAAGGTGTTAATCGACAACCCTGAGGTGTTGGTCGCAAAAATTGCATGGTCATTCAAGAATGGTGCGACCTTGTGATACAGATCAGATTTCCAATCCACGCGCTCGGCGATGGCCTCGATAATCAAATCGCAGTCGCGCAACTTTTCCAAATGCTGTTCGTAGTTTGCCGCCGCGATGTATTGCACTTTGGCAGGGCTGGACAAGGGTGCGGGTTCGAGCTTTTTCAGGCCGTCCAGTGCCTTGTTGACAATACCGTTCGGCTCGCCATCCTTGGCGGGCAAGTCGAACAACATAGTCTGCACATTGGCATTCACCAGATGCGCGGCAATCTGCGCACCCATCACACCCGCGCCGAGTACGGCGACTTTACGAATCTGAAAATTGCTCATGGCAATCCTCCAAAATAACGAGGGACTTCGCCCTAAATTAAAACAAAAGAGGGAAGGCGAACCTTCCCTCACGTTAGTGCAACTATTTAGAAGTTGTAACTGTATTGCGCACTCAAAATATCCACGCTGTTTTTGTACACGCCGACCAATGTAGGCGCAGGTGCAGCGGAGTTAATAGGCGAATCATTTACAAATAAATGTGCATAGCCAAAATCTACCGCCCCTGCTGCAGAGACTTGGTACTGACCACCGAGTGCCAACCAAGTACGGTTGTTATCGGGTATGCGGGCGGTACGGAAAGCATCGCTGACAGGAGCTTGATCATACGCAAGCCCAGCGCGCGCCGCCCATTGCGCGTTGTAATGGTGGGTTACCCCTACAGCCACGCGCACGGTATTTTTCCAATTTTCAGGGGTATTGGAAATAGCCGCACCGTTCGCATCTAAAACTTTCACTTGCTTAAACGAACTCCAACCTGTCAAGGTCGCATCCGCCATCACGTCCCATTTATCGTTGTAACGATGAAACGCGCTCACCGAAAAACTATCAGGCAATTTGACATCCAACGACACGGGACCATTAGCGAATGGCAACGAGGTCGTAACTGTACCCGTGAGTTTGTAACTCATCGCAGAGCGATACGCCACGCCTAATCGCGTATCCGCATCGAGCTGATACAGCGCACCCAAGTTATATCCCCAAGTACTATCAGAACCTTTAACGACCGCTGTGCCTAACGCACCACCCCGATTTTCACTGAGTTCGCCCTTGATTTGCTGATAGTTCACGCCCAGCCCCAAGCTCAATGCCTCGTTCACTTGATAAGACAAAGACGGATTGACGTTCACCGTGGTGATGCTCGATTTAATCGCTTGATGCGCCCCCACCCAAGCGGGGTCGTAGCTGGTTTGCAAGCCAAATGGCGCATTCAGACCCAGCCCAAAATGCAGGTCGTCGCGTACTGGCATAACAAAATAAGCATTCGGCACAAAGGCCGTACCACCCGCATCACCCCCCATATTGCTACCTGCGCCACCCGTACCCGTAAACTTGGCAGAAGGCGTAATCAAATGTCCCGCCACCACAATTTGCTTAGCCTTGAGGCGCGACATGCCCGCTGGATTAAAAAATACCGTTGATGCGTCTTCCGCATTCGCCGCACCGCCCGCAAAAGCATTACCTAAGCCACTCGCACTTTGCTCAATCAAAGCAAAACCCGATGCTGCCGCACTGCCCGCCATAACCAGCAATGCCGCCATGACAGAACCACTTAATACTGTTTTTTTGCCTAACATGATGATGTCTCCCTAAATTGTTGAGCCTAGCGGATGAATTAGTACCAACCTTTATTGGTCATCGCCTGCAACACATAAGTCGCAAACAACAAATGCCCATAAGGCGTGGGGTGGACTTTATCAGCGAACAAATAATGGTCGGTCGGCAACACCCCGATATTGAGATTCGACGCATTACAAGCGAGTGATGAACCTGAAGCAGGAGCACCTGATGTAGCCAATGCATTAACGCCAAACTCTAAATTGCAAGCTGTCCCCGACACATTGCTCAGATTGTATTTCGCAGGATTTGCCACTTCATCTTTACTGGCTGTGTAAGCATCCACATTCAGCACCACCGCGCTGTCCGGTACGCTGGCTTTTAAGGTCGCATTAAAAGATGTCACTAATAAATTTA
>JAVHRN010000069.1:0-2278 GCA_036171695.1 Gallionella sp.
ATGGATCTGATTATTTGTTCATCGCTAAGATATTTTACAAGCCACTGGTATTCGTGCTTAAGCGTTGAATCAGTAATGCGCTGTGCGAGCTTTTCAGCATCTTCCACAAGCATGAATTGATCACCTGGGGAATATCTATCCTCTTTGAAGTACCGAACAAATGCGGTAAGTCCTTCACTGGTCTCGCACATTTTGGAGATTACTTTATATGCTTCATCGTAGACTTGATGATTAAACTGAGCGAAGCGAAATAGAATGGAGTGGAGTGTAGCTTCCTTATACAAAGTGCCTTGATCACTATATTCGCGAACGCGCTCCATCCATATTTGTATCGCCCGATCAACTAGCGCGCTATCTGAAATTAATTGTCGATCTTCGCTTACTTTGCCGTTGGGTTCAACTTCCCATTTACCCTGATCCGATACGGCTTGCAAAACTATTTTTTCCGCGATTGACAAGGACGATTTTTGAGAAATTTCCAAAAAACACTCGTCACATTCAGGAGATTTGAGCCTCAATAAACATTCCATCAAAGTAGCTATTTTTCTCGCTACGTCATCAGTAAGTCTACATTGGCCTGTCAATTCTTTGGACACTTCTGCCAGCTTTTCAATACAGCCCTTAACGTCTGGGTTGGCACATGAAGGCGTGTAATTAACCAACCACTCAAGCAAGAAAAGCAATTGCTTGTCGTCATCCGTAGGCAGTGCCTCACCGAGTTTGTTTGGATGCTCAAGCAATTCATGAATCTCCTTGGCCTCAGGAACATCCTCTATCGAAGTCATCCTGAACAACCGCGCCAATCTATCTGGATCAGCAATTCTGAGGGAATTTTCAAAAACAATATCTCCCCTACACATTTCCCGGGTTGGAAAAAGAAACAGGCACGCATTTTCAGAAATACGCTGATCGCTCTCACCTTTAGGAAGATGTTTTAGCCAAGGCTGTTTAGATTCGCTATTTTCATGTTCCGCTAAATATCCACCCCAATCGAAGGCATCTTGCTCGCTGATCAAATCGCCACGGGGAAAATGTCCGGTAAAGTCTGATGAATGGGTATATATGGCTTCCCGGAGCGCGGGAAAGCGCTGAGACAAGGCTTCAAAGACAATGACATCTGCCACATTTACTTCCCCATGTGTCGCGGGCAAACTCAAGACAAGGCGATTGACAACTCTGACTATGTCACGCGGATGCCGCGCAAGTTTTGTCAGCAACGACATCGCCTTTTCATAACGCTCTTGCTCATAATCTCGCAGAATAATGTGTAGTCCATCCAGAAGAGCCAACACTTTACCATCCGCAAATTTTTTGAGTTGCCGTTGGGATAGCGGTGGAATGGGATAGGCAACCTGCACGATCTTTTCCAGATATGAAAGTCCAGACTCTTCGTCTGTTGCAAGGGCGCGCGCGATAATGCTTCGGTCATAAGCAAGAAGATAGGTAACGCGCGGAAAATCAGCCACCGCTTTGATAGCTTGAATCGTGGCCCGAATTTCCTCTGCCGGAAGTCGGTCGAGATCATCGATCACCACCACGATTGGACGATTCAGTTCACCCAATGCTGCAATGACTTCATTCTTTTTTTTCGGCAAATCAAAAGAGGGCAGTAATTTCTTAAAATCATCAATCGCCTTTTGACCTGCATCAGCCCCTTGTTCTGCGGTTGCCGCAACTGATTGCACAACATCAGGAATATCTTCAGCAAGATGACCAACCCAACTCAAGACTGGAACGTATTTGAGATATTTCAGATGCTTGAGCAAACCAACATAACCGAGTAATTTCTGACCGACTTCGATCCCCTTTTCTCCTGAGGAGAAATCTTTGCCGATTGACGCAGCAATTTGACCAATCAGCGCTTCCACTAGCGCACCGGTATTGCTAACCATCCACGGATTAAATTCGACCAGAATCGGCACGCTACCCTCGGTAATTTCACCAAGATTTTTAGTGATAAATCCGATTAAAGTGCTCTTCCCTGAGCCCCAATTCCCCTCAACACCTACGACCAGTCCTGGACTTCCCTCGGACAAAACAAGTGAGCGAGACAATGCATCAGCAAAATGCAAGCGGCCTAATGTATCATCTGTAGCAGGACGATCATGAATATAGTTTGAATGAGATGACATTGGTCTGTTTTCCCCACATAAGTAAAGTCGAACTACATGCTGGGGTTCGTACCTCACCGCCAGCCTACCGAATCCCGCCAGCCTGGACTATCGCTACACCCGCTCGAACACCGCGATGGATTCCACATGCGAGGTCTGCGGGAACA
>JAVHRN010000070.1:0-11075 GCA_036171695.1 Gallionella sp.
GATGCCATGCGTGAGGTTGCTAGAATTGAGCGAAACCGAATGCGAAATGGGTATCAACTGAAGCAAATGGAATGATACGCTGGCGGCACTGGTAAAAGATGGACAAAAGAGGCAAGGCGCAGTATCGCCGGGTTGTGGTGCGTTGTCAGCAGTTCCGCGTCAGCAATTAATACGAATGCTGCCCGTGAGTTCGTGTTACATGGCGAGAAGTTATGCTGGTGAGCACACCGGCAAGCCCTCCATGAATGGCGGGTAGCGCGGTATTTTTGCAGGTCCTCAATCCGCTTGGCAGAGGCAAGCTGTTTGATTTGCACAATCAGGGTCGCCCAGTTTTTTATCTTCCAAGAGATTGATTTCATGCCACCATGTTTTTTGGCTTTCTACTGGGTGTTGAGCAAGTCATCCAAAAACTGTATTGGTGACTTGTAGCCCACCCGTGTCGAGTGTCGCCATTTTCGGATGTAGGGTTTATGAATGTTCGATGCTCATAGCAATCATCTCATAACACGTTCGCATCTCAAGACAATGTACTCGCACGTTTTGGGTCTGATGTAAAACGAAACGCTATTTGCAACTAGCCCACCTGCAAGCAGTCATACAAACACAGGCAAAGCCCTGTTGTTACTCACGCAGGAAAACTTTAAAGATTACATACTCGAAATGGCAAAACCCTCACAATCATCACAGCAGAACTTCTTGACAAGAATGAAGATTGCGATGACATGACATCAACCCCACTTCGTTTTAGGTGATTATGCGCTTGGTTAAAGTCTCTGCTTTCGAGAGCAGGTCAATACCGAACAACAGTCGCCATTTTCTTTGCCCTTGTTAAAGCCACGTATTGCAGTCGCTGAATATTATCCGCAATGGATTGATGATCACTCAAATTGCGTGGGATCAGCAAAACCACCTCATCAAACTCAAGCCCTTTCGCACGGTGCATTGTCGCGATACGCACCGACTTCGAGTCAGGCTGGTCGCGTTCATCCGGGCCAAGAATAGTCGCTGATATTTTTCCAGCCTTCAAGCTGCCATGAACCGCATTGGCATCATGCTTGGTTGGGACGATCACACAAACTGTTCGATCTTCGGCAAGGCTTGCCTTCAACAGTGGAGTCAAACTGCCGAGTGCATCTTCCAAGTGCTGAAAGTCGAGCATCATCGGAACCGGGCCGTGTGAAAGCGACTTGTAGCGTTTGACTTCGTCAGAACCTTCATCAAGATCATCTACCTCACAGCCTTCGAGCACAGCAACAGCCAGGCGTCGAATTTCCTCCGTCGTGCGATAGTTTAAATACAACTTGCGCGAACGGCCTTTTATATTGATCCCAGAGGTGCTCATAGAAGCACGGTTACGGGTGTAGATACGCTGATGTCCATCACCCACAAAGAAAAGATCATTGGGCTTATTGGGCACCATAGCGCGCAGCAAACGAAGTGCCTGGGGTCCAAAGTCCTGCGTTTCATCCACAATGATGGACGAGAACGGCTGCGGCTTATCCTGAAGCAGAGCTGCTGCATCACGATAAGCGTCATCGACTTCCTTTAGCTTTCTGCTGGCCAGCTGCGCTCTGTATTCCTCAAACACAGGCCAAATAGCATCACGCTTTCCCCGCGTCAATACGGTGCCACGGCCAGTTCGTTTCGCCAGACGGTATTCGTCACGAGAAGACACTCCTTGCGCCAGCACCACACGCTCAAGCTCTTCTTCGTAGAAGCCTGGCGGCAAAACAAGACTGCTGTCTTCAAGTGCCTTGGCACACTGCCAGGCTTCGCCAGCCTCATCTTGCCGACGGTTATAAATAATTTTGTGCTCGTATTTGTGGCGACGCAAAAAACCGTGTACCCATGCATCCAGATTCTTGACCTCAATTTTTTGCATCACGGCTGGGCTGCACAGAGTCTTCAGGTTCTCTTCAATGTCGGCGGCCAGATTGCGGGTAAAGGTCGTGAAGAAAACCTTTTCCTCTGCTGTGGTTCGTTGTTCCGCCAGCCACTTGGCTCTGTGCATAGCAAGAACAGTCTTGCCGGTCCCTGCGCCCCCCAACACTCGCATCGGCCCGCTTCGATCACCCTGTGCCAGTTTACGTTGGGTAGGATGCAAAAATACGCGCCATTGGGCCAGTGGTGAGTTAAGCATCGCCGCCATAGTCTCTTCATCAGCCACCACTACGAAGCGGGACTGAGATTCAGCAGTTTCAATTGCAGCAGCGAAGTCTTCGGTATTGACGTGCTGGTCAACCCGAGTTTCGCGTGACACCAGCACTTCCGAAACACTATCCCCTGCTGCAATCAAGAATAAACCCTCATATGCTTCAACAGGCAAATAGGATTGCAATGCATCCAGCTCTGTTTCAGACCGAATTGATCGAACCTGTGCCAACAACTCTTCGGGTGTTCCTATACTGAGCAATTCCTGATCTGACAGAGACGCAAAAATTGGGGATTCTTTTATTGCCAATGCTACGCCTTGTGATGCTTGTTGTTCAGCCGCAGGTTGAGTCACCACATGCCGAGCTTGCTGCAAGGCCGGTTCAACCAGACTCTCGACCGCAAACACTTGCAAGGCACCCGTCGTTGGGTTGATGGCAATCCGACGTCCCTCCGCCCATTTGTAGGCGGCATCATGGTGGTCAACGTACATGAGCACATAAAGATCACCTGTAGGCGGCTTGAAAACGATGCCGCGCCAGTCCTGATCGATACGGACAGACTTGAGATTTTTGTCGCGAGCACCGTTAATCGGCTCATAGTTAATGCCTTGGGACATAGGGTTACTTTGAAATAACATCGCCCATTTCAATACTTTGCCTTGCACCACAGACGTCAGGGTGGCCAGATTCATCAAAAAATCCTGTGCCAATGCCACTTTCGGTTTAAAACTCATTCTGCCTCCCCCTGCTGTATGTTTTGTTGATCGAAACGACTGCCCAATTCATCAGCTAACCGCTGTTGCCATTCATGCTCTGCCACTAAAGTCCTCCAGCCGCTGGCCTCCCATATAGACGCGCTGTCAGCATGTCCCGGCAACAGGAGCACGAGTTTTTGTTGCGTCCAAGCCAACTCCGCTTCAGCTACCACTTCCCCTGCCTGCTCCAACTCATACCCCACCTCATCCGGAGGTAGCAACCCAGCAGCCATTAGTGCATGCAAGCCTTCCGCCAACATCCCCATCGCATGCTCGATCACATCCTCCCACGCGGCAGCATGGGCAGCACCTTGAGCACTAGATGCCGGGCGTTTACCCGTCGCAATCGTCAACGCCGAATGGTCGCCCGCATCCAACCCAGCCTGCGTTGCCAAGAGAACCCCTGGCAAAGTCTGGAAAATATTGAACAGCCACAACCAGCGACGCCACATCAAATGCTGCTCAGGTTCGTCCTGCAACTGAGCCTCGTTGAAGATCACAAATCCCGGACTAGGCGGAATGGGTGCCGACGCATCGGCCAGCTCACTTGGCCACCAATAGCGTAGCATCAACGAAATATCATTCACATTGCCGCAGGCAACACTTTGGGTGGCACGCTCACAAAGCAAATGATCCAGCACGCTCCAGAATTTAGCCAATTTTATTCGCGCATCTTCCAATGCAGCACTGCTTGGATTAGGTACCATCCGAAACGCCGAAACGCCGGCGTGGCGTGCCAACTTCCGGGCTTGCTGATCTCCGCTGTCGCCGGTTGGTTTACCAAGCCATTGAAGCAAGACGGCCACTGCATGCTGCGTCCAAAAACTGTTGTCCAGCATCAATTTCAGTGGCTGCGGTAATTGTCCTATTGGGTTGAAACACATTGCTTCCAGACTGTCCGCCAAGGTCGTTTCAAGTTTTCCATCCATGGCCGACTGAACATCTTCCCACGTCACCGACCAGACCCAGAACTTGCCACTTGCCACCAACGCACTGCGCTTATTGGCGTCTTCGCGGGTGGATGCCTGGTGATAAGCCCATCCATCGCAGAAGACAGCAATTGGACGGCGTTGCGAACTGCTCTGTGTTGGCCACAACACAAAGTCAGGCCGAGATGGTGCAGCCACCCCATCGATAGCCCCCACATCAACCTGTGGTTCAATCCAGTAGCGCTGCTCACCCACTTCAAGCAAGTAGCCCGACTTCCCCTGCACAATATCCTGCACCAACTTGATGAAAGGCAAACCGCCGACGCCACTCAACCGGCGCAAACTTTCGATGAAGCGCGCCTCAAGCTCCGAATCAAAATTGGGATTGATGTATATGTCGGCAATCGAGGTAACACGTTCCAGTTGGTCAAGATTTTCTACCAACTGTTCAAGGATCGCCCGGGCCCGATCACGCGATACCAGTGCCATCGCCCGCCCCAAACGATACTGATATACGCAGCGGTAACAACCATCTTTTCCGGGATCGGCGTTGCAGGAACAACCGGCCAAGTGGATCAATGCCAAGCGCAACACCTCAAACAACGTTTTCGCTTCATTGGCTAACAGTTCATGCAAATAACCCGTGCCACCCGGAACGGAGTCGAACAGCATCACATACTGACGGCTAGCCGCATCCCCTTGCCCTTTTTCCTCCTGCATCACCAATCGCAAATGATCGACCTTGCCACCGAAGCGTTTTTTCAGACCAATCCTGACGGCCGCCATGAAGGACTGAACCGAGACTTCATCGACACCCGATTGAGTATAAGGTACCAAAATTCTCAGAGCTTCCGATGAAAATTCGCGGTAGAGATACAGGCAATCGATGATGTTGGCGGGATCATTGCTGCCACGCTTCTCACAATCAAACGCGTGAAACTGTCCCTGCTCACGCTCCCGTGCATTGCGTGGCACCCGCTGAATCTGCCCGCAATGTTTGCACAACTTGAATCCGGGTCGCGTTTTCTGCTCCCCCGCCACCGCATAGGCTTCCCCTGCTTTGGTCGGCTCACCAAAATTCACGTCCCTGAACACCACCCGCTCGATGAACTCAAATCCGAACGGCATTTCGGGTGACTTCAGGCGATAAGCCTCCTTGATGTCTTTGGCCTCAAAATCAGCCAACATCTGGCGCACATAAAATTTCGGTTCACGATCTTCCGCGCTGTCATCAATGCGCACTTCGGTATCGTTGCTGTTGGCGATCGCCTGTTTGAATCGCAACAACTGGCGCTTCTGCGAAATATTGGCCCACATCGGATCACCACATCGCGGGCATGAAGAATGACTGTCAGCGTGAATACCCAGGTTTTCCATATGCTGGCAGGTCGGGCATAGCCGCCAAAGTTCCAGCGAGGACAGACTGACATTAATCTGATCAATCTCTACCCTGCGCTGGTTAGCGTAAAACACATTCTCCGGGGCAAACTCTGACAAGGCCGATTGCGCCGGGCGTTCGTAGCGTTCTGCGGGTAACGAAATGTAAGCCGCAGAGTTGTCCGGATCATCGCTCCCCTTCTTGCGCCAGAGCAACGACTTCAACTCCACACCAACCTCGGGGAAAGCATAATTCGGAATTAACCCTGCATCGGTCAAAGTATTGAGCAACTCACGCTGGTTGATTTCCTTAACCAACTCCAACTTCTTTTGACGCTCGCGTTCAAGATGGTCAACATCACTTTTGGTTGCCTCGTCCTGTGGGAGTGCTTTGAGAGCCTTGATCTGCTTCTTGATCTGCTCACCTCGGTCTCGGTGCGACTTGCGTTCCTTGGCCAACTCCTCTAACAACTTGTTTAGACGAATACGTAAGGCATCGTCTTCCTCCGTACCCTGCATGAATTTCTGTAGTCGAGAGGCGACGCGCTCATCCATATCCGCGCCCAGCATATCCTTGAAACCTTGCAGCAAGCGCTCTTCATGTTGCAGGATGTAGTCCAGAAATGTATAGGGAAAGCGCGACTGATCCAGACTATCCCGCGCATTGAGCACCTCTTGTGTCTTGTCCGGCAGCGCCGTGTCAGGTATGCCGGAGCCCACCCAATCATCCAGACAAAACGCAAACATCTGACGACGCAATACTTCGGCAGCCTTCAAGAAAATTCCAGGCGGCACCACCTCCCCCTGCAACATCTCGTTGGTATCTTCAAAAAAATACAAATCGTGGGAACTGGCACCATCAGCCAGCGTAGTGGTGAACGCATTACCATCGCGCCTGCCTGCTCGCCCAATACGTTGCAAATAGCTTGCCTGATTCGGTGGAACCGAGCAGAGCAACACCGAGGATAAATCGCCGATGTCCACGCCCATCTCCAAAGTGGGCGTGGCCGACAACAGGTTTTCGTACCAAGGGTGCTGGATTTTTGCTTTGAAGCGGTCCTCCAATGCCTCACGCTGATCGCGTTGCAATAGTCCAGTGTGTTCGGCAGAGAATACCCGGCGCAAATCACCCCGGCTAAACCGTTTGGCCAGCCACCCTCCCGCATCCACTTTTTCGGAATAACGTTCCTGCGGTGCATCCAGGCAAGGCATACCCAACAAGACATCCGCAGCATCCGCAGGCACGGTCAATCCGCGCTTACCTTGCGCCGACACAAGGCGCGCAAGCCGTGTTTCCAGCATCAAAGCTGCCGGGCTCAACGCAATCACATCCGCTGCATCGGTGTTGATGCGCAATAACACACCTTCTTGCACCAGCACATTGATCGCACGGCAATAGATAGCTTCGTCCGCCTTAACAGGAAGCAATCCATTGGCGCCCAAAGTCGCACTCAGCCACGTCTGAAAGAAAGTTGGCACTTGTGGATTCACCAAGTGATCGAAGCCGCGCTCCCTGCCCAGCGACAGGAACATCGGGTGCGGCGTGCGCTCTCCCATGCCTGGCAGCCACTCGGTGCGCCCCTGTGTATGGGTGAAGGCATAGATATTTCCATCCCTGGCGTAGACCATTAAATCGGGGTGAGCTACCGCCCCACGCTGGCGCAGATGACATACAAATCCCCATAGCCATTGCCCCACGGCAGCCCGATCCGCATGACGAATCCCGAAGGTCTCGTGCAAGACTGGCACCAGCACGTCGGCAGCGCGCAAGATGTCTTCCATTCGAGGTGCCAGCGTGGCTTTGCCAATGGCATCGAGAGTGCGCCCCCGCCGACTAAGATAAGTGAATTCGGCAAATGCCTGCCAAGCCAGGCGTTTCTGCACCCGTGCCGGTAAGCGACTCTCCTTGGGTAAACTGTTTTGCCCTCGCAAAGCTTCTGCCCAATCCCGTTGCCACATCATGTTCGGGCCGATAAATTCAGAGACAAATCGTTCAACCGACATCGCCAGTGGCGAATTGTTGTCCAGCCACAATCGGGCAGATTGCTCCAGAAACGTGTTCCAGTCGCATTGCGGTGTCGCCACTTGGTCAATCACCTGAGCCAGCCCCGTGCGCACCGTATTGAGATAAGTACGCGCCGTGAAGAAACCCGCCCGATGCGCGGCATCCTGCACCGAGTCAGAAAAGGCGATCAGCTTCTTGTCATCATTGAAGGGGCTTGCCCAACTCTGCTCGATCGTCACGGCACCCAACGTCGAATTTCTCGCGCCTAATAAAATCTGCCGGAACTTACTGCCACACGCCGGACAGGTCGGGTCGTGCCAAGCATGTGAAACACCCGCAGCCGTAGTAGTGGTTCGGGTTGCCGTCACCTTGAAAACATCCACCAGATCATCGTGACCACAGGCAGTGCAATCACCCGAGCCGCTTTGCAAATATCCGCAATGGGTACACACCCGCTGCACCACACCATCACACAAAGGACGTCTTAATCCGCACGCAGCATAAAGGCGCACCGCCTCAGCTTGCCCCGCAAACCAGGTGTTGTAAATCTCATCCAGATCAGATGAAATCTTCGACTGGCCGCTGGGTTTACGGCTCAGCCAGCCGGTGGTGTGGCAATCTGCACACTGCAACAGCGGTAAATACAGCTTGCCCGGCTCACGCTTCACGTCACTATCGGCACGCAGCTCGATATTTTTGCTATCACTGCAAACCTGCGCCACCATCCTGCGCAGCTCACGAATCCACAGCTGCACCCGCAGCGTCACCAACGGACAACCTGCCGAATCGCGCGCCCAAGCCACCAACACCAGCAAGACATCCAGCACCTTGCCTATATGCACACGCGCTCCTTCCGGCAACGGGCCTTGCATCTGCTGCTGCAACTCAGCCAAGGAGACGATCTGCCCCTTCAACAGCTTGAGCAGATTGACGAACAGCAAATGTTTCTTGAGCAAATTACCCAGCGCGATACGCCAAGCAAGGTCATCCACATTGGCAGGCTGATCCAGTCCGGGGAAAAACAAAGTAAACCACGCCGCCACTGCCGCCTGCTGCGATGCGTACTGATCGGCGTCCAACACCGTATCAAAATCAGGGCGCGGATACAGCACATGCTCAATTGCACTCTCCCCCAAAAACTCCGCCTCGGTCAGACGATTTTCCGTCACCACGGACTCGGGAGGAAACTCCATCCCAAAGATTTGGCGCGCGTATTCACGCAAAGGAGCCGTGTCCGAATTGCCGCCCAATGTGGCCGAAGTCCCCGCACAAATCAAATGGCCTACTGGAGTTTTCAGGCGTGCACGCAGTCGGCGCAGCAACAATGCCAAGTCCGTCCCCTGAGCGCCATCAAAGGTATGCAGCTCATCCACCACCATATAGCGCAGCGTATCAGGCATGTTTTTGGCCCACAACAGACGGTCTTTCGGGCGAATCAACAGATAGTCGAGCATCTTGTAGTTGGTGAGCAAGATGTCGGGCGGATCTTTGCGCAGCGTCTCGCGGTCGGTAATCACACTGGTGGCCGTCATGCTCATCAGACCGCGTCCGTCCTTGCCCGAACGCCCTCCGACGAACAGGCCAACACGCAACCCCTTGAACGCCAGAGTCTGGGCAATCACCTGAGCAAAACGCCGAGCCTGATCGGAAGCCAGCGCATTCATCGGGTAGATCACTAGTGCTTTTATACCGCCCATCCCTTCGCTGGAAGCGCGGGCACAATGCTCAAGCAATGGGTACAAAAAACACTCTGTCTTACCGCTGCCCGTACCCGTGGCCACCAAGGCACTCGCTGCTGCGCGATTGCTGGACAGCCGTTGCCACGCCATTTCCTGATGGACGTGCCCAGGATATTCTGTCGCAAAATTTCCAAAGAAAGTCTTGCCTTGTGTGCCGGTACGAAACGGTAGCCCCAGCTGAATGTAAGGGCCTTTCATCCAGCGAGCTTCGTCATCTGTAAAACGCTGCATCACTCCTGCAAAGAGAGGGTCGGATGGCTCAAAACCCGTCTTCAGAAAATGCTTCAGACCGTTCTGGATTTCACGAGCAAGGAGAGAAGGCAGCATAGGTGGTCTTATCCAGTTGTTATTTCATGGGCGGTAACAACATGATCGTTATCGTGCCATTTTAATGTTTGTAACAAGGCGCATTGTTGTAGTCGCATGGTTACGCGCAATAGCTACATAAATCTCCAGGTTAGATATTCTTTCGCCAACCCTCTTCAGCCCACCAAGCCATGTTATATCTGTCGCTGGTCGCGGCTGCTATCAACACTGGCAGCAAAAAATTCCGCAGATCGCTTATGACTGTGCCAAGCGGCATGAAATCCAATGCATTCTTGCGCAGGAAGGCCAGCCACTGTTTGTTCTTCTGAGCATCCTGCACAAACTCGTTGCTTAGTCCGAGAGGTATGCCATCGGGCAATTCTGTGCGCCGGCGTTCAAAAGTCGCAGTAACAGCCTGCGTCAATAACACACCGTCGAAATCAGAATGCTTCGCCAACACCCAAAGGTCAAAGAAATCCTTCATCCGACTGTTCAGCATACCAAGTGAGGTCAGCGCCTCCAGCTTTTCTGCAACCACCGTGTAACGTGGATAGACCCTCAGTTGTGGCTCTGGCAAGCCACTCAAAATAATGGGATAACTCACCGAATCCGGTCCGGGTACGACCGCATCGCCAAATCCGACATCAACCTGCACCGTGCACCGGGCGTTATCGAGCAATCCAACCAATGTGATCCGAACACCTGCGTAGTTGGCTTCTTTGCGAATCTCGGCACCCTTTACAGAGTTGGGATCGAACACGATGCCATCCTCAACTACAATACGGCAGATGTCACGAAAACCCGCTTCCAGATGAGGAATCTCCGGCGAGCCGAACCCCAGCAAGTCCGCATCATGTGTCGGACGATGGGGAATGTCGAACCATAAATCAAATAGCAACGCGCCTTTGAGCAAAAATTGATCGTGCTGCGGCGAGATGCTCAAACGATACAACATGCGCTCCAATGAATAACGCGTCAGCAGCAGGTTGAAATCGAGCTTCTCCGCTTTTGCCTTATTGAGCAATCGAGCGCGAATGGAAGCGCCGATATTCTGAATACTCATACCAAGCTCTCCAAATAGGGGCGCATTACATTGGCCACCCGACAAACCTTGGCGTAATGCCAAATTTCATCACCGGTCATTCGCTTCTCATTCCAAGCCTCGCGCAATGCTTCCAATGCCACATCCAGACCGATTTTGTTACGGTATTTGAAACAATCGGCAACCGTTTTGGCAACGCTGGTCACACGAACGGTCACACCATCTACAATGTGCTCTTCAACCCCTTCTGTGAAAGCAACACCGGAGAATCTCACAATGCGCAGCGGCGGGTAATTGAGCTTGGGTTTGACAGCTTTATTTTCTATTGCGAGCCATATTTCAAAGGGCGACTGGGTCGTCAGCTCATAAAACCTGAGTGCCGATAGAAGGCATACAATCCCTTTAGGAACCTTGCGTGCCACTTCTGCCAGCGTTCCCTGAGCGGAAACAACTCGCCCGGGCAAACCATAAAGACCACGCCCGACTCTTTCCAATTGTCCGCGACGAACGGCACGCGTTAGCGCAACACGCGGAATACCCAGCGGTTCAAGGTCGCATGCACGAATCAGCCCTTGGGTTCGCGCCAGCTCAAACAGTTTTTCGGAAAGCGAATTCATGCCGGCAATATTGTTCCATAACATCGGTAGTTGTCAATATATATCAATCTATTGAAACCTCGCTCATCACTATTCCTTGAACTCGTCAGAACCCGAAAGTGCGACCAGCCCTGACAAAACTGATCGCCGATATCCTACAGTTTGTTAGGACT
>JAVHRN010000071.1:0-10982 GCA_036171695.1 Gallionella sp.
TGGACAATTAAAGTAACATCAAAGAGTTATCCGCACAAGCTAATAATCTTCTTTACCAAGCCGACTTAATTCAAATAATTAGCTATCAAAATCTCGGCAATTTGCACGCTATTCAATGCTGCACCTTTACGTACGTTATCGCTTACCACCCAGATATTGAGCCCCATCGGATGAGACAAATCTTCACGAATTCGTCCCACCCAAGTTGCATCTTGCCCTTGCGCTTCAATCGCGGTCGGCCAACCACCTGCCACCAGCTCGTCCAGCACTTTTACGCCAGGTGCTTTTTCTAGCAAAGCGCGGGCTTGAGCAGCGGTAATTTTCTTTTTAGTCTCGATATGCACAGCTTCAGAATGCCCGTAAAAAACAGGCACACGCGCCGCAGTCGGGTTAATCAAAATGGAATCGTCTTCCATAATTTTTTGGGTTTCCCACACCATTTTCATTTCTTCTTTGGTGTAACCATTGTCCATAAACACGTCAATTTGCGGCAACACGTTAAACGCGATTTGCTTAGGATAAACTTCCGCGACCGTTGCTTGACCATTCAGAATCGCTTGCGTTTGCGCAGTCAATTCATCAATCGCTTCTTTGCCTGTGCCCGACACAGCTTGATAGGTTGCTACATTGATACGGGCAATACCCACCGCATCTTTAATCGGTTTTAACGCCACCAGCATTTGGATGGTTGAGCAATTCGGATTGGCAATAATGCCGCGATTTTTATATTGCGCAATCGCGTGTGGATTCACCTCAGGCACAACCAGCGGAATGTCGCGGTCATAGCGAAAATGTGCGGTGTTATCAATCACCACACACCCTGCCGCTGCTGCAATCGGTGCGTATTTTTCCGACACGCTGCCGCCTGCGGAAAACAAACCAATTTGCGTTTTAGAAAAATCAAAACCTGCCACATCCAACACAGTAATTTCTTTACCATGAAAGCGCACTTTAGAGCCCGCTGAACGACTAGAAGCCAAGGGATAAAGATTACGCACAGGGAAATTGCGCTGTTCCAAAATTGCCAACATCGCTTCGCCCACTGCGCCCGTCGCACCTAAGATACACACGTCGTATTGCTTACTCATTACGTTTCCTTCTCAATCAAAATTATTTAGGCAAAAATTACAGGAGGGCAGGAAAAGTGCGGCAACCGCTCCCCCTACTCGCTCTTTATTTCTTCTCAATTTACAGTGCCGCTACCACCGCATCGCCCATCGCGGCACAGCCAATTTTTTGCGTGCCTGCTTCATAAATATCGCCAGTGCGTAAACCCTGCTGCAAAGTCTTGCGTACCGCCGCTTCGATGCGTTGCGCGACCTCTTCTTGTGCAAAGGTGTAACGCATCATCATCGCCACCGACAAAATTGTCGCCAACGGATTAGCAATATCTTTGCCCGCAATATCCGGTGCCGAACCATGGCACGGCTCGTATAAACCCTTGTTATTAGAGTCCAACGAAGCAGAAGGCAACATACCAATCGAGCCGGTCAACATCGAGGCTTCATCGGACAAAATATCGCCGAAAATATTACCTGTCAAAATCACGTCGAACTGTTTAGGCGCACGCACCAACTGCATCGCAGCGTTATCCACATACATGTGCGACAACTCCACTTGCGGATATTCTTTCGCTACCTCAATCACAATTTCGCGCCACAGCATACTGGTGTCCAACACGTTAGCTTTGTCCACCGAACAAAGTTTTTTACCGCGTTTCAGCGCACTTTGGAAACCTACATGCGCCACGCGACGAATCTCAGATTCGCTGTAGTGCATGGTGTCAAATCCTTGCCGTTCGCCATTTTCTAAAGTGCGAATGCCGCGCGGTTGACCAAAATAAATATCGCCAGTCAGTTCACGCAAAATCATAATATCCAAGCCCGACACCAGCTCAGGCTTCAAGCTCGACGCGTTCACCAACTCTGGATAAACCATCGCAGGACGCAAATTGGCAAACAAACCCAAACCCTTACGAATACGCAACAAGCCTTGTTCTGGACGCATAGGGCGAGGCAAATTATCGTATTTATAGCCGCCCACCGCACCGAGCAAAATCGCGTCAGATTGCTTAGCTAATTGTTCCGTCACCGCAGGGAATGGATCACCCGCCGCGTCATATCCCGCGCCGCCGATGTGCGCATGTTCCATTTCGATTTTCAAACCATCGCTACGCAACGCAGTCAAAACTTTGACCGCTTGTGCAACGATTTCGGGTCCGATGCCATCACCGGGTAACACTGCGATTTTCATAACAACATCCTAAATAAAAATTTTACAACCAAGGTTGCGCCGCATGGCGTTTTGTCTCAAAAGTTTCGATGTCGGCGACGTGTTGCAAAGTCAGCCCAATGTCATCCAAGCCATTTAACAAACAATGTTTACGGAAGGCATCGACTTCAAATGGATAGCGTGTTCCATCTGGCGCGCTAATTGTTTGCTGTGGTAAATCAACCACCAGTTGGTAACCGTTTTGCGCGTGCACCGCATCGAACAAAGCATCCACTTTTTCAGCGGATAAACGTATCGGTAACAAGCCATTCTTAAAACAATTATTGAAAAAAATATCAGCGAAACTCGGCGCGATGATGACGCGAAAACCGAAGTCTTCCAACGCCCAAGGCGCGTGTTCGCGGGACGAACCGCATCCGAAATTTTCACGCGCCAGCAAAATTTGTGCACCTTGATAACGCGGCAGATTCAACACAAAGTCAGGATTGACGTGACGTTTGCTGTTATCCATTCCTGGTTCGCCGTGATCGAGATAACGCCATTCATCGAAAGCATTCACACCAAAACCAGAACGCTTAATCGACTTCAAGAACTGCTTGGGAATAATCGCATCGGTATCGACATTCGCTCGATCCAAAGGTGCAACCAAACCATTTAACAGGGTAAATTTTTTCATTTTGACTTCAACACCTTTCCAATTTCTTCACCACCCCGACGCAAATCTTTGCCGACGCCTTCAACCGTATTGCAAGCAATTAAGGTCATCAACAGCGCACTTATTAGCACAGTTTTAAGCATGATTAAATTCGCTGACATCCACAAAATGTCCTGCAATCGCAGCCGCTGCCGCCATTTCTGGACTGACTAAATGGGTGCGTCCGCCTTGTCCTTGACGACCCTCAAAATTACGATTGGAAGTCGAGGCGCAACGCTCGCCAGGCGATAATCTATCGTCATTCATCGCCAGACACATCGAACAACCTGGATCGCGCCACTCAAAACCTGCCGCGATAAAAATTTGATCCAGCCCTTCCTCTTCGGCTTGTTTTTTCACCAAACCCGAACCTGGCACAACCATGGCTAACTTCACATTCGCCGCGACTTTTTTACCCTTGGCGATTGCCGCCGCCGCACGCATATCTTCGATGCGCGCATTAGTGCATGAGCCGATAAAAACTTTGTCGATTTGAATCTCGCAAATCGGCGTGTTGGCCGTTAAACCCATATATTGCAAGGCGCGCTGCGCGCCTTCACGTTGCACCGCATCACTCATTTTGGCAGGATCTGGCACACAACCATCCACTGCCACCACCATTTCGGGCGACGTACCCCACGTTACTTGCGGACGGATTGCAGCGGCATCCAGCGTCACAACGGCATCAAATACAGCACCGTCATCGCTGTGCAAAGTGCGCCAATACGCCACCGCTTGCTCCCACATTGTTGCTTGCGGCGCAAACGGGCGACCTTGCAAATAGTTGATAGTGATGTCATCGGCGGCAATCATGCCAGCGCGCGCGCCTGCCTCAATCGCCATATTGCATAAGGTCATACGGCCTTCCATGCTCAACGCACGAATGGCACTGCCAGCAAATTCAATCGCGTAACCCGTCCCACCTGCCGTACCAATTTTGCCGATAACCGCGAGTGCAATATCTTTTGCCGTCACGCCAAAACCTAAGCGACCGTCAACTAACACTTGCATCGCTTTGGATTTTTTCATCAGCAAACATTGCGTCGCCATCACATGCTCAACTTCCGACGTGCCAATACCAAACGCCAGCGCAGCAAACGCACCGTGCGTGCTGGTATGTGAATCGCCACACACCACCGTCATGCCAGGCAGCGTCGCGCCTTGTTCCGGCCCAACCACATGCACGATGCCTTGACGCACATCGGACATCTTAAATTCGTTCACACCAAACTCGGCGCAATTGCTATCTAGCGTTTCCACTTGCAAGCGCGCAATCGGATCCGCGATGCCTTGCGCGCGCCCCGTGGTCGGCACGTTATGGTCAGCGACCGCCAGAATCGAAGTAGTGCGCCACAATTTTCGCCCTGCTAATTTGAGTCCTTCAAATGCTTGTGGACTGGTTACTTCATGAACTAAATGACGGTCGATATAAATCAACCCAGTGCCATCAGATTCTTGTCGCACCAAATGAGAATTCCAAAGTTTGTCGTAGAGAGTTTGCGCAGTCATAGTGTCTCGTTCAGCCGAGTAGCGTTTTTTGAAGCGCGGGATTATGCCACATACAGCAAGGCTTGCCAGCTTTTTGCAGCATTGCGGGGCGAGCATTAAGCTGCATTCGCTGCAAATATCAGCCATTAGCACGCGGTTCAAATCTGCTATCGGCTAGTGACTAGCGCATATCTGCCGCACAAGGATTGCGCTGGTTAGCCCAGATGAAAAACGGTAATGGCATCCCGATAAGAAAACTGTTTTGAAGCGCAGGAATTTATCTAGTGCGGCAGTTACAGAGAAATTATTGAACACTGTTTTTGAGAATTGAAATTTAGCGATAGCAAAAAATTCCTAGCTCTGACGCAACAGCGAGCAAGAAAAATAGCGGAGCTTGGCTCGCGATTACTACAACCAGCGCATCACAACCTATGGTTATATCAATATGCCTCGCTATACGTTGATGCGGAATATGAATCAGGGGATAATCCGCGCTCATTTTATTGGGCGACATGATGTCTGAATACCTAACCATCCTGATTGCAGCGGTGTTTGTGAACAACATCGTGCTGGTCAAAATTCTCGGTTTGTGCCCGTTTATGGGCGTATCTAAAAAACTTGAAGCCGCCATCGGCATGGGCGCGGCGACCGCGTTTGTGTTGACACTGGCATCGGGCGCGAGCTATCTCATTTATCACTTTTTACTCGTGCCGTTTGAACTGACGTATTTGTCCACCTTGTCGTTTATCGTGGTCATCGCGGGCATCGTGCAATTTACCGAGATGTACATCAAAAAAGCCAGCCCGATGTTGTATCAAGTGCTGGGCATCTACTTGCCGCTGATTACCACCAACTGCGCGGTATTGGGCGTGCCACTGCTAATCGCACAAAACGAATTGCAATACACCTTACTCAAAGCCTTATGGTTCGGCTTCGGCAGCGCATTGGGCTTTACGCTGGTAATGGTGTTGTTCGCAGGCATCCGCGAACGCTTAGAAGGCGCGGACATTCCGAGCATTTTCAAAGGTTCGGCGATTGCCATGATCACAGCTGGCTTGATGAGCTTGGCTTTTATGGGCTTTTCGGGATTGGTTAAATAATGTTAAGTGCGTTATTAGTCATGTCGGGCATCGCCATTTTGCTCGGTGCAGTGTTGGGTTTTGCGGCGATTAAATTCCGCGTCGAAGGCAATCCGCTGGTCGATAAAATTGATGCGATTTTGCCGCAGACGCAATGCGGACAATGTGGTTTCCCTGGCTGTATGCCTTATGCTACCGCACTTGCAGCGGATGAGGCTGACATCAATCGCTGCCCACCAGGGGGCGAAGAAGGCATCCACAAACTCGCCGAGTTGCTCAATAAAGAGTTCATTCCATTTGGCGGCGACACCAACGCACCTAAGCCAAAATCGCTCGCGTTCATCGACGAAAATACTTGCATCGGCTGCACCTTGTGCATTCAAGCCTGCCCCGTTGACGCGATTGTCGGCGCGGCAAAACAGATGCACACCATCGTACAAGCCGAATGCACGGGCTGCGAATTGTGTCTTGCGCCTTGCCCCGTCGATTGCATCAGCATGGTGGTCATCGAGGAAAAAATCACCAACTGGAAATGGAAATATCCCGTTTACGCACTGACACCCGCCTAATGAAAACCTTGCATAAATTTCACGGCGGCATACATCCGCCCACCCATAAAACCGAATCAACACGCACACCCATTGCGCGGTTACCGATGCCTGCCAAGCTGGTGATTCCCTTTCACCAACACGTTGGCAACATTGCCAAACCGTTGGTACAAGTGGGCGACTATGTATTGAAAGGTCAGCTCATCGGCTTGCCCGAAGACGGCATTTCCAGCGCAATCCACGCCAGCACCTCAGGCACCATTAGCGAGATTGGTATGCAAGTGGTGGCACACGCATCGGGTTTGCCGGACTTATGCGCGACGCTGATTCCCGATGGCAAAGATGAATGGATCGCGCGCGAAACCACTGACTACCGCAGCGCGACTCCTGAGCAAGTGCGCAAAGTGTTGCGCATGGCGGGCGTAGTGGGCTTAGGCGGCGCGGTGTTTCCAAGCGATTTGAAATTACGCATTGGCAAACATGCAATTAAAACACTGGTGATTAACGGCGCGGAATGCGAGCCCTATATCACTTGCGACGACATGCTGATGCGCGAACGCGCCGAAGAAATTATCAAAGGCGCGGAAATCATGCGCTGGGCGTTGGCGGCAGAAGAGATTTTGATCGGCATCGAAGACAACAAACCCGAAGCGATACTCGCCATGCAAATCGCGACACGCGCAAGTAGCGATAACATCCAAATCATCGCTGTACCAACGCTCTATCCAGGCGGCGGCGCGAAGCAACTGATTCGCGTGTTGACGGGTATCGAAGTTGCCGCTGGGGTGCGCTCGACCGACAAAGGCGTGCAATGTTTTAACGTGGCGACCGCGCAAAGTATTTATCGCGCTCTGCAATTCGGCGAGCCACTCGTGGCGCGCATCGTCACCGTCACGGGCAATGTCAAAAACGCACAAAACTTAGAAGTGCTGATAGGTACACCTGTGGGCGATTTGTTGAGCTTTGCGGGTGCATTACCCGACACCGATAGCAGCATTATGGGCGGGCCGATGATGGGTTTGCCGCTACCCAATAGCGAGGTGTCTATCGTCAAGGCCGCCAACTGCATCATCGCGTCTTCGCCTAAATTATTTCCTGCCGCGCCGCCCGCCATGCCGTGCATCCGTTGCACGCGCTGCGCAGAGGTGTGCCCCGCCGAACTCCAGCCACAAGATTTATATTGGTTTGCTAAAGCCAAAGATTTTGGCAAGGCACAAGAATTTAATTTATTTGACTGCATCGAGTGCGGCGCATGCAGCTATGTTTGCCCTAGCAGTATCCCGCTAGTTCAGTATTACCGTTTTGCCAAGAGCGAAATCTGGGCGCGCGAAAGCGAAAAAAATGCCTCCGATGCAGCACGCGAACGCTTTGAATTCCGCGAATACCGCACCGAGCGCGAGAAAATCGAGAAAGCTGAAAAACTCGCAGCGAAAGAAAAAGCCGCAGCAGCCGCGAAAGTTGAAGCCGCTAAAACGGCGGCCGCACAACCGATTGCCAATGCCGCAGTAAGCGCGCCGCAAGATGACGCGCAAGCCAAAATTCAAGCCGCCATCGAACACGCCAAGCAGCAGGCTGCCGCCGCCAAACCAAAAAATACCGAGCAACTCACGCCCCAGCAGCAAGCCACGATTGCCGACATTGAAGCGCGGCGCGCGCGCATCCAAGAACTGGCGGCGAGCGATGTTGCAGCACCTAAGGAATAATCCATGAGCGCATTTTTTTCACCCTTCATCAGCAAGTCCGACAGCGTCTCAGCCATCATGCTCAGAGTCATGTTGGCATTGATTCCTGGCATCGCGCTGTATGTGTGGTATTTCGGTCCAGCGATTTTGGTGTCGATGACGCTGGCTAGCCTGACCGCGTTGACGGTCGAAGCGGCGATGTTAAAAATTCGCCACCGCCCCATTGCCCCTTTCTTAAAAGACAACAGCGCGCTGCTCACCGCTTGGCTGATTGCCTTATCCATCCCGCCATTAGCACCTTGGTGGTTGGTGGTGGTCGGCACGGCATTCGCGATTGCGATTGCCAAACATCTGTACGGCGGCTTGGGCAACAACCCGTTTAATCCCGCCATGATTGCCTACGCGGTGCTGATTGTGTCGTTCCCTGTGCAAATGACGCATTGGCTCGCGCCTTTGAATATGGGCGGTGCGGAGCTGAATTTTATGCAGCAATTGCACTACCTGTTGACGGGTGCACTGCCTGACGGCATCAAACTCGATGCGGTGAGCATGGCAACGCCGCTGGACACGCTAAAGACGCAATTACATCTCGCGCATCCAGTAAGCGAGATTCTCACTCAGCCGATTTTTGGCAGTTTGGCAGGACATGGCAGCGAAATGGTCGCGCTCGGATTCTTAATCGGTGGGCTGTATTTGCTGGCAACGCGGATTATTTCTTGGCACTTGCCCGTTGCCTATTTGGGCTCGCTATTTTTAATCGCAGGCGCGTTTCATTTAGCTGACCCGACACACTATGCAACCCCTGTGTTTCATTGGTTTGCTGGAGCGACCATGCTAGGTGCATTTTTTATTTTGACCGACCCAGTTTCTAGTCCGACCACGCATAAAGGCAAGCTGATTTTCGCGGCAGGCGCGGCATTGCTAACCTATTTAATTCGCGTATTCGGCGCATTCCCTGACGGCATGGCGTTCGCGGTGTTGCTGATGAATATCTGCGTACCGCTGATTGATGCCTACACACGTCCCAAAATATTCGGTAACAAGGAGCAACAATCGTGAGGCGGACATTAGCCAAAGCGGCTTTTTTAACTGCTAGTAATATGCTGTTTTTTACCTTGATTGGTACATCAATTTTGGCACTGACGTATTGGCAAACCAAAGACCGCATCGCGCAAAGTGAGCAACAAGAAAAGCTCAAGCTCATCCAACAACTCATCCCCGCCGCCAGCTTTGATAACGACATCGTGGCGGACACACAACGCCTCGCCGCCGATGCGCTGCTAGGCACAAAAACCGTCAGCACGGCCTACCGCGCGCGCCTGCACAATCAACCTGCTGCGGTGGTATTAGAAGCCATTGCGCCCGATGGTTATAGCGGTCGCATCAGTCTGATTATCGCGATTCAAGGCGACGGTACATTGGGCGGTGTGCGCGTCGTGGAACATAAAGAAACGCCAGGTTTGGGCGACTATATCGACCTCGCTAAAAGCCCGTGGATCAAGGGTTTTGATGGGCAAAAACTGCTGCCGCAACACGATGCCGACTGGCAAGTTAAAAAAGATGGCGGGCAATTTGATTACATGGCGGGCGCGACCATCACGCCGCGCGCGGTGGTGAAAGCCACGCATCACGCCTTGCAGTATTTCGCGCTGCATCGCGATGAATTATTTGCGGCAGCTACCGTGCAATCAGGAGATAAAAAATGACTTATCAAGACCTCAAAGATATTTTTTATAACGGCTTGTGGAAACAAAATACTGGCGTGGTGCAACTGCTGGGGCTCTGTCCTATCTTGGCGGTGAGTAGCTCGGTGGTGAACGCGGTGAGTCTGGGGCTGGCAACCACGCTGGTGATGGCGTTATCGGGCGCAGCCATTGCGCCGATACGCGCCACAATCCCCAACGAAGCTCGCATTCCCGTATTTATTCTCATCATCGCGGTGTTGGTGACCTGCATACAATTTGCCATGAACGCGTGGCTGCACCCGCTGTACTTAGTGCTCGGCATTTTTATTCCACTGATTACCACCAACTGCATCGTGTTGGCGCGCATCGAAGCCTTTGCCTCCAAACAGCCGCCCATGCAGTCCGCAATAGATGGCTTAGCCATGGGCTTAGGCTTAACCGCCGTGCTGTCTGTACTAGGTGGAATACGCGAAATTTTTGGCCACGGCACGCTGCTGGGTGGGCTAGACATGGTGTTTGGCGCGCACGCCAAAGCACTGGTGATTACCGTGGTCTCCGACTATCACGGCTTTCTGTTAGCAATCTTGCCGCCTGGTGCATTTATCGTGCTGGGCTTACTGATTGCAGGCAAAAACTACATGACACTACGCGCGGCAGAAAATGACAAACAGCGCGTCGCTGCACTGCCTGTTGCGCATTAAACCCAAGTCAAACTGTCCGCAGATTACGCAGATTCACGCCGATTAAATCTAAAGCCATAAAACTAAAAAATCTTCTTTCTGTTGTTTTTTAATCTGTGTAAATCTGCGTAATCTGCGGAAAAAAATGAATAAAGCAAAACGTCACGAAATTTTTACTCGCTTGCGCGCGCAAAATCCGCATCCGAAAACCGAGCTGGAATACGCCTCACCTTTTGAACTTTTAATTGCCGTAATGTTGTCGGCACAAGCCACCGACATCAGCGTCAACCTCGCTACGCGGCAACTATTTCCTGTCGCGAATACGCCGCAAATGCTGCTCGATTTAGGCGAAGAAAAACTGCGCGACTACATTGCGCGCATCGGTTTATACAAAACCAAAGCTCGGCATGTCATGCAAACTTGCGCGCTGCTGTTGCAACATCATCAAGGTGCCGTACCGCAAACGCGCGAGGCGTTAGAAGCCTTGCCCGGCGTGGGTCGCAAGACCGCCAATGTGATTTTGAACACCGCATTTGGCCAGCCCACTATGGCAGTTGATACGCATATTTTTCGCCTAAGTAATCGCATCAATCTTGCCCCTGGCAAAGACGTATTAGCGGTGGAATTAAAGCTGCTCAAAGTCATTCCGCAAGAATTTTTACTCGACGCGCATCACTGGTTAATTTTGCACGGACGCTACGTTTGCCAAGCGCGCAAACCGAAATGCGGCGAGTGTCTGATTGCGGATTTGTGCGAATACAAACAAAAGCAGGATTAAGGATTCGGGATATGGGATTCAGTTAGAGTCGACGCAGCGGTTTTCCCGAATCCCGAATCCTGAATCCCGAATCCTGAATCCTGAATCCTGAATCCTGAATCCTGAATCCTGAATCC
>JAVHRN010000072.1:0-10901 GCA_036171695.1 Gallionella sp.
TGCGCCCTGCTGCGCATAGCCGCACTCCGATTCATAGCTATTCACTCAAGGTCGACCCAGAGGGACATTTTTTGAATTGGCAGCAAGATCCATTCGGCAACTGGGTGGCGCGTCTGGTGTTCCCCGAAAAGACCAAAGAGTTGAAGGTCACAGTCGATTTGGTCGCGGACATGACGGTCATCAACCCTTTCGATTTCTTCATCGAGGAATACGCGGAGAATTTTCCCTTTGTCTATCCAGACGGCTTGAAGCGCGAACTTGCGCCATATCTGGAGAAAGAAGAAGCAACGCCATTGCTGGCGGCGTGGCTAACGCTGGCACGTAAAGAGTTCTTGAATAAAGAGTTGCGCACCATCGACATGTTGGTCGGCATCAACCAACGTGTGCAAAAGGACATCGGTTACATCGTGCGGCTTGAGACGGGTGTACAAACACCGGAGCAGACACTGGAACTGAAGCGCGGATCGTGCCGCGATTCGGCTTGGTTGTTAGTTCAGGTGTTGCGCCATCTCGGATTGGCTGCGCGCTTTGTGTCGGGCTATCTGATCCAACTCAAAGCCGATGTGAAAGCCCTGGATGGCCCGTCTGGAACTGATGTGGATTTCACCGACCTGCATGCGTGGACAGAGGTGTATATCCCCGGCGCAGGTTGGATCGGCCTTGATGCCACCTCAGGTTTGTTAGCTGGCGAAGGACACATCCCACTGGCATGTACCGCGATGCCTTCCTCGGCTGCGCCGGTAATTGGTGCAACTGAAGTTTGTGAGACCGCGTTCGACTTCTCCATGAAAGTCACGCGTATCCACGAAGACCCACGCGTCACCCAGCCCTACACCGAAGCACAGTGGCAAGCCATCCAAGACTTAGGCCATCAAGTCGATGTCGAACTGAAGAAGCAAGATGTGCGGCTGACCATGGGCGGTGAACCGACCTTCGTTTCTATCGACGACATGGATGGACCTGAGTGGAACTTCACCGCATTGTCGGATAAGAAACGCGCACTCGCGGGCGACCTCCTCACGCGATTACAAGGGCACTTCGCCAAAGGTGCGATGCTGCATTTCGGTCAGGGCAAGTGGTATCCCGGCGAGCCGCTGCCACGCTGGGCGCTGGGTTGTTACTGGCGCACGGATGGCGAGCCGTTATGGAAGGACCGCACGCTGTTGGTGACGGCGGACGACGGTGGCAAACACAGCACGGGCGATGTGTTGCGCTTCATGCAAGGCCTCGCTCAGCAACTGAGCTTGGATGAAGGTTTCATCATCCCCGCCTATGAAGATGTGACGCAGATCATCAACGAAGAGTTACGTTGGCCAGAGAATTTCGATCCGCATTCGGCAGACTTGAAAAATACCGATGAGCGAAAACGTTTGGCCAATCTCATTGAGCGTGGACTGGGTGAAGCGGTGGGTTATGTGTTGCCCCTGAAGGCACTGCCGCCCGCCACACCCCAGCGCGCGACCAAGGCCATCATCGCAACAGGTTTCCGCTCCAGTCCATGGCCGCTCAAACGTGAACATTTATACCTTATCCCAGGCGATTCGCCACTGGGTCTGCGCCTGCCATTGGCTTCGCTGCCGTGGGTGTTGCCTGAAGACAAAGAGGAAGCGTTCGGACGCGATCCCTTCGATGCGACGCAGGAAGCGCCTGTTGCAAAAGCATCAAGCAAGAAATCAAAAACCGCGACCAGCAAAAAGAAATACGACCCGCGCGAAGTGGTGCACACCGCATTGTGTGCCGAGGTGCGCAAAGGTATGTTGTGCGTGTTCTTGCCCCCCGTGCCCTTGCTCGAAGATTTCATCGTCTTGCTCGATGCGATCGAAGCCGCCGCCGCCGCTTTGAGATTGCCGCTACGTCTGGAAGGTTACACACCGCCTTCCGATGCGCGCGTGAAGGAGTTCCGCATCACGCCGGACCCCGGCGTGATCGAAGTGAACATCCACCCCTCCAGCACATGGGAACAATTGGTGGCGAACACGCAGACACTTTACGAAGAGGCGCGCCAGACCCGACTGGGCACAGAGAAATTCATGCTGGATGGCCGCCACACCGGCACAGGCGGCGGCAACCATGTGACTCTGGGGGCAGCCACTCCCATTGATTCACCGTGCCTGCGTCGTCCCGATGTGTTGATGAGTCTCATCACCTATTGGCAACATCACCCCGCCTTGTCGTATCTGTTTTCTGGCATGTTCATCGGCCCCACCAGTCAAGCACCGCGTGTGGATGAAGCTCGGCACGAGAGTTTGTACGAACTGGAGATCGCCTTTCAGCAGATGGCGGAGAAGTTGAAACCGGGTGAAGAGAATCAGCAACCGTGGCTGGTTGATAGATTGCTGCGCAACCTGTTGGTCGATCTTTCCGGCAACACGCATCGTGCGGAATTCTGCATCGACAAGCTGTATTCGCCCGACAGCGCGACAGGTCGCCTCGGGCTGGTCGAGTTCAGAGGCTTCGAGATGCCGCCCCATGCCCAGATGTCGCTGTTGCAGATGTTGCTACTGCGCGCACTCGTCGCCCGTTTCTGGAAGACACCGTACAGTGGAAATCTGAATCGATGGGGAACAGAGTTGCATGACCGATTCATGTTGCCGCACTTCGTGGCGCAGGACATGCGCGACGTGGTGCTTGATCTTCAACGCGCGGGATATGGCTTCGAGTTCGACTGGTTTGCGCCCTTCCTTGAATTCCGCTTCCCGCGTTTCGGCACGGTGGCTTATCACGGCATCGAGATGGAGCTAAGACTAGCCATCGAACCTTGGCATGTGTTGGGCGAAGAAGTGAGCGCTGGCGGCACAGCGCGATATGTGGATTCCTCCATCGAACGCATGCAGATCAAAGTCAGCCACATGAACGACAACCGCCATATCGTCACCTGCAATGGTCGTCCGCTCCCGCTCACCCCCACGGGCACACGCGGCGAGTATGTGGCGGCAGTGCGTTACCGCGCTTGGTGTCCACCGTCAGGTTTGCACCCCACCATCGGCGTGCAAGCCCCGCTGGTGTTCGATTTGGTGGATAGCTGGAGCGGTCGCTCCATCGGTGGCTGTACCTATCACGTGGCACACCCTGGCGGACGTAACTACGACACCTTCCCCGTGAACGCCAACGAAGCCGAGGCACGCCGCGTGGCGCGTTTCTGGAACCACGGCCACACCCCGGGGGAGATGCACATCCGCAGCGAAGGTCGCAATCCCGATTACCCGTTCACGCTGGATTTACGACGTGCGCCAGAGCCGATGATGGAAGGAGTAGCAGTGCAGCCAATCCCTCTAAATACGAATCTCTAATTAAGTTGTCATTCCCGCGAAGGCGGGAATCTAGCACTTTTAATTAACTGGGTTCCCGCTTTCGCGGGAACGACAAAATTGACACTACTTTGGAAAGAACGATGCACAACACAAGCCATGCAACCTTGAAATCAACGGGTCACCCACGCAACGGCGACAAGCTCAACTCCGAATTTTTTGAAACTTATCTGCCGCGCCTACTTGCAGAGCGTGACCGTTGCGGGCTTACCGACATGATAGGTGGCATTGAGGCACTGATGATTAGCGTTGAGCCTAGCAAGTCAAGCGCGTATATCGCTGAGCTGTGTTTGATGACACCCTATCATTACCTTGTAACGCTAGATAGTCCTAAACACCTGACACACATCTTGCGTATTGACATGAATTCTCCCGATATTTTGTTGCGTGAGGTTAAGGACGCGAATCATTACGACATTTTTCGTAGCTTGAATGATCTTCATCCTGTCGGTTCGCAACGTCCACACAGTCGTTATTTAGGCGAAATATTATGGGTGAGTGACCGAGCGCAAGTATTGGAATTGCAACGTGCCCGAGAGTTTCGTTTCTTTTCCGCCGATGAATTGACCACGCTTGAATTGCCCAGTAATGTCAGCATCAGCAAGCCGTCGCCCTATACCCAAAATGTCGTCGGCTATATGGAGCGTGCGGCAGATCAAGTACGCGTTTATCACCCGCTGGGCAACTGCCACATCCTGCCCCAAGCGCAAGAGGCGTATGAGCAAGCCAAAGCGTTGCAGAAAGAACTCGACATCGCTGATCTACTCCAGCCGATAGACCACCTAGCGACGCGTGTGTACAGCCAGAATCGGGAAGCAGCCTTGCTCGAATATTTGGCTTTGTCGAGTTACTACTACTGGGGAAGCTACAACATCGCCGATCAAAATTCTTCCACCAATGTGTGCAAAAGTGTACGCGCCGTTGCGGAATCAGTGAGTCCCGCCAAAGTGTTCACCGCCAATAACCAACCGTATTGTGTGAACCATCTGGATGGACTGCCTTCACCCACTGAAACCTTTGTGCGCAACTATGGCGCGCGTTTGCACCACATCGCCCTGTCGATAAAAGATGGCGAACGTGGCGGCAAGGAAAACATTGATTTTTTGGTAGATGCGATTGCGAGCCAAGGCCAAGGATTTTTACTTGAAGTGGTGGGTTCACGTGACGATGGTTTGAAGCAGATATTTTCTACGGCATCACCGTTTTCTGCGTTGATTATCGAGTACGTTCAGCGTTTCGGTGACTTTCAAGGTTTCTTTACACGTGACAATGTGGCGAAATTGACGGAAGCCGCAGGTGCTGATGAAGCACTTGTGTCGCGCTAACGATTAGGAATTTTATGGATTACGACATTCTCATTATTGGCTCAGGTCCAGCGGGACAACATGCGGCATGGCAAGCGGCGCGTATGGGTAAGCGTACGGCCATTATCGAGCGTAAACCAAAAATCGGTGGAGCGGGATTACAAACAGGAACGATTCCCAGCAAGGCGATGCGCGAAGTCGCTTACTTGATGTCGCGTTCTGGGGGAATGCGGCAAGCTGTTGTGCCTGACATGCGGAGTCGTTACGGGGTATTGGCCGAAGCGATCCGTCGCAAAGAAGGGGTCATCGCGCAGCAAGAGTCAGTGATTCTGCAACGCCTCTTGCGTCATGGCGTGGCACTGATTCCAGGCGAGGCTTCATTTGTTGATGAACATACTTTGCAAGTATCCGATGCGGGCGGCAAATCGCGGCTCATCTCGGCCTCTGTGATTTTGCTAGCCAGCGGTTCGCGCCCACGTCGTCCCGCTGAAATACCCTTTGATAAAAAGACCGTGCTGGATTCCACCTCTATCCTCAATTTGCGTCATTTACCAGAGAGCCTGACAGTGGTCGGTGGCGGGGTCATTGCATGTGAATTTGTATCTATCTTTGCGGCACTCGGTGTACAGGTTCATGTTGTGGACAGCCATGCGCAACTCCTCGAATATCTCAGTGAAGATGTGGTCGGCGTGTTGGCAGAGAGTTTCTCGAGTATGGGGGTGACCTTCCACATGCGCGAAAGGGTTACAGAGATTCGTCGTGAAGTACATGGAACTTTGACGGTGCTAGAAAGTGGCAAACAGATTAACGCTGAGGCTGTCCTGTACGCACAAGGACGACAACCGAATAGCGAAAAATTAGGGCTGAAGCAAGCGGGAATTCTTGCCAAGGATGGCTGGATTGAGGTCAACTCACATTTCCAGACTAGCGTGCCGCACATCTTCGCGGTGGGGGATTTGATTGGTCGACCTGCACTCGCTTCCACAGGGATGGAGCAAGGACGCGCGGCAGTTTTATATGCCTTCGAGGGTGAGTCACACGTCTCTGCCGAAAATCTGCCGATGGCGGTGTACACCATTCCAGAAATTTCTTATGTCGGCAAAACCGAGCAGGAGGTTCAGCAACAAAATATCCCTTACCGTATTGGACGGGCTTACTTCAAAGACAGTGCACGCGGACAGATTATTGGTGATGCGCAAGGCTTGTTGAAACTCATCATTGATACGCGCAATGAAAAGTTGCTGGGTGTGCATATCGTAGGGGAACAGGCGAGCGAGCTGATTCACATCGGACAACTGGTGATGAATTTGAATGGGACGGTGCGAGACCTCATCGCCAATGTTTTTAACTATCCCACCTTGGCCGAGTGCTACAAAATTGCTGCGCTGGATTGCATTCAACACGCAACTTCATCTGACTAAGAATCAATCAAAAGGGCTATTGATTCGCTTGCCGTGCAGAGGCTGAATTTTCCGCCGTTGCTTCCCAATAAAAACGAGGTAGGTTGTCGAGTGCCGCGACGAGGCCTTTATTCCATGCCTCTGATAACTGTTTGGCGAACGGATCTTCTTCTTTCATGCACAACTGATGAGTGATGTTCAGGCTATCTTTTTCATAGATGAGCAAGTCAATCGGTGCGCCCACCGTCAGGTTGCTGCGTACCGTGGAATTCATAGAGACTAAGGCGCACCGTGCGGCAGGTTCAAGTAAGGTGTTGCGTTTAATAACGCGATCCAAGATGGGTTTACCGTATTTGACTTCGCCAATTTGCAAAAAGGGATGTTCGTTAGATTCGTGGATGTAATTTCCTTGCGGATAAATCATCAGCGTTTCATGGCGTGCCGCACCAATTTGCCCCGCCAAAATAAAAGTCGCTTCAAAACTCACATTGCCACTATCTCGCACCACATGCAGATTTTGCACACTGGTGCTCACCGTGGCCACGTAATCGGCAGCTTCTTGCATGTTTGCGACAGAGAGAAAATTCGGCAGCGCACCGCTCGCTAAATCGGCCTGAATACGTTTGATCACCAACTGTGTGGTGGCCAAGTTACCCGCAGAGAGCAGCGCGAACACGCGACTGTTCGGCCAGCTAAAGGTATGCATTTTGGTATACGTCGAAATGTTGTCAAAGCCCGCATTGGTGCGCGAGTCTGAACACAACACGAAGCCAGAATCAGTATTGATGGAGAGGCAATAAGTCATTTCTATCCTTGGAAAAACACGGTGGTTTGCGCTCACGATGACAGCATGGTGCGATGGGGCAAACAGTAGCATGTGTTGAATCAATCGGTAAACCATAAAGACACGCTGGCAATGCCCGTTTATCACCCATTTGTCTGTGCTGCTTGGTGCATAAGTACTAGTTACACTGAGAGCGCAAATTTAACCCATTGATAAATAATGACTATATGTTTGGCATGGATAGTGCTGTTAGTAAATGTGCCAAAGCCAAAAAATCTGTGGTGTGTGCCTGACTTGTGGACATGGCATGCCTAAGGAGAGTGTGATGAAACGAGCCTATACCCGTGTTGCAAAGATGATGCGCTGGATCGTCGGTGGGGTGATGACGTTGCTTGCAGCGATTCCCGTGGCTGTTTCCATGAGTTCATGGACTGAGTGACGCCACCGTATTTGAATTTTTTATAGGAGGCAATCATGTCGATTATCTTTTCTGCGTTACGTAAGGCTGACCTGACGGCTGATTTAAGTGATGGTGAAATCGCCTTGCTGGCAACCCTATTTGAGCTACATAGCTATACAGCAGGGGCGTTTATTTCAAGACCTGTGGTGAGTGAGACGGATAGTTTGTATTTGTTACTGGAAGGCCATCTGGAAATTACCGTGCAAAGTATCGAAGGTCAGCTTGATATTCACCTGATTAAACCAGGTGACTTGGCGAATATCATCGCGTTTGTCGGTGGGGCTAATCACACGAGTACGCAACTTTGCGCGCTTGAGTCCAGTCGCGTTATGAGTTTAAGTCGGCGGTGTTTTGAAGGGCTGGCGTGCACACATCCCACGCTGGTGTATGGCGTGCAGCGTGGCATCGCTCGTTATGTTCACAACGTGATGCGTTCTATGAATTTTGAGCTGAATAGCTTGAGTCATCAGGTGAGTGGCATTGCGAGCGCAACTTTTTTAGAAGGCTCACTCGCTTAGCCTGCGCCACTCACTACAGGGTGCGTTATTTGCCAGTCCCCTGCTCCCAAGGAAAGCGCGGCAGATTATCCAATGCTTGTGTCAGCCCTAGGCTCCAAGACTGGGCGATATTTTTGGCAAAAGGGTCATCTTCGGTCAGCGTGAATTTGCGCCCACCATTCAACGTATTTTTGTTGTAGATCATCACATCCACAGGAGGCCCTACGGTCAGATTGCTGCGCATGGTTGAGTTCATTGAGACCAAGGCGCAGCGTGCTGCTGCTTCTAGTTGCGTGTGGCGTTTAATGACGCGATCTAGGATGGGTTTGCCATATTTTATTTCGCCAATTTGTAAGAAAGGATGTTCGTGCGATTCGTGAATGTAGTTGCCCTGCGCGTAGATGAGTAGGGTTTCTGGCATCGCTATGCCGATTTGCCCACCTAAAATAAAAGTAGCGTCGTAATTGTTGCCAGAACCATCGCGCAACGCCTGTTGTTTTTGCACCTCGGCACTCACGGAGGCTACATAGTCGGCCGCCTCATGCATATTGGCTAGTGTGAGCAAATTGGGTGAGTGTGCTTTATCTAAATCGGCATGAAGCCGTTTAGTCACGGATTGCGTGGTGGCTAAATTTCCTGCCGAAAGTAACACTAAGAACCGATCACCTGGCCAAACAAAAGTGTGCATTTTTGAATAACTAGAGACATTGTCGAAGCCCGCATTGGTGCGCGAATCGGAACAAAATACCAAGCCTTCTTCGGTGTTGATTGCTAAGCAATAAGTCATAAAAATTTAATCAATAAATGAAGGAATCACTACTGAACTTTTTCAGCGACGGCGGAACTGGGTTCGCTGTAAGTGTGGAAGTATTGCGCTGCCAAGGCACTGTTTATGTGCCCAAGGTCAGTTTGCGTTGCGTCTAATAAAGTATGCAGCGTGAGCGTGTCTAGGGTCTTGATGTCCACATTGAGCAAACGATTTTTTGCGATATGTACTGCCCCAAGCACAACACCCGCAAAAGGCATGGCCTGTAAGCATGAAGCGACTTCATCCAGACAGTATTTCAGTGTGCGCGGGAAGGTCGCATCGTGAATCAGGAACTCAATCACCTCGCTACTGTTGACATGTACGGCCTTTAAGCGACGATAGGTTTGATAGGCGGATAAGGCTTTCAGTGTGCTCATCCACAATCGCTCAATGCTGACTTCGTACAAAGGCAGGTCGCGCGGAATAGAAATCGCAAAATTAATATCGAGGATACGCGTGGTCATATCAGCACGTTCAATGTTGCGCCCTAGACGAATGAATTGATAAGCGAGGTCATGCGCCATCACCCCCGAAATCAAGCCCACAATGGCGTGCCGTTGCGCGATGACATTATGTAACACCAAGTAGCGTTCACGACGACTCAAAGTGGCCACATTGGCGTTATCTCGCAGGTAAAGATAGAGGCTGTTGATACGTTCCCAAAGCTCTTCGGGAAGCAGTTCACGCAAGGTGCGCGTGTTCTCTCGCGCATACTTCACGCAAGACAAGATGGAACTTTGATTCTGTTCATCCTCAATCATAAAACGCATGATGGATTCTTCATTCGCGATGGAATACAACTTGCCAAATGACTCATCCAATCCCACTGCTTTGATGAGTGTGTCCCAACCCAGCGTGGCACCTTGCGGCAGATCCAGCAGCACATCGGTGGTGCTATTGATGAGGCGTGCGGTGTTCTCGGCACGTTCCAGATAGCGCGCCATCCAGTACAGATTTTCTGCGGCGCGGGCTAGCATGATGTGTCCTCCACAATCCAAGTATCTTTGCTGCCGCCCCCTTGTGACGAGTTCACCACCAGCGAACCTTTGCGCAGAGCCACACGCGTGAGCCCACCCGTGGTGGCATAGAGTTGGTCGGATTGCAGCACAAATGGGCGCAGATCAAGGTGACGCGGAGCAAGTTGTCCATCAACCAGCGTCGGCGCAGTAGAAATATCCAAGGTTGGTTGTGCCATGTAATTGCGGGGATTAGCACGTATCAGTTGAGCGAATTCAGCGCGTTCCTCCACGCTGGCACGTGGCCCGATTAACATGCCATAACCGCCTGACTCATTCGCAGGCTTTACGACTAATTCATCAAGGTGTGCCAATACGTATTCACATTGATCTGGGTACATGCACAGATAGCTCGGCACATTAGCCAAGATAGGCTCTTCATTGAGATAGTAGCGAATGATTTGCGGCACAAAGGCATATATCACCTTGTCGTCAGCCACCCCCGCGCCAGGTGCATTGGCAATGCCCACATTACCCTTGCGCCAAGCACGCATCAAACCTGGCACGCCTAATACCGAATCGGGGCTAAACACTTCTGGATCAAGGAAGTTATCATCAATGCGACGATAGATCACATCCACCCGCTGTAAGCCAAAAATGTTTTTCATGTAGACCACATCATCTGTACCCACAATCAAATCTTGACCTTCCACCAGATAAGCCCCCATTTGTTGCGCCAGATAGCTGTGTTCGAAATACGCAGAGTTATAGATACCGGGTGTGAGTACAACAATGACAGGTTGCTCCTCGGAGCGTGGTGAGAGTGCTGCCAAGGTGTGATACAGCTGCGTGGGGTAATCATCGACAGGCATGATTGAAGTGGTACGAAACACTTCAGGAAATATGCGCTTCATAATCTGGCGATTTTCCAGCATATAGGAAACCCCCGACGGAACACGCAGATTGTCCTCCAGCACATACATTGTGCCATCGCCACCCCGCACTAAGTCGGTGCCACAAACATGAGCCCACACCCCAAAACGGGGCGTTACACCTATACACTGCGGACGAAAATTCACCGAGCCTTGCAAAACCTCCTTGGGAAACACGCCATCCCTAATGATGTTCTGCGCGTTATACAGATCATTGATGAACATATTCAGCGCATTCAAACGTTGCTTAAGTCCCGCTTGAATCGAATTCCATTCACGGCGACCCATCACCCGTGGAATGACATCGAACGGCCAAGCACGGTCGATATTGCCTGCCTCGCTATAGATGGTGAAAGTAATGCCCATCGCCATGATGGTGGCCTCCACCGCCTCGCGGCGTTGTAGCAACTCCTCGGCACTGAGTGAGTTCAAATAATTAAACAGCGGTTGTG
>JAVHRN010000073.1:0-2223 GCA_036171695.1 Gallionella sp.
GGCCGACTTGGGGAAGTCAGACGTTCTGCTCACGAACGTCTGCTGTACTACAGGTAGCAGTCATCCTATTTCATATGCATGAAGTGCAGGTAATGCAGAGGGTTTTTAGTCTAGCGGGTGCGGTGCGCTGAACATGATTTTAGCTGACGATTAACCATTAGCATTAGAAACATCGCGGCTATTCACTGAATCCACAAATTCATGCTCCCTCGTGCAGTTATATTTCTCTGACAACACGATTGCCCGTTCTGTTTGAATAACGCGTCATGCAGTTATACACTTCGATTTCAACCTTGGCTTTTTTACCGTTATATACGTTGCCCTTAAGCCACTCAATCTCAGCCTTTATTGCATCATCTCCCGCCACCGTGTTGTGCCAGCACTTCTTATCGCCATCCCATCTGTACCCTCTAGCCTTGAGCGTATCCTTGGTCTCAAAGGGGGAGCCGATTGCAAAAATCTGATAACTTTTCTGATCCAAGCCATTCAATATGGATTTCAAAACCAGCATCCCCGATTTTGGCAGAGGTTGCTGCAATATCTCCAGTAAAGCTAGGCAATCTACTTCGGCCCTATGCGCATCATAGAAAAATCCATATTGGTAAGCGATATAATCCAGCTTAGCCGAGCCAATCCCCTCCCCGCTCCAGTCCACTTGTTCCAATGAACACCCCCAAGGAAACGATTCGAAGATTGGCAAACGCTTTTCAAGAAATACTCGGTCGAACTTGGAATTGTGCGCAATCACCAGGCTCACACCCTCAAGAAACGCCGCTACGCTGTCATCGTCAATGCGCTTCCCAGCGACCATTTCATCAGTAATGCCGTGTACATCGGTTGATTCTGGCGGCACCGGAAAACCCGGACTTTCAAGTTGATCAAAGGTGTCGAGCACCCGGTATGCACAACCCGTTTCCGGGTCATACTCAAACAGCACCATTCCCAATTCGATAATCGCATCTTTATCTGAATCAGTGCCTGTCGTTTCAGTATCAACCACGACTCCTCGCGATAGGACACGACCATCTGGCTCGCGGAACTCAGTGCGTTTGGAAATTCTCCGAATGACTTTGAAATCAGAGTGGGCATCCAAGAGTCTTGCCGCATCCGCTATAGCGGCATCAGTAGTGTCTATATTTTTACTCATCATCCTGTTCTTTCATATTTATTTAGGAGTGCATATCCGACTGTCGCACAGTGAAAAAAGCCTCATAACTAAACGACCAGCAGCATATTTTCAGTGCTTTGATTCCCCAAGCCCCGAGACCACACTACCCAACACCCCGACCAAGACCTCCATGCCATCCGCCATGAGCTGAAGCTGTTCTGTGTTTGGCTTGGTCATACCAATCATCGCAAGTGTCTCATCAAGTGGCAACTCCCCATACTTGGACTGATAATGCGCCACATTGAGAGCCAGCAGCCTGGCACATTCAGCAACCTCTTCTTTACTCGCATTTTCTATGAGCTGATCTGCCAGCATGTAGTATTGTCCAAACGTTGTTAAATCTGACATGCAAGTTCTCCGATAGGGTCATACTTCACCGGCTAAATTGTACGTTACCTTAGATTTTATTGAGGCCACATGGCACATCAACCCGTCAGAATAATACAGAGAGGCATTGCTATCGCAGTCATCGCGATAGGCATCGCTACGTCCACTGCAATAGCAGCCCCCAATGACTTCGCTGAATGTCGGCAGATTTTCGCCAATAACACACCCCCTGTCATTCAAAATCAGGACAGATTACAAGCCCGTGCGCTCTGTTTCAATGGGTTTGCGGTGATGCATTCTGGTCGGAGCCACACCCCTGTATATGCTGCTGAGCGCCTTAATAAATATATGTTGCAAGATGCACACCTGAAACGCACCAACAAGTTTTTTGCTGATGCCCGGCTTCCCCGAGCCGAACGAGCTGAACTGGACGACTACAAAGACTCTGGATTTGACCGTGGTCATATGGCACCGGCTGCCGACATGTCGACTGAGGAGGCAATGTCGCAGTGCTTTTCACTGGCAAACATGATTCCGCAAGACCCCAAAAATAATCAAAGGGCTTGGTCAGGCATTGAGAAAGCAACACGCAAATACATCAAGCGTGCGGCTGGTGATGTGTTTGTCATCACGGGCCCAGTGTTTGATGCCAACCCACCCACCATAGGTTCAAACCATGTCTGGGTGCCTCGCTATATCTACAAGCTGGTGTATGACCCAACAGCGAA
>JAVHRN010000074.1:0-44566 GCA_036171695.1 Gallionella sp.
TCCTGAATCCTGAATCCTGAATCCTGAATCCTGAATCCTGAATCCTGAATCCTGACAAAATGTTCAATCCCTCTCGCGACGAAGCGCGTAATTTTTTATTTGAAACTTGGCGCAAGCGGCGCGCGGGTGAGTTGCTCACGCCCTTGGAGGATTTGACCGCGCAGCTCATCGACAAGCATCCCGAATATCACGATTTGCTCGCGCAGCCCGAACGCCATTTGGACAAGGACTATCTGCCCGAAGCGGGCGCGACTAATCCGTTTTTGCATTTGATGATGCACCTCACTATCGAAGAGCAAATTTCCATCAACCAGCCGCTGGGGATACGCGCGCACTTTGTGCGGCTAACCCATCAATTTGCGTCCGAACACGATGCGCAACATCAAATGATGGAATGCTTAAGTGAAATGATTTGGCAGGCGCAACGCCATGGCACGCCACCCGATGCAACCATTTATCTAGACTGCTTAACGGCACACTAAAATCGCGTAACAGCGAGTACAATCGCGCGTTATTTTTTGGCTCGCCTATTATAAAAAATGAAAAATTTTTTCGCCCTTAAAGCCCTTAAAGCCCTTAAAGCCCTTAAAGCCCTTAAAGCCCTTAAAGCCCAATCTAAGCGTAAAAACTTTTGGTTGCTGGTAATCATCGCGGCTTTGTCTATGTTTACCATCTGGGGCTTGCTCGACATCAACGAGCAAGTTGAGCGGCTCGAACGCAGCGAACAAACTTACAACGCACACCTGCTCAGCTTGCTACATCAAAGCCAAGACTTAGCCAACGTCGAAGTTGAGTTCAAAGTTCAAGTACAAGAATGGAAAGATATTTTGTTGCGCGGCAACGATGCGGAGTTATACAAAAAATACTGGGCAGCATTTGAACTCAGCGAAAAACGGGTGCAAGCAGCACTGTTGGATTTACAAAACGAGGCACGCAATCAGCCCAGTTTTGAACCCAGCACAACCCAGCTCACCACAAGTGCTTACAACGAAAAATCACTGGAAAAATTACATGCGTTTGAACAGCGCGACTTAGCGCGGATGAATTTTGCCGAAAAATTGAGTTTAGCAATTGAAGCGCATCAACAATTAGGCGTGATTTATCGTGAATTCTTAACCCGTTACCCGTTAAGCCAAGAGCGCGATTACGCCTTTGTGGTGGATCTAAATGTACGCGGCATCGACCGCTGGTTAAGTAATGAATTAGCCGCATTACACGCCGAGAGCGTGACCAATCAAAAGTCCATGCAAGCCATTGCGAGTGCCCAGCAGCAAGAGGAAATTCATGCCTTACGCCTAGATATTCAACGCACCGTCATCGGCGTGCTGGTTGCACTGCTGGCGAATTTACTGATGATAGCCGAGCGCATTCGCAGTGCTGGACAAGAGCTCGATAGCGTTAAAAAAGAAGCTGATGCTGCCATTTACCAACTTGCCTATTCGGATGGTTTAACGGGCCTACCGAATCGCCGCATGTTGCAAGAGCGACTCACTCACGCCATTAAACACTCGCAACAAACCCAACATTACGGCGGGCTGATTTTTCTCGATTTGGATAATTTCAAAACCTTAAATGACACTAAAGGCCATGCTAAAGGCGATTTGGTGTTAATCGAAGTCGCGCAACGCTTGCGCGCCTCGGTGCGCACGTCTGATGTAGTGGCGCGCTTAGGCGGTGATGAGTTTGTGGTGGTGTTAAATGATTTGCGCGGCGACTATGAAGCCGCGTCTGAACAAGCTGGGCAAATTGCGGAAAAAATCTGTATCGCGTTAGGTGAACCTTACCATCTGAAAAGCCATACCCACCACGGTGGTGCGTCGCTCGGCGTGGCGTTGTTTAATCGCGGCGAAATTAATAGCGAAGAAATTCTCAAGCGCGCCGATACCGCCATGTATCAGGCCAAACGGGCGGGACGCAATACCGTGCGTTTTTATGATGAGTTGGTGCAAGACAGCTTGGAGGCGCGCAGCAATTTAGAAAGCGCGCTACATGCTGCACTCACCGACAATCAACTGGAGTTGTATTACCAAGTGCAGGTAAATAATGCACAACAAGCCATCGGTGCGGAAGCCTTGCTGCGCTGGCATCACCCTGAATTAGGCTTGATGTACCCCACCCAATTTATTAGCTTGGCAGAAGAAAGTGATTTGATTATTCATATCGGCCAATGGGTGTTAGATACCGCCTGTCGGCAATTAAAAAGCTGGGAAGCGCAGCCACATACGCGCGATTTGGTGTTGTCGATTAACGTCAGCGCGGCACAGTTACGCAAATCTAAACACTTAAGCAAAATCGAAAATGCGCATATCAGCACGACTAAATTACATAAACCTACTTTTGTCGAACAAGTGCAGGCCGCGTTGCAAAAAACAGGCATCAACCCCGCACGCTTAAAATTAGAAATCACCGAAAGTATGGCGTTGCAAGACATCGAATACACCGTTGGCTTGCTGCAACATTTGAAATCTTTGGGGGTGAGTATCTCGATGGATGATTTTGGTACGGGACATTCTTCGCTTACTCATCTCAAACGGATGCCGCTCGACCAAATAAAAATTGACCAGTCTTTCGTTACCGCAATTGCCACGGACAATTACGATCAGGCTATCGTCAAATCCATGATAGAAATGGCCGCCAGCATGAGGATTGCTATCCTCGCCGAAGGAGTTGAAAACGATGCGCAACAACGCGCCTTAAGTGCGCAAGGCTGTCAAAATTTCCAAGGATATTTGTTCGGCAAGCCGCTCGCGCTAAAGAATTTTGAACAGGCGTTGTTAGCGATTAAATAGTTAAGTGGGGGGGCGGTGCACTCATGCCGCACGGGTTCATGCAAGTCCGCACGGGACTTATACGCGCTAGCAAAGTGAGAAACCGCCCACACAACATGCCCAAAACAATGCAGTGATTTTCCCGCTCACCGCTTACGCATTATTTGCTCAACATAATCGCCAGTTGCGCAGGCAGCATCGCCAACGGTTCGCGGCTAAAGCCACTCTTACCAAATTGCTGCAAACGCCCGATGACAAAGCACAGCAACAGGTTGGCGTGCGCGGCCACATCCACCGCCTCGCCTAATTCACCTTGTGTTGCTGCGATGCGTAACGATTGCTTGAGTGTCGCCTCGATACGGTCAAAAAATTGATTGATGCGCTGCTGCAATTTTTCGTCTTCATTCACCAGCGCGTCGCCTATCAGTACGCGCGTCATGCCGCGATTTTTCTGCGCAAATCCCAGCAGCAAAGACACCACTGCCTCGACTTGCTTCACGCCACTTTTTTCTTCTTGAGTAATTTTATTGACCAAGCCAAACACCGTCTGTTCGATAAACTCAATCAAGCCCTCGAACATCTGCGCCTTACTGGCAAAGTGCCGATACAACGCGGCTTCCGAAAGCTCTAACTTTGCAGCCAAGGCTGCCGTGGTGATTTTTTCACCACGCGGTTGCTCCAACATGTGCGCCACGGTTTGCAGGATTTGTAATTTACGTTCGCCAGGTTTTGCGGCCATTTTTTATCCTTAATTAAATTCGATGCAGCGCGTCGCGCAACTGCACAATACTTTTTATTTTGACATCCACGCACGCCTCGTTTTGCAAGCCTGCATTGACCCAAACAGTACGCATCCCCAACTTTCTGGCGGTACGCAAATTCTCCAAACTATCTTCCACCATCACACATTGCGCCGCTGGCACGCGATGTTTTTGCAACAGTTTCAAAAAACCAAAAGTGTGCGGCTTGGGGCGAAATCCAGTGTGTTCCACCGCCATCACCTCATCGAATAAATCGCTGATACGCAACAGCTTCAACACCGCTGTTGCGTAGTGTTTAGGCGCGTTGGTAAACAACACTTTGCGCCCTGGCAAACTCATTAAAACAGCGCGTAAACGGGGTTCGCGTAACACCATTTTTTCTAGTTCAGGAAACTGATGGGTATGCCACAAAAAATGATTCGGATCGGTGTCGTGATGCAACATCATGCCGCTCAAAGTCGCGCCATAACGCTGCCAATAGTCGATACGCAAAGCATTTGCCGCCACTTCATCAAGTTGCAAATGTTGCTGCAAATACGCCGTCATGCTGCGATTGATATGCGGAAAAATATGCGGTGATGCGTCATGCAAAGTGTTATCTAAATCAAAAATCCACAGCCGATTGCTCATATTATTTTTCCGCAGATTTCACAGATGGGCGCAGATTTAATCGCAACAAAAATCTGTTTAATCCGCGTAATCTGTGGATAAAAACTCACTTGCTTTTAATCAGCGTGCCGACCCCTTCGTCGGTGAGAATTTCTAACAGCAGCGCGTGTTGTACGCGACCGTCGATGATGTGAACTGAGCGCACCCCGCCACGCGCTGCATCAAGTGCCGAGCTGATTTTTGGCAACATGCCGCCCGACAACGTGCCATCGGCAACCAAGTCGTCGATTTGTTTAGGGGTCAGTCCCGTGAGCAGATTGCCATCTTTGTCCAGCACGCCGGGCGTGTTGGTGAGCAACACTAATTTTTCCGCCCCCAAAACTTCGGCAAGTTTGCCCGACACCACGTCAGCATTGATGTTGAGCGTCTCACCATCGGGCGACACACCAATCGGGGCGATAACGGGAATGAAATCGCCCGAATCTAAAAAGGTAATGATGGCGGGATCAATTTTGCTGATGTCGCCGACCAAGCCGATGTCCAGCATTTTTCCTGGCTCGGTGTTGCTTGCTAGCAACAATTTTTCCGCGCGGATAAAGCCACCATCTTGCCCTGTCAATCCCACCGCTTTGCCGCCGTAGTGATTGATGAGATTGACAATGTCTTTATTGACTTTGCCCAACACCATTTCCACCACATCCATGGTTTCTTCGTCGGTAACGCGCATGCCCTGAATAAACTCGCCTTGTTTGCCGACGCGCTTGAGCATGTCATTGATTTGCGGTCCACCACCATGCACCACCACGGGATTCATACCAACCAGTTTCAACAGCACCACATCGCGCGCAAAACTCTCCTGCAATTTAGGATCAGTCATGGCATTGCCACCGTATTTGATGACGATGGTTTTATCGAAAAAGCGTTGGATGTAAGGCAGAGCCTCGGCAAGCACCAAGGCTTTGTTTTCAGCGGTAGCAGCGGTCAAAGGCATGTTTTTCCCTCAAAAAATTTGGCGCGAATTTTACACGAGATACAGCATGAAAAGTGAGGATAGGGCAAGGCAATTCCCTCAAAACGACGGAGCTGAAGTGGCTGTTTTTGAATTAAATGGCGCGGCATGCTGCGACTAAGCGGGGAGTGGACAAACCCGTGCATCAGGTTTGCCACTCCCCGCAAAAACTTAATGATGGTGCATGTGTTGATGCGCATCCATATCGGCATCTGGTTTGCTTTCAACCAGCGGGGTAACTTGTGCAGTCGCATCCACACTCAAGATTTTTTTATTCGCCAATTGAATTTTCAGCGTAAACGGCACGCGCGTACCTTCTTGCAGCGGTGCTTGCAAACCAATTAACATCAAGTGCAGCCCCGCCTCACCTAAGTCCACCACCTGCCCCGCAGGCAACGCCAACTCTTTAATCTGACGCATTTTCATCACACCGTTATCTAAACTCATGCGGTGCAATTCCACACTGGTCGCAGCAGGGGTGCTCACGCTAATTAAACGTGCCGCCTGTGAGCTGCTCATTTGTAGATCAAGCATGGCGTTTTCTTGCCCTGGGGCGGTGGCGCGCACGCGCGCTTTGTCAATTTGCAGCGCGGCAGCCAGCACGTTACTGGTCAATAACAAGGCAGCCATACTGCAACATAATTTTTTCAACATCATCAGCTCCTAAGTTGGGGTGGCAAATTTTTAAGGCGCGAATTATAGGCGGCGTAACGAGCGCATGGGCAATAAAAAACGCCTCGCGTTATGTCTGCCATTTCTTCTTGCCTCTTGGGAGGAGATGGGAAAAAAATCTGGGGGAGCTGGCAAAACAAACGTGAGGCGCAACGTATTATTGATGAATTTTTTTAATCTGGGAATGCGACATTTTGTCGCACCTCGCAGATGCATCGAACGCATTACAATGCGCGCCATGAAAAAATCGCCGCTGTTAGCTTCCCACGCCCCCTTAAGCCGCCTCGTGTTGCTGCGCTATATTGCCATCATCGCGCAGTTACTCACGCTACTCGGTGTGTGGTACGGGCTCGATATGCAATTGCAATGGCAGCCCATGCTGCTCACTATCGCTGCTCTAACCGTCATCAACCTGCTGTCGAGTTTGCGTTTATACAGCGCGTATCCCATCGCCTATGCGGAATTATTTGCACAGTTATGCGTGGATGTATTGGCGTTAAGCGTGTTGTTGTATTACGGCGGCGGATCAACGAATCCCTTCGTGTCGTTATTTCTATTGCCGTTAGTCATCGCGGCGGCGACCTTGCCGCAACGCTATACCTGGGGCATGGCCGCATTGAGCTTGGGGTGTTACAGCGTGCTGATGGTGGACTTTGTACCGCTGCCACACAGTCATCACGACCACAACAGTGATAGCGCGTTTACCACGCATGTGATGGGGATGTGGTTAGGCTTTTTTATTAGCGCGATGGTGGTCGCTTATTTCGTCACGCAAATGGCGACCGCTGTGCGTCGTCGTGAAGCGCAATTGGCACAAGCGCGCGAAGACATTTTGCGCGGCGAACGCATCGTCGCATTGGCGACACAAGCGGCTGCCGCCGCCCATGAAATGGGCACGCCGTTGTCCACTATGGCGGTGGTCATCGGTGAATTGCAACACGAGTTACGCGCGGCAAACAATCCACCCGGAGAAGATTGGCAAGGCAATTTAATGATTCTCAATGAGCAAGTGCAGAGCTGTAAACGCATCCTCGATAAAATTTTAAGCAACGCGGCAAGCCTTGATAAACCTAGCGTGCAAGCCACTGAGCCATTGATTGCAGCAATTTTAGACGAGTGGCAATTACTCCGCCCCAGCGTCAACTATCACTATCAGGCGGGCAGTAATAATGCTCATATCAATGTGGATAGCACCTTGCGCGCCGCCCTACTTAATTTGCTCAACAACGCCGCTGATGCCAGTCCGCAAGGCATTCAAATTCGCAGCGAATGTAACGCCACGCAGTTTATTTTGAGCATTGTTGATTTCGGCAGCGGGCTTAGCACCGAAGCCTTACACAATGCAGGCGAAGCATTTTTTACCACCAAACCCACGGGGCGCGGCTTGGGCTTGTTGTTGGCGAACGCCAGCGTGGAACGCTTAAAAGGCAGCGTGCGACTGTATAACCGCGCTGAAGGCGGCGCGATGACCGAACTGACTCTCCCGTTGGCGAGCATCGCACCATGAACGCCACCCTGAATAACTCGCTCGACGAACAGCCTTCGCTGCTGTTAGTGGACGATGATTTAACCTTCTGCAAAGTCCTCAAAAGCGCGTTAGAAAAACGTGGTTATCAAGTCAGCGTGGCGCACAGCGTGGAGCAGGCCACGCCGCTCGCGGCACAGAATCCGCCTGAATTTGCGGTGGTTGATTTGAAAATGCAAGGGGCGAGTGGTTTGCGTTTGGTCGAACAATTACACGCGCTCGATCCCAATACTCGCATCGTGATGTTGACGGGCTACGCGGCAATTCATACCGCGATTGAAGCGATTAAATTAGGGGCGACGCATTATCTAGCCAAGCCTGCCAACGCCGATGAAATCGTTGCGGCATTTACCCATGTTGCCGATAGCAACGCCACTATCCACACCGCTACATCGGCCATTCAAGAACTCACTTGGGAACATATCCAGCGCGTGTTGCACGAACACGATGACAACATCTCGGCCAGCGCGCGCGCCCTCAATATGCACCGCCGCACCCTACAACGAAAATTAAATAAACCGCCTGTTAAGTGACAGGGAATTGGCATGAAAGACGCGCCGTGACGGTTACGTTTAGTGCTGTGGACACGCGTGCCGATTCGCTGCCTTGCGCTAGTCTTCGCGCATCAAACGATTGATTTTGGTCAGCGATTGAATAATGTGCTGCATCGCCAAGCTGTATTCATTTTTATAAATTTCAATTGCCCCAGAACGATCGCCATCGTTTAATTTTTCCACAATCGCTGCACCAAAATCGTGAAATAAAGAATGGGAAAATTGCAATTCCCGATACGCGCTGGTGTCGCGAAAATCCTCTAGCGCGTGTCCATGTATCCAAGCCCCCAACTGACACACGCCGTCTTGGCCTATCGTGCTCGACTCCAACGAATCCTTGCTACGCCCGTGTACATGGTGACCGAGTTGCAGCTTCCACAACACATGTTGCTCGGCAGCAGCAATTAAATTGAGTGGTTCACGCGGTGCAGTTTTAGTAGGGCTATAAAAACGAAAATAATTTTTTTTCACAGCGAATCCAGTCGAGATGAGTTGCATAAGATGCTCCTTAAAAATCTGGGCGCATTCTCTAGAAGCTGTGCTGCGATAACAATATATATGACGACCTAGCCATTCGACCTAATAAAATGGTGAATAGAAAGTGACCCACGCGACCCCAACGCAATACTCTTTTCCACGCCTTCTCAAACGCGCGAGCAGTACCCCACTTCGCCGCTGCAACGCCAGCGACTTAATCTATAATCGCGCTTCATTTTTTGCCGCCTATTCACTATGAAGCTCATCACTCTGTTTGCTTTGCTGTGCGCCAGCGTCAGTATTGCCGCCCCCCTCCCTGCCGCGCCTAGCCTGACCGCTAAAGCCTATTTGCTCTACGACTACAGCACGGGGCAAGTGTTGCTGGAAAAAAATAGCGACACGCGCATGGAGCCTGCTTCGCTCACCAAGTTAATGACTGCTTATCTCACCTTTGATGCGCTGGAACACGACACGCTCAAATTAGACGAGTCGCTCATCGTGCCGCAGCAAGCAGTACGCAATACCAGTGGCGAATCGCGCATGTTGCTTAAAGTCGGTCAGTCGGTCAGCGTGGCGGATTTATTGCGCGGGCTCATCGTGCAATCGGGCAACGATGCGGCGATTACGCTGGCCGTGCATATTGCGGGCAGCGAGGCGGGCTTTGTCGAGCAGATGAATAAACAGGCGCAACGCTTAGGCTTAGCCAACACGCACTTCACCAATCCAGTCGGCTTGCCCGACGCGCAGCATTACAGCAGCGCGCACGATTTAGCGTTACTTGCCGCCGCCATCGTGCGCGACTATCCGCAGTTTTATGAGCTGTTTGCGTTGCGTGAATTTACCTTTAACAACGTCACGCAAGCCAATCGCAATCGCCTGTTGTGGCTCGATCCGAATGCCGATGGGATGAAAACTGGTCACACTGAAACCGCTGGATTTTGCTTGGTTGGCTCGGCACAACGCGACACGCATCGCTTGATTTCGGTGCTGTTGGGCGCACCGAGTGATGCGTTGCGCAGTAGCGAAAGTCAGCAGCTCATCAACTACGGCTTTCAAAATTTTGATGCGGTATCGTTGTACCAAAAAGAGCAAGTGGTCACCGAATTACGCATCTGGAAAGGCACGCAAAGCCATGTGGAAATTGGCTTCAAGCACGATATTGCCTTAAGCGTACCGAAAGGTCAGTTAGGCAAATTAAAAGCTACGCTCGAAACCCGTCAGCCCATCTTGTCGCCTATCGACAGCAGCGTCGCCATCGGCGTGATGAAATTGAGCCTAGGCGGAAAACCGTATGCCGAGTTTCCCATTTACGCGCTAGAAAATGTCTCCGCCGCCAATGTGTTCGCGCGCGGCTGGGACAGTATTCGGCTGCTGATTATCAAATACTGGCCGAAAGATTAAGCCATGACGGTCTATCTCAATGGGCAGTTTTTACCCGTCGCACAAGCGCACGTTTCGGTGCTGGATCGCGGCTTTATTTTTGGCGACGGCGTGTATGAAGTCATCCCCGTGTATTCGCGTCGCGCGTTTCGTTTAAGTGAGCATTTGCAACGCTTGCAACATAGCTGCGACGGCATTTTGCTGAGTAATCCGCATAGCGAAAACGAATGGACGGAGATTATCAATGCGCTCATCGCGCACCATCCTGAGGATGACCAATATCTGTATGTACATGTCACGCGCGGGGTTGCGCCACGCGATCACGCATTCCCAGTGCCCGCTGTCGCGCCCACAGTATTAGTGCTGAGTAAGCCCCTGCTTCCACCGAGTCAGAGCTTATTAGAACAAGGCGTGGCGTGTATCACAGCAGTGGATAATCGTTGGCTGCGTTGCGACATCAAAGCGATTTCTTTGTTGCCCAATGTGCTACTCCGTCAACAAGCCATCGCGGCGGGCTGCGTCGAGAGCATCTTGATTCGCGACGATGAATTTATGACCGAAGGCGCGGCGAGCAACATTTTTGTAGTTAAAAATAATACCTTAATTGCCCCGCCCAAAAATCACTTGATGTTGCCTGGCATCACCTACGATGTGCTGTTAGAAATTGCGGCGGCACAAGGCATCCCACATCAAGTGCGGCGCGTTGCCAAGTCCGAATTATTCACCGCCGACGAACTGTTGATGACCTCCAGCACGCGCGAAGTGTTAGCCATTACCACGCTCGACGGCACGCCCGTAGGCACAGGCACACCCGGCGCGATGTTTGCCCGCCTGCACACGCTGTATCAAACTTTTAAGCGCGACATCATGCGCGCCCTTTAACGACTATGACCAAAAAACTCTCCCCAGATTTAGCCAAACTAGCGCAACTCACTGAGGCACAATTAAGCGATGCCTTGCTGGATTATCCGTGCCAATTTCCACTCAAAATTTTCGGTCAGCAACATGCAGGCTTCGCCCAAGCAGTGCTGGATGTCGTGATCAAACACGACCCCACTTTCTCCCCCGCCAGCATGGCAATGCGCGCCAGCAAAACCGCCAAATACATCAGCCTGACTTGCACCATCACCGCCACCTCGCGCGTACAACTCGACGCGGTGTATCAAGAGCTGTGCGACCACCCGATGGTCAAGATGGTGTTATGAAAAATCAGGATGCGGGATGCGGGACGCAGGATGCAAAATCTAGGATGCAGGATGCAGGCTTCAGGATTCAGGGAGAAGCGAGTGCTGCGTCTAGTTCGGAAGCGGCGCGTCTGCCGAATCCCGAATCCCAAATCCTGAGTCCAGAATCCAGAATCCAGAATCCTGTCATCCATGCTCTCGGTCTAGTCGATTACCAAAGCACTTGGGATGCAATGAAGAAATTCACCGCTGAACGTACCGCTGAGACGCGCGACGAAATTTGGTTGCTGCAACATCCGCCCACTTACACACAGGGTTTAGCAGGCTTGCCTGAACATCTGCTTAATCCGACTGCAATACCCGTAGTCAAAATTGATCGCGGCGGACAAATTACCTATCACGGCCCTGGACAAATCGTTGCCTACTGTTTGCTCGATATGCGTCGCTGGAAAATCGGCGTGCGTGAACTGGTCAATGTGCTGGAAAATTCCGTCATCGACCTACTTGCCGACTACGGCATTCAAGCGGTCAATCGCGTCGATGCACCGGGCGTATATGTGAATGGTGCAAAGATTGCCGCGCTCGGTTTGAAAATTAAAAATGGCTGTTGCTATCACGGCTTATCGTTCAATGTTGATATGGACTTAAGCCCATTCAAGAACATCAACCCCTGCGGCTATCAAGGCTTACAAGTCACGCAAGCCTGTCAGCTTGGTATCACCGCCACCATCAGCGAGCTGCAAGCGCAGCTCGCGCAAAACTTGATACACGGTTTGCAGCAGCATTCTTAGGGGAACGTTATGGCAGTCATTCGATGGACAAAAGAGAAACAATCGTCACGCTCAATATAGTGTCAAACAGCGTCTAATAATTGCCAGCCCATTCGTAATCATCTGGTTGTTAAGCAGGGGCATTAGAGTGTTTTAGTGGACAGCATTGATGACATCCGCCGCCGAGATTCGCTGCAAAAGAACCATCACATCAATCACACGCAACAGAGGCATATCCCGAACAGTGATAAAGCTGGACTCGATAATCTTCTCAGAGTGCTAGCAAATGCCCAATGCGGTATCGTCAACCGCATCAATTTGCTCTGCCGACATGAATTGTCGCGCGTAATCCAAATAAACTTTTTCTTTAATAAACACGGCAAACAAATCTGGGTCGATATGTCCGTTGTCCTTGAACTTCGCCAAAATAGTTAAGGATTCAGACAGCGTTTTGCCTTTTTTATAAGGTCGATCTTTCGCGGTCAAGGCTTCAAAAATATCAGCGATACCCATCACGCGCGCTTGCACCGACATTTGCGCGCGCGTCAGTCCGCGTGGGTAGCCGCGCCCATCCATGCGTTCGTGATGTCCACCGGCATATTCAGGAACATTTTTGAGGTGCTTGGGCCACGGCAGTGCCTCCAACATTTTGATGGTAACGACGATGTGGTGATTGATAATTTCGCGCTCTGCCGCCGTCAATGTACCCGCGCGTATGCAGAGATTTTCAAGCTCATCGGCCGACAGTAAATCCGTCCATACGCCGTCACTATTCCGCCACGGCTGCTTGGCAATTTGGCGCACGCGCTGCACCGCTGCATCAGACATAGTCTCACCACCTACATTGCAGATGCGTAAAAAATCTCGATCCTCATCTAATTGCCGCAAGCGTGCTTGATGCTGCTCTCGACACGCCGCAACGTCTGGATTCGTTTGACTAGGCAGCTGGGCTAGCTGAGTCAACATCAAAATTTCGCTATCTCGTTTTAGCACTTCAAAACGCGTATCAATCAGCTCGATGCGGTCGAACAACGTATGTAGTTTGGTGGCCTTATCCACCACATGCACTGGCGTGGTAATTTTTCCACAGTCGTGTAGCAAGCCCGCGATTTTTAATTCGTAACGGTCTTTTTCACTCATCACAAAATCTTTGAGTGGCCCAGTTTGGGTACGATTAACCGCCTCTGCCAACATCATGGTGAGCACTGGAACGCGGGCGCAGTGTCCGCCCGTATAAGGCGATTTATCATCGAGTGCGGTATTGATGAGTTGAATCAACGACTCAAACAAATCCTCCATCTGACCAATTAAGCGACGGTTGGTCAGCGCAATAGCCGCTTGCGAGGCGAGTGATTCGAGTAACTGCTGATCATCAGGCGAGAATGCCACGATGTTGCCCGTGTCTGGATCGATTGCATTAATGAGTTGCAATACGCCAATCAGATCATTTTGGTGGTCGCGCATCGGCACTGCCAAAAAAGACTGCGAGCGATAACCCGTGGTTGCATCAAAGGCTTGCGTACCCGAAAAATCATAGCCTGCCGCCGAGTAAGCATCGGGCAGATTAACTGTTTCGCCGCTCAACGCCGCATGGCTCACCACCATCGCGTGGTTCGGCTGTCCAGCCGCATCGTATAGTTGCACGGGATAAAAACGAATCGCCTCACCGCTTAAACCACCCATCGCAACTTTCAGCGTGTGGTTGCGCAGAATTTCAAAACTCAGCACGCGTTGCGCTTCGTCATGCAAATACAAAGTGCCAGCATCGGCATGCGTCACACGCATGGCGGCGTGCAAAATCATTTCCAGCAACGCGTTCAGCTCGTGTTGACCAGACAATGCCACACCAATTTCATTGAGTTCTTGGACGCGACGACGTAATTTTTTAGCAGCATTCATCGCGATCTCCCGCACAGCAAAAAACTTACTTGATACACACCGAGCGAACTTGATGCATATCGGTAATCCCTTGCAAGACTTTTTCCATGCCGTCTTGTTTTAAGGTTCGCATCCCTTCTTCTAAAGCCAATGCGAGCAACTCAGCGACACGCGCATGTTCTTGAATGCCTTTTTTCACCAAGTCCGAGCCAATTAACAATTCATGCAGGCCGACTCGACCGCGATACCCGGTACCACCGCATTTTTCACAGCCAACTGGGCTACATAAGTTGATTTGCCCTTTATCGTCGCCAAACATTTTTACCCAATCCGCATACAAGGCTTTCATGCCCGCATTGGGATCTTTTTTCCAGCTCGTGGTGTTGGCTAATTCGGTGCTGTATTCGGTCAACAAGGCTTTGATTTCATCGGCACTGGCGACATGCGAAGTTTTGCAATCGCTGCATAAACGTTTCGCCAAACGCTGCGCCAAAATTCCCAACAATGCGTCGGCGAAGTTAAACGGATCCATGCCCATATCCAACAAGCGAATAATCGACTCAGGCGCGCTGTTGGTATGCAAGGTCGCAAACACCAAATGCCCAGTCAGGGAAGCCTCAATCCCAATCGACACGGTTTCCTTGTCGCGCATTTCACCGACCATAATGACATCAGGATCTGCGCGCAAAAACGCCCGCATAATCGTGGCAAAATCCAAACCCGCTTTTTTGTTAATCTGAACTTGGCGCAAACCTTTTTGGGTGATTTCGACAGGATCTTCTGCCGTCCAAATTTTGGTTTCAGGCTTATTGATGTATTTCAAAATCGAATGCAAGGTTGTGGTCTTACCCGAACCAGTCGGCCCACACACGAAAAACAAGCCATACGGTTTTGCAATGGTTGCTTGAATCAGCTCATTATTGCGCTTGGAAAAGCCCATTTTTTCTAATGGCAAGGGTTCACCCGATGCCAAAATACGCATCACCACATCTTCTACGCCGCCTTGCGAAGGAATCGTCGCCACGCGTAATTCAATATCGAGCGGACCATATTTCTTGAATTTAATTTTGCCATCTTGCGGTTTACGTTTCTCGGAAATATCCAAGTCGCACATGATTTTTAAGCGTGTGATTAAGGCATTGCGATAGGTCGCAGGCACTTCAATATAGTTGAGCAAAGAACCATCTTTACGCACGCGAATTTGGGTCTTGGCTTTGCCTGGTTGCGGCTCAATATGAATATCCGACGCGCCCATACGATACGCATCCACAATCACTTTATTCACCAATTTAACCAGTTCATTGTCAGCCGCCGCATTAACATCATCGGTGGTGACCGTCGTGCCTTCTTCATCGTCATCACCCAAGCTGGAAAGCAAGTCATCCATCGAGCTTTCATCCGCAGCAAAAGCTCCCGTGCCATCCGCATTTGCCGAGCTACCGCCGCCGTAAAATGCCGCTAGCGTTTGGGCAAATTCGCGATTGGTACAAACTTTATAAACTAAACGATGGCGTGAAAAAATGTTGTTTACGACGCGAGATGACTGAATCCGCTCAGGATCGGTAGTGACAATCATCACGCCATCTTGATTTTCTTCTACGGGAATCCAATGACTACTCGCCACATATTCACGTTTTAAGTTACGCAATAAATCATTTGGTTTGATGCGGTCAGCTTTGAACGGCTCGTAGTCCACACCAAAAAATTCGGCGAGTGCTTTACCCAGCATCTCCACCGAAACTTGAAACTCATCAATTAAGACCTCTTCAACATCGACCCCTTTGCGACGCGCAGTACGATTAGCCAGTTCGAGCTCGGCTGCCGACAGCACAGCATTGCTTACCAGAAAATCGTACTTACTTTTTACCACATGGATGTTTTGTCGCTGACGTAAAGACAGTGCCATGCTTTGCGCTAACTCTTGCGCCCCAGCCTCAACCATGCCAGAAAAACTTTCCCCTGATTTGTTGTTGATAACCTGAATAACGCCAACTAAATTGCTATCCACATCAACGATGGGAACGACCAGCATTTGCTTGGTGCGGTAACCCGTGCGCGTGTCCACTTCTTTTAAGAAGCGCAATTGTGGACTCAGCCGATTTAACTCTTCGCCGTCATAAACATCTTTGATGTTGACCACTTTTTTATGTACACCCACGAAACCAGCGACACTTTGCTCCGCAATCGGCAACTTCAAATCCTTAAACGAATTTAAGCCAGTTTTAACTTTAGACACCAATGACGAGCCATCTTCACCTACCACATAAATCGTCAGCCGATCCGCATTGAGCAAAGTGCAGACATCGCGACTGACTTCCAACATGATTTCATCAATGTTGGAAGCGGCATGAACGCGGTTGATTACCTGATTTAGTTCTTTGGTAAATTGAAGTTGATTACCTGCGGCCGCTGCTGTTGTCATTATTGATTCCTTGTAAACAATTATTGTTGCGTATGGGGCACTGCCCACAAACCACCCTCTAATACCTGCACTTCATAGCCGGCTTGCGCCAAGATAAATGCAGCGGCAGCACTACGTCGGCCGCTTTGACAATATGCGATATATTTTTTAGCGTGATCCAATACGCCAATCGCGTTGCGAATATCGTTTAAAGGTACGTTTAACGCCCCCGCCAATCGGTCATAACGATACTCAGGTGGATGACGCACATCCAACCATAACGCACCCTGTTGCACGGCTTGCTGCGCATGGGCAAAGTCGATCTGATGCAACAACGGTTCTTGGAGCAAATGTAGAAAATCAACACGCCCTAAACGCAACAACACACCATTGCTTTTCATTGTCACAGTCGCGTTGCGCTTGGCTTCCGAAACCAACGCCTCCTCACCGAATACATCCCCAGCGTGCAGTTCCGCCAATTGCAACGCCACGCCCCCTACCTGACGCGTGACCACAGCGTGTCCTGTATCAATCAAATAGTAATATTCACCCACATCACCTTCACGCACGATGACATCGTCATTCCACACCACCATCGTCTCAATGCGTTTCATCAGCTCACCAATGTTGGCGGCAGGCAAATGTGCAAACGGACCATGTTGTAAATTTTCTGCGCTAAACATTGTCGAGCCAAAAGCGCGCCGACTTTCCAAATCCTCGCGCGCAAAATTTTCGGGTGCATCAGGATGCAACGCATGAATAGAAACCTGATCCCAAGTGAGCATACGGTCTAACAAACCATCATCTATACGCAGCAACTGACTATCGCTCATAGCCTGCGCGGCAACAATTTCGGGCTGACGTTTACCTAATGGATGTTTCGCCCATTCGGACTGCGCGCTTACTCGTACACGATTGCCATCTTGATATTGCAACTCTAATTCGCCCGCAATTAAATAGACGGACTGCCCCTGCAAACTATTTTTTGCAAATGGATTCATTCCTTTAGCAATAGTCTCAGTGTGACAATAATCGAGCAACTCACGCAAGCGTGCCGCGCTAAATGCGGCAATCGGCTCTAAGCTCGCCAGCACTTTAATGTCGAGTGTGGCATTCATGGCTAAAACTCAAACACCTGATTATTGAACAACATCTTAGGGTGCTGACGCGTGATCGTGCTATCAATCTCACGCATAATCAGCTCCATTTCACCTGGCTTCAAATGAGTAATATAAATATCTGCCAGCCCTGTAAATTTAGCCAACTCTTCAACCAGCAAACTTGGACAGAGATGTTTCGACAAAATTGCCAATTCACGTTCACTGTTTGAGAACGCCGTCTCAACAATCATGTGGCGCAAATTTTTAATTTTATTAACCACCGTCCAGAAAGCATCATTACTGGTGGTATCGCCACTAAATACCAAACTCGCCTCGCCACTATCAAAGTGATAGCCGACGGCAGGAACAACATGATTCGCGGGCAAAGCGGTAATCGTACGACCTTGCAAGACAATTTTTTCACCCACTTCTATTTCTTGATAGCGCATGAATGGCTGTTGCGCACTAGGAATTTCGCTAAAGTCAGGCCAGATTTTCCAGTTAAAAATATGTTGTTTGAGCGCGTCTATGGTTTCTGCCAAAGCGTAAATCGTAATCGGTTGCGCGCGCATAAAACCGACGCTATCAACCAGCAACGGAATGCACGCAATATGATCTAAATGCGAGTGAGTAATAAAAATGTGATCAATCATACTTAACTCGGTCAGGCTTAATTCACTCACCCCTGTACCAGCATCAATCAATACATCGTTGTCGAGCAAAAATGAGGTGGTGTGCAAATTGCCACCGATTCCGCCGCTACATCCCAACACACGAAATTTCATTATTTTCTCGCTTTAGTTATTTGCTCTCGAACACATACACACCATCCCATGCTAAATCAGGCGGCTGCTTACGGAAATGTGCAACACGTTGCGCATAGATTTTATACAACTCGGTATCTGCTGAGAGTCGTTGTAAATTCATTAATTGCAATTCGGCTTGATCCCAATCTTGCTTGCGATAACACCGACGCATTTCTTGAAATATTTTTAATTCGTCCAGCGTTGCAGCACTCACCGTGCCAATTAAACCGAGTGGTTCATAAATTGCAATCGGCTTATCTTTACCCTTGACGCGTACATAATCCAGCTCACGATACACAAAATCATTCGCTGCATTACGCGTGTTTTCTCCCACGATAAAGCCAACGCCATACTGCTTGGTAATCCCTTCCAAACGAGACGCTAAATTTACCTCATCGCCCATCACGGTATAAGCCACGCGCACATCCGAACCCATATTGCCAACACTTACCTGACCCGTGTTTACACCCACGCCAACTTTAATTTCAGGCCAGCCGCGCGCGATAAACTGTGGGCGTAACTCATCTAACTTAGCTTGCATTTCCAGACCCGCCAAAATGGCATGACGCGCATGTTGCGCATCATTTAGCGGCGCGCCCCAAAACGCCATAATGCAATCGCCCATATATTTATCTATGGTGCCACGATGTTTATAAACCACACGCGACAAAGGCGATAGAAATTCATTCATCAACAGCGATAATTCTTTAGGGTCTAACCCTTCAGAAATACTGGTAAAACCGCGCACATCAGAAAACAATATCGACATTTCTCGGCTCTCACCCTGCATTGAAACGCTGGCGGGATTTTTACTCATTTCATCCACTAATTCACTGGGTACATACTGCCCAAATAAACCTGTAATTTGTCGCTTGGTACGCGATTCAACAAAATAGCCAAAAGACATATTTAACGCGAATAGCACCACTATCAAAACCAAACTATTGGCGATAGGCAACACAAAATCTGCGCCCTGCCAAATCATCCAACTCACACCGTAGGTCAGCCCAAAACCTAACACTGACAATAAAATAGCGCGCATCGGAGCGAGCCAAGGCAACAACACACTTAGCGTCAAACCCATCAAAATCAACCAAATGACTTCCGCACCCAACATATAACTAGGCTGCTGCTTCAAATTTTGATCCAGTATCCCCCCAATCATGTTGGCGTGAATTTCCACCCCGGCATACACCTCCGACACAGGTGTCGAACGCATATCCATCAAGCCTGGCGAAGTTGTACCAACCAAAACAATTTTATCTTTGAGCTGATTCACAGCGAGCCGTCCGTGCAACACATCGGCAATCGAGACATATCTAAAGCTGCCTTGCTTACCACGATAAGGAATTAACGCAGCAAGCTCCTCATCAACAGGGATTTTCAGTGGGTGCGCGCCCTCACCAATTTCCAAAAAATCCAAATCGGCATAACCTGCTTTTTTATCGTCCGCATAGCCTAGTCGGATTGGGGCATCACCCAATACTGCTTGCACCATCGCCAGCGACAAAGCAGGGTAATAGCCGCCTTGATATTCCAGCAGCAGCGGCACACGCCGCACTACGCCATCTAAGCTATCAATCCTAGGATTAAAATGCCCGGCTCGTCCTGCGGCCTGTTGTAATTGTGGCAAGTTGCCACCATACCCCGTCATTTTCTCTAGGCGCGCACTGGGCAAACTTTGCTTCAACACGGCTGGCGGCAAACTACCCGACACATTTTGCTCAAGCTGATTGGTGAAGTAATAACCCAACACCACGCGCCGATTTTTAATTTTTTCCGCAAATAAATTATCAAATTGCAATTGTGGTTTGAGCTGCGTTAAGGCTTCTTGATAACGGTTATCAGCCTTTAATTCACCCGCCGCCAACCGCTCCAACACCTGCAAGCCAGAACTGCTATCAGGCTCCGCAAAAACCACGTCGAAGCCCACGGCGGCAATGCCATAGTGGTCAAACAACTGATCCATCAACACCGCTAAACGATCTCGTCCCCACGGCCAACGCCCTTCTTCTTTAAGGCTTTGCTCGTTAATGTCCAGTATCACCACGCGCTCATCCACTCCACCTGGCATAGTCATGCGCAAGCGTTGGTCGTACAACATCGCAGACAAGCGATCAACGAAAGCGAGACGATAGAAATGCGCCGCATTACCGACAAACATCACTGTCAGCAACACACCCAACGCAATTAGAATGAGGTGTTTTTTCAACTGTGCGCCGCCTTAGTTACGCGACATCGAGACAAAAAGTATGCAATCAAAATTTAGACTTTTAAGAAAAATTCCATTTTTACGCCCGCCAACTCAATCACATCGTGATCATTTAACTGACGCGGCTGGTCATTTAGCAACTGCCCATTAACCGCAGGGAACGTACTACCCTCAACATAAGTAATAAAGTAACCACTTGGGCGGCGCGCTAATACAGCAACTTGCACCCCAGGCTTGCCTAAGGTGGTGAGATTTTTAAGCAACTCCAATTCTTTACCCGCATTAGGACCCGTCAAAATCTGTACCACAGCAGCTTGTGGCAAAGCAGGAGGCGGTAATTTGTCGGTAATATCGGTCGTTATAGAGCGCGCTTTATCGGCACTCAAGACCTGTGTTTGCACCAAAGTTGACGCATGATCAGCGACCTCAATAACAGGTGCGACTTGCTTAACGGGTCCGCGCAGCACTAGTGTTTTCTCAAAGTCTTCTGCGGTAGTTTGGCTGACTTGATCAGTCACATATTTCAATGTGTGCTTACCAATTTCAATTTCATCGCTATTTTGTAAAAAATGTTTTTTGGCTGGCACACCATTCACGCTCAGACCGTTGGTGCTATCCAAATCTTCTAAAAACGAGTCTTGCAAAATCGTTACGATAGCGGCGTGCTCACCGCTTACCCCTAAGTTGTCGATAACAATATCGTTGCTCGATTTTCGTCCGATAGTGATGCGCTCTTTAACTAAGGGATACTCCTTAACTTGCACACCATCTATGCTTAATATCAGTTTCGCTGCCATCACATCACTCCTTACACAAATTATTTAAAGACACTTAAAAACTTTGCCCACCAAGATTTTGGCTCAGCAAAGTCTGCCGTAATTTTCACTAAGATGACCGACACATTGTCGCGGCCACCATTGTCATTGGCCATTTGAATTAACTGCTCGGCAGCAAGCGGCAAATTACCTTGCATCGCATACAGTGCAGATTCAATGTCAGCGTCTTCCACCATGTCATTGAGACCGTCCGAACAAAGCAAATACACATCACCGATTTGCACGGGGTAAACATGTATTTCAGGCTCAACATTTGGGTCGATTCCCACCGCACGGGTGACTAAATTTTTATTCTTAGAAAAGCGTGCGTCCGCCACACTAATCAGACCGCTATCAATTTGCTCTTGCAACAAAGAATGATCGCGCGTAACCGTAGTTAATTTTTCGCCACGCAAGCGGTACATGCGCGAATCACCAATATGCGCTACCGCGACACGATTGTCGTAAAACAATCCCGCCACAATCGTCGTACCCATACCCGCATATTGCGGCTGACTTTGTGAGGCGTGATAAATGGAGCTATTCGCTTTTTGAATGTTATTGCGCAACAAAATCTCAGCATTATCTTGGGAATTTTTATTCGCCTTCGCAGCGGCTGACTCAAACTTCAAGCGACGTGCAATTTCCGTAGTTGTTACCGAAATCGCAATACCACTCGCCACCTCTCCCGCGTTATAGCCGCCCATACCATCGGCCAACACCACCAAGCCAACACTCGCATCAACGCTTACACTATCTTCATTATGAGAACGCACCATACCCGGATGGGTCTTACTCACAATTTTTAGGGCTTGTATTGTATTCATTAGTCCAGCCTTTCAAATTTAGTTATTAGATTTCAAACTGCTTAGACAAGCGCGTAATTGCTCGGCAATCTGTGCACCATTGTCATATCGATTTTCAATTTGCTTAGCCAACATTTTGTTAATAATCAACACCAGACATTCAGGTAATTCTGGCTTAATACTGAGAATATCTGTCGGTGCTTCGTTAGCAATGCGATACATCAATTGCGCCATAGATTCACCCTCAAAAGGCAGCTTCCCAGAAGCTAATTGATATAACGTGGTGCCTAAAGAAAACAAATCTGACGAACCCGAAATTTTCTTTCCCGCAAGCTGTTCTGGCGACATAAAAGAAGGCGTACCTAACACCATCCCCGTTTTAGTTCGGCTTGAATCGGTGATACGCGCAATCCCAAAATCGGTCACTTTGGGCGTATCGGATTCGGGGTCATACATAATGTTGGCGGGTTTAATATCGCGATGCACCACGTTTTGTTTATGCGCGTAGTCCAAAGCGTCCGCAACTTTTGCAACAATACCGACTACCGTTGCGAGCGGTAACAAGTTATCTGGTTTGGTATAAGGTACTAAATCTTTACCCTTCAAAAATTCCATCGCGATATACGCCAAATCATGTTCTTCACCCGCATCGTAAATTGACACGATATTAGGATGATTAAGTCTCCCCGCTGTTTCCGCTTCACGGAAAAATCGCTCTTTCACTTCTTGCAGCTCATCCGCCTCAAACTCTTGCGAAAGTGCGACGGTTTTAATCGCTACCGTACGGCCAATTTTCGGATCTCGACCAAAATACACCACGCCCATCGCACCCTTGCCCAACTCTTTTTCAATTTCATAGCGACCCAGCATCGGCTTGGACATCCCCGACTTGCCCAACACCAAATTACTCGCATTAGTCCGCCCACTACTGTTGCCCAAAATAATCGTTTCCGCCATTTCGCGCGCTTGGGTTAAACGCTGCGGCAAATCACGGAATTTAGGGTTAAATTTTGCCATGTAGCCAAACACCGACTCAGCCTTATTAAACTGACGTTTACGTTCAAAATCCAAACCTAAGTTGTATAAAACCTCCATCAAACTCTCGTCTAATGGCACTTTGCGCAACTTATCGAAAGCCATATCCAACTGCCCTTGCCCTTGGAATGCCAAGCCCAACATGCGATTACTTTCAGCCGAATCTGCATCAGATTTTTGCTTACCCTTTTCAGTCAGCAAATAGCGTTTTGTGGTCAACAGCAAATGCCCTACCAGCAGCAGAACCGCTGGTAACATTAGTTGTAACCACAACAATTGGGTCGTCATCAACACAAAATGGCTTGCTAATAACGCCACAAAAATCACAGCAGTCAGACCCGCCGCCGTTGCCGCTTTTAAGCGCGGTAACAACACGATCAAATACAGCGCAACCAACAAAAACACGCCAAACTCCACCAAACTTGCCCAAGCTGGCGTGATGAAATAATCACCTTGCAAAATACTCGATACGGAATGCGCCAAAATCAGCACGGGTGCCATGCTTGAAGAGGTTGGCGTGACTTGCAGCGTACCTAAACCTGTCGCCGTCGCGCCGATTAAAACGATTTTGTCTTTGTATTTTTCGGCTGGAATTTTCCCAGTCAATACGTCATAGAATGAATCCACGCTAAACGCCGACTTGCTCGCCCGATCCGCATAAAAAAAGCTACGCATCTGCATTTGCGCATCGGTCGCTACTTTTAAGTTTCCCATGCGTACGCCTTCGCCCAAATTGACTTGAATATCTTGGCTGGACAAATTTAAGCTTTTAGCTGCCAACATCAAAGCCATTGAAGGGTAATACTGGTCGTAATAACTCACCACCAAAGCCTCACTGCGCACCGCACCATCCGCGTCAGGAAAACTATTCAAATGCCCCATCGCCAATGCCTTGCTGCCGAGCAATGAAATGGGTGCCAAAGCACTATTGGTCGCTTGCGGCAAGGCATTTTCGCCCCCCACTAATTGCACATTCGTCAAAGCATTCGCCAGCACATAGTCAGGCAAGGCTTGGTCAGGATTGCCCTGTGGCTGACCTGGATTCAAAAATAATGCCAGCACGGTATTGTTCGCTTGCGCCAAGCTCGCGCTCAATTTGGCATCGTTATTGAGATTGCTCACCGCATCTTGCAATAAGGCATTTAATTTTTCGCCATCCGCCCCTTGCGACAAAGACGATTGCGCCACCAAATCAGCAATTTTATAAATATAAGTGAGCCCCGCATCGACCTGTGGCTCAAAGAAAAACGCTGTATAACCAATCACTTTGGCATGGCCTGCGGTGAGCGTATCAATCATCTTGGCGTGAATTTCACGCGGCCATGGCCAGCGACCCAAGTTGGCAATACTTTCCTCATCAATGGCAATCACGGCAATTTTATCGCTAGGGGTGCGACTAGCTGATTTCACGCCGAAGTCATACGCCTTACGCTCCAAACTCTGAAGTAAATCGCTACCGGAAAATGCCAACAGCAACACAGCCAAGACTAAGCCGATAAAGCCATCTTTTTTCCACCATGTTTTGATGCTCATCGCTGCTCCCATTTGCTGTGTCCGTCCAATACTAATGTATTTTAGTTAAATTAACCAGAAAGCCTTTGATTGTTCTATAAATTATCTAGATATATTGAATCTTTTTGGTGTTACGGCAAGACCCAAACGGGGCAACTTGCCAACTGCACCACTTGGCTCGCAACCGAACCTAGCAACACCGATTGCAAACTCGATTGGCCATGCTTACTCAACACAATTTGGTCAACTTTTTGCGCATCCGCATATTGCACAATCGCCGCCGCTGGCGCGCCCACACTAATGTGATATTCATAAGCAAGTTGCGCGCCATCTAGCTTGGCGCGCGCCACAGCCAACTGCGCTAGAGCGTGTTCGCGGTAATAATCATCCATCGTGGTTTGGCTGATAAATAACTTCACATTGCCCATCGCCAACTTCCACTGCACGTTAAGCAAATAAATTTGCGCAGGTTCACGCAACCAAGCCGCGCTGTTAATCACATAATCAACCGCGCGATTGGCGGCTTCAGAACCATCAACAGGAATTAAAATTTTCATCTTATTGCTCCGAATGTTTGCTATCAACTTTGGCATCTAATAAATCAATCACGATTGCTTCGCTCGATTTTCTGCGCGCCAGCCAACGTCCCACCACCAGCACCAACCCCGCGCACACAACGGGTACGAGGTAATGTAAATAATGATGCGTTTCTAACAGGGGTTTGAAAATAGCTTCGCTCACCAACATTTCACCCGCCACATAACCCAACAACGCACCGCCAGCAAAAATAACAATAGGAAAACGGTCTATCACTTTCAGCACTAATTGACTGCTCCAAGCAATCAAAGGAATGCTAATCAGCAAACCGAACACCAACAAGAAGGTATTACCTTTCGCTGCTGCTGCCACACCCAACACGTTATCCAAGCTCATCACGAAGTCAGCGATGATGATGGTTTTCACCGCCGCAAACAGCTTGGTTTCCGCTTTGATGCTGTCTTCGCCGTGTTCATCTTCGGGCAACAACAACTTCACCCCGATCCAAACCAACAAAAATGCACCGACTAACTTTAAGTATGGCAATGCCAATAAACCCACGGCAAAGAAAGTCAGGATCACGCGCAATAAAATTGCCCCGCCCACGCCTAACATAATGCCTTGCTTGCGCTGTGCCGCAGGTAAATTGCGGCAGGCCAAAGCAATCACCACCGCGTTATCGCCGCTTAACAACAGGTCAATCATAATAATTTTGAGTACATCAACCCAAAACGAACTGGTTAAAAACATTTCTACCATCACACTCACTCCTAAAAAATACTCTCCACAGAATACGCAGAGTTACACAGATTAAAAACCGCTGCTAAATGTTGTTTAATCTGTATGAATCTGTATGAATCTGCGGAACAATTAACCTTGCAAAACTTGCTGCATTACGCGTCCCATTTCAGCGGGATTGCGGGTGATATGAATGCCGCATTCTTCCATCACCGCAAGTTTGGTGTCCGCACCGCCTTGCCCACCCGAAATAATCGCACCTGCATGTCCCATGCGTTTGCCTGCGGGTGCGGTCACACCCGCAATAAATCCAACCACGGGTTTACGCATGTTTTGCTTAATCCAACGCGCACATTCTTCTTCGTCATTACCGCCAATTTCGCCGACCATAATCACCGCATCAGTCTCGTCGTCGTCGTTAAATAACTTCAACACATCCAGATGTTTCAGCCCGTTAATAGGGTCGCCACCGATGCCCACGCAAGAGGATTGTCCCAAGCCGAGCGCGCTCAGTTGCCCAACTGCTTCATAGGTCAACGTACCCGAACGCGACACCACACCGATACGACCTTTACGATGAATATGACCCGGCATGATGCCGATTTTAAGTTCGTCGGGCGTAATCAAACCGGGACAATTCGGACCGATTAACAGCGTATTTTTGCCCTGCATTTTGTAACGCGTTTTAATCATGTCGTGAACAGGAATGCCCTCGGTGATGCAAATCACCAACTCCAGCCCCGCTTCCACCGCTTCATCAATCGCCGCTGCGGCAAACGGCGGCGGTACATAAATCACCGAAACGGTCGCACCAGTTTGTTGTTTGGCTTCTAGCACGCTGTCGTAAATCGGCACGCCTTCAAAATTTTGCCCGCCTTTTTTAGGCGTTACCCCTGCGACAAAACAATTTTTGCCATTCGCGTAGGCGATGCAATTTTGCGTATGAAATTGCCCCACTTTGCCCGTCATGCCTTGCGTCATCACGCGGGTATTTTTATCAATCAAAATAGCCATTACTGTTCTCCCTTCGCTGCTGCCACGACTTTTTGCGCGGCATCTGCCATATCGCTGCCTGAAATAATCGGCAAGCCCGATTCAGCTAAAATCTTTTTACCTAATTCAACATTCGTGCCTTCCAAGCGCACCACCAATGGCACAGTCAAATGCACTTCACGCGCTGCCGCAACCACGCCGTCGGCAATCACATCGCACTTCATAATGCCGCCAAAAATGTTGACCAAAATCGCTTTGAGATTAGGATTTTTCAACATCAACTTAAAGGCTTCGGTGACTTTTTCTTTACTCGCACCACCGCCTACGTCGAGAAAATTAGCGGGATTGCCACCATACAATTTGATGATGTCCATCGTCGCCATCGCCAAGCCTGCGCCGTTCACCAAACAGCCGATGTCGCCTTCTAAAGAGATATAACTCAGGTCAAATTTCGAGGCTTCAATTTCCGCCGCATCTTCTTCATCCAAATCACGATACGCGACAATTTCAGGATGACGATACAGCGCGTTACTATCAAAATTAAATTTCGCATCCAAAGCAATCACGCGATTATCACTGGTCAGCACCAGCGGATTGATTTCGGCGAGCATCGCGTCTTTCGCCACAAACGCCTGATACAGCCCTTGCAACACCACAACCGTCTCGGCAATCGCTGCATCAGGTAGGCCAATTTTTTGAGCGATGTCTGCCGCATCCGCCGCCAGCAAACCCGCCGCAGGATCTATCCATAATTTGTGAATTTTTTCGGGGTGATGCGCGGCAACTTCTTCAATTTCCATACCGCCTTCGCTCGATGCCAACAACGCCACGCGTTGCGCGCTGCGGTCGATGACCATGCCCAAATAAAATTCTTTAGCAATCGCCGCGCCTTGCTCAATCAACAAACGCCGCACCACTTGCCCATCTTTGCCTGTTTGATGCGTGACTAAGTGCATGCCTAAAATTTGCTGCGCAAAAGTTTTGACCTCATCTAACGACTTCGCCACTTTCACGCCGCCGCCTTTGCCGCGTCCACCCGCGTGAATTTGCGCTTTCACCACCCACACGCTGCCACCTAACTGTTGTGCGGCAGCAACCGCTTCAGCCACACTAAAACACGCCACGCCAGACGGGGTTGGCACAGCGAATTGACGCAAAATTTCTTTACCCTGATATTCGTGAATTTTCATAAAACTGGACTCGAGGACATTAAAAAAGCGCGTCAGCTACGCGCGGGATTGAATCTTACCGAATTATTCCCTCTACCACAGGCTTAAATCGCTCATGCAGCTCCGCTCGCGCGCAATAGTTGCCCGTAAACTGCTTTTAAGGGAAAATCCGCGCCCTTTTCACCTTGGTATTTCAAACTACTAAGTTATGTCCGACATCGCAAAACCGCAGCACCTCACTGACACCCCTATCGCCCCGCCGATGAACTGGTATTTCGATCCACGCATACAGGAGATCGAGCAACGCGCGCTCTTTGCGCAAGGCCCCAATTACCTTGGGCACGAATTGATGGTGCCAAACTTGGGCGACTATCAAGTGCTCAATGGTGACGCGCAAATGTTAGTGCGCAATAGCAACGGGGTTGAGCTGCTATCCAACATTTGTCGCCATCGCCAAGCCACCATGTTAGAAGGTCGCGGCAACGCCAAACACATCGTCTGCCCCTTACATCGCTGGACCTACAAGACCACGGGCGAGTTGATGGGCGCACCACATTTCCCACAAAACCCTTGCTTGCATTTAGGTAAATCGCCGCTGCAAAACTGGAATGGTTTGCTGTTTAACGGCGCACGCGATGTCACTCAAGATTTAGCCAAAATCGGCGTAATGAAAGATTTGGATTTTTCGGGCTACATGCTCGATCGTGTTGAAGTCGATGAATATGCGTTCAACTGGAAGACCTTCATCGAGGTTTATTTGGAGGACTACCACGTCGCGCCGTTTCATCCAGGCTTGGGGAATTTTGTTGATTGCGACGATTTGCGATGGGAATTCGGCGAGCAATACAGCGTGCAAACCGTGGGCATCAACCACGCGCTGCGCAAGGTTGGCAGCCCCGTGTACGGCAAGTGGCAAGAGCAAGTGCTACGCATGTATGGCGGCAAGTTGCCCAAGTACGGCGCGATTTGGCTGACCTACTATCCCAACATCATGGTCGAGTGGTATCCGCACACTTTGGTGATTAGCACCATCGTGCCGCGCGGACCAGAATCATGCAGCAACATCGTCGAGTTTTATTATCCCGAAGAAATCGCGCTATTCGAGCGCGACTTTGTTGAAGCAGAACAAAAGGCGTACCACGAGACAGCGATAGAGGACGATATTATTTGCATGAAAATGCACCAAGGTCGCAAAGCCCTGTATGAAAGAGGCCTAGAGCAACATGGTCCATATCAATCGCCAACCGAAGACGGTATGCTGCATTTCCATGAATACCTGCGTCGCAATCTCGCGCCGCATTTGTAATTCGTTCACCCGCTAATGAGGTAAAAAATGATTACCATCGAACAAACCCCCAACCTAATTAACCTCGCCGTGCTGGGTGAATTTACCCTCGCCGACTTCCAGCAATTTGAAGAACAAGTACGCTACAAACTCACCTCATCGGGCGCAGTGAATTTGATTTTTGACTTGCGCGGCATGTTGGGCTACACCCCCGATGTGGCATGGCAGGAAATCAAATTTTTTAGTCAAGACCATCAATACGACTTCAGCAAAATTGCCGTGGTCACCGCCGACCAATGGCTGACTTGGCAAGCATGGCTGGCGCGCTTATTCGTCCATGCTGACATTCAAGTTTTCCCAGATTATGCGGCTGCACAAAAATGGATCGGCAGCTAAAAGTTAGTTGATTTAAGTCAACGTGCGCAACGCGCAATCGCGTAATTTACAGGGTCGTTTTAACTCAAAGGAGAAACACCATGAAAACTCGTTATCTCGTTGCCATGACGTTAGGGCTGGCTGTGTCAGCCAGCGTATTCGCCGCTGAAGGTGAAGCACTCTTCAAAAAGAGTGGCTGCAACATCTGCCATGCCATCAACCAAAAATCAGTTGGACCAGCCATGACCGCAGTTGCCGCAAAATACGCGGGCGATGCCAACGCACCAGCCAAATTAGCCGCCAAAGTACGCAGCGGCGGTGCAGGCTCATTCGGCAAAGTGCCTATGCCCGCCACCGCCGCAAAAGTCAGCGATGACAACATCAAAACCATTGTCGGCTGGGCATTAACACAAAAATAAAGTCTCACACAAGAAAAAGCCCCGCTATCACTAGTGGGGCTTTTTACATCTATTAACGACGCAAAGTGACTTCGAACTAGCTTCAGTTTTGGGTCAGAGATTGCACACTTCAACCAAAACCATTAGGTGAGACCACTTAGCAGCATCCCAAAGACAACACCGCATCTGTGTCAGCTATCAGCCATTTTGCCGCGTCACTCTCAACTATTACCATACTGTTGCGCGAGCTACGAGAAATGATGGATACGCGTGGAAAAAAATAGCATTTCCGTTACACACGAATCACTAAATCTTATCGCAAGCTTTCTGCCCTAACTGGCAAGTCACTCGGTAATCTCGCTTTGCGTGCTCAATATCGCCCATACCTTCGTATGCCAATGCACGACCTAAAAACCAACGCAAGGATGGCGTGGCACTATTTTTTTCCGCCAGTGCAATTGCACGATTGAATGCATCAACTGCATTTCCCCATTCGCTCCGCTTCAAATATGCCGCCCCCAAATTTCCATAGGCATAAAAATAATCCTCTCGCAAGACGATGGCCTGCTTGAAGTCGGCGATGGCCAAATCGAGCTGATTAGCCTTAAGTAACTCAGTGCCACGGTTGTAGTAGATTCGATAGGCACCGGGTAGATCGGGTTGACCATTGACTAACTTTTCAGCATCGTCCCACAACAATAGCGGATGCGACATCACCTTTAAGCGTTCCATAGAAAGTGGCATCAGCACCAATACAAGCACACTCACTACGATTGCGACATAACGAACTGGCAGTTTAATAAATAGCATGGGAAGCAACACGAAAGTAATCGGCAGCCACAAATAGCTACGATACAGCACAAATTCTTCCTGAATTCTTATAGTGGAAAACTCAGTCAAAAACATCAGCCATGGAAAAAGCAGGGCGAATCCGCACAAGCCCAGTTTTCCGCGTTTCAACAGTAAATAGACCGCCGATATACCCCAGCCCAGAAATGCGCTGAAAGCAAGTAGGTAATATGAGAATACTGAATGCGCGAAAGGCTCACGCATATCGACAGACATCCAGCTGGTGTTGGGAAATACCCATAGCAAAAGATAGTTGAAGTACAGCTTAGATTGCGTCAATACGCTCAACAAATAATCTTGTTTACCATTATTCTGAAGCAGCAATGAAGGTGCATCAATTTCATACACACTACCGATTAGACCGCGCTTCGCCAGCAACACGAATGTAGCAACCAAAATCAGGCAAGCATATATTTTCCAACGTTGTAGCAATATTGAACGCCAATCCGCATACAACAATATCGTCAACGACAACAATGCCAGAGGCAATACAACGGCATGCTCTTTAGACAATACCGCCAAATAATAAAACGGCACACTCATCCACAACCACACTGGCTGCTGCTGAACACTGCCGCGCAAATAAGCCCACAGTGCGAGCAAAGAGAATAGCGTTGCCATCACGATGCTGCGTTGCACCAAATAACCTGCGGCATAAGTTGCCACAGGATGCAGCGCAAACAACAACGCGGCACAAAATGCCGCGCGCTTGTTACTTAAGCCTTGCTGATCTCGCTCAGGATAAGCAACATCCAGCAGGGCTGATAAAAAGTGGAATAGTGCAATGACTACGGCACTATGTAGCAAGAGGTTTTCAACCCGAAAATGCAGCAAATCCAGTCCAAAGAGTGACTTACCCCAAGCCAGCGTCGCGTATGGCAAAGAGCGTAACTCTAGCAGCGAGAATCGATAATCTGTGACCGGTTGGTGTCCGGCGTTATCCAGCATAAACACGGGCAGATCATCGAATACGATGGGGTTCCATAAAAACTGTCCGTACAACACGACAACTGCCAATGCCAATAGCAAGCTTGGTACTACACCATGAAGAAAAGCACTCAAATGAAGATGACTATTGAGTTTTAAGTTGCTTCCAGACATCGACATTTTCAACTCCTAAAAATAAAAAAAACCCCTCTTTAGAGGGGCTCTTTAGGAAAACCAACTACTTATTACTTACAAATTGCAGGTGCAGTCAAGCAAGAACCGCCGACAGTCCAAGACACGCCAGTTGTAGCAGAGAAAGTTGGAGTCAATGTGTAAGTCTCGCCAGCCAAACCTTGATTTTTAACAGCAGTCGCTGTAATCACACCGTTAGCAGCAGTCGCCACGCTCGCAACATACTTACCAGAAGTACCGATATCAGCCGGTACGCCATTGCTACCAGCTTGACAGCTCGCAACACTGCCGAGGTCTGAAGCACACACTTCAACCGCAGTCTTAACTGCTTGAGTTGCCATCGTCACTTCAGTGAACTTTGCTTTTTTGGTGTAGTTGCCGTAAGCAGGAATCGCTACCGCAGCCAAAATACCGATAATCGCAACCACGATCATCAACTCGATCAAGGTAAAACCTTTTTGAATGTTCTTCATGTTAAAGCTCCTAATGTAAGTTTCATTAACCCAAACATCGCTGACATTTGGATTAACACAGCACGGCTGTGTCGCAAGGGTATTAGCAAGGCGCGTGCCAACTTTTTAATGCATTGTATTCGTTAGCTAATAATTTTCAATATCCCCTAAGAGCGGGGTTAAAAATCAAAGTAACGCCATAAAACTGACGTTTTTCGTCAGCACTAAGTACGAATTTAGTCGTACCCCAGCCGAGGCTTAAATTCCAGCCGAAAAATCCGAGCAAAAATTATTCTCTTAGAGACGCGCGCCAAAGATAAGCGCGCTAACTTTTTAGACGCGCTCTAGCACCGCTGCAAAAAAACCGTCGGTGTTGTGCAAATGCGGGCGCAATTCCAAATAATCGCCCATCGCCAATTCGACTTTTTGCTGCTGCAAAACTTCGCCCGCAGGACGCAACACAAACTCTGGATGCGTGCTTAAAAAGGCTGCCACGATGGCTTGATTTTCTTCACGCAAAATACTGCAAGTCGCATACACCAAGCGGCCACCTTTTTTCAGCAAACGGCTTGCCGAGGCGAGAATGGCAGTTTGTTTTTGCGTGAGTTCGGCGATGCTTTGTGACGATTGGCGAAACTTCAAATCGGGGTTGCGGCGCAACGTGCCCATGCCGCTGCAAGGTGCATCGACTAACACGCGGTCGATTTTTCCCGCCAAGCGTTTTACTTTCAGATCGTTCTCGTGCGCGATGAGCATCGGTTGAATGTTGGACGCGCCAGAGCGTTTCAAGCGCGGCTTCAAATTCGCCAAGCGTTTTTCAGAAATATCCATCGCGTACAGCCGTCCTTGCGAATTCATTAAGGCTGACAGCATCAAAGTTTTGCCGCCCGCACCTGCGCAAAAATCCACCACCATATCGCTGCGTTTCGGTGCGAGCAGCAGCCCTAATAATTGGCTGCCTTCGTCTTGCACTTCGACTTTCCCTTCCGTGAACAACGCGTCTTTATTCAGCGGAATTTTGTCTTTGAGGCGAATGCCGACGGGCGACAAAGGCGTGAACTCCGCCGCGATATTTTGTCCGTGTAGTTGCGCTAAGACTTCATCGCGTTTCGCTAATAAGGTGTTGACGCGAATGTCCAGCGGCGCGCCTTGCTGCATAGAGCGACCAATGGTGAGAATCTCCTCGTCGCTGTATTGCGCGTGCATTTTTTCGACTAACCAGTCGGGCAATTCGGCTTGAATCGACAAAGATAAACTCGCCAAATCCACGCCTTTAACGGTGGCTAACCAATCCTTTTCGTCACGCTCTAATACAGGTTCGATTTCGCGCAAGTTGTATCCCGCGAAGCGAATTAAATACGCCAGTGCCATACGACGTGGCGTGGCTTTTGCGCCGCAGCAATGTTCTAACAGCAAGCGATGGCGCAGCGTACCAAACACCACTTCTGCCACAAAAGCGCGCTCATTTGAGCCGATGCGCTCTTGTTGGAAAAAATAACGCAGGCTGGTATCAGCAGGATGTGCCAACGGCAAAATGCCACGCAAGGCAAGAATGGCAAGGTCTAAACGGTATTCGGTAATTAACATGGGAGGGGGACAGGGATGGGTACAAAAATGAAGGCGCGCAGTTTACAGGATTAGCCAAATCGTAAGTAGTAAGTGGTGCATCCTCAGCGCAAGCAAGATGGTCGTTGGCACGCATCTTGGCTTGCGCTCACTCGGTTTATTTCTTCGCGGCAGCGACAGGCGGTTTCTTGTAAGATGCGCGCCACTATGAAACAGGCTCAAGAAAAACATATCGTGCTGGGCATCACTGGCGGCATCGCGGCTTACAAGGCGGCAGAGTTGTTGCGTCTGCTGATGAAAAAAGATGTCACGGTACAAGTGGCGATGACCGATGCAGCAACCCATTTCATCACGCCGACGACGATGCAGGGCTTGTCGGGACGGCCCGTGTTCACCTCACAATGGGATGACACCGTGACTAACAGCATGGCGCATATCAATTTAAGTCGCGCCGCCGATGCCATCGTCATCGCTCCTGCCAGTGCCGATTTCATTGCCAAATTAGCGCACGGACTGGCGGATGATTTGCTCTCCACGCTGTGTTTAGCGCGCAACTGCCCGCTCATTATTGCCCCCGCGATGAACCGCGAGATGTGGCTGAACGCCGCCACGCAACGCAATCTTGCGCAACTGATAAACGACGGCGTGCAAGTGTTAGGGCCAGATAACGGCATCCAAGCGTGTGGCGAAACGGGCATGGGGCGGATGTTAGAAGCCGATGTGTTGGCACGCGAGGTCTGCGCACTTTTACACCACGAGCTCACCGCTCCGCCCGCGCAAATTTTGTTGGGTCAAAAAATTCTCATCACCGCAGGGCCAACTTACGAAGCGATTGATGCAGTGCGCGGCATCACTAATCGCAGCTCAGGCAAGATGGGCTATGCCATTGCCGAAGCGGCACGGGCATTGGGTGCACAGGTCACGCTGGTATCGGGCCCAACCGCCCTAGCGCGCCCTGCTGTAAGCAATTTTGTCGCAGTGGAAAGTGCCGCTGAGATGTTCGCGGCGGTTAAAAATCATCTGGAAAATTGCGATATTTTTATCGCTGTTGCAGCGGTCGCCGACTATCGCATCGCGCACCCCAGCGAGCAAAAAATTAAAAAGTCTAATACCGCTTTAACGCTAGAACTGCTGCCCAATCCCGACATTTTGGCGTATGTCGCCAGCCTGCCCCAAGCCCCGTTTTGCGTGGGTTTCGCGGCGGAAAGTGAAAATCTGTTTGAATACGCCGAGGTCAAACGACGCGCTAAAAAATTGCCACTATTAGTCGGCAATCTCGCGCAACACGCAATCGGCAGCGACGACAATGAATTGGTATTGTTCGATGACGATGGCGCGCACCCCTTGCCGCGCGGCGACAAAATCAGCTTGGCAAAATTACTCATGCAACATATCGCGCAACGTTTTGAAGGAGCTAAAAAATGAAACACTTGAAAGTCGATGTCAAAATTCTCGATGCACGCCTGCACCAAGCCATGCCCGATTACGCCACGGCAGGCTCGGCAGGCATTGATTTACGCGCCTGCATCGAACGCGACATCGTCATTCAGCCCAAGCAATGCGAACTGATTCCCAGCGGCATTGCCATTCATCTTGCCAACCCTGGCTATGCCGCGATGATTTTGCCGCGCTCAGGATTAGGGCATAAACACGGCATCGTGCTGGGTAATTTGGTTGGGCTGATTGATTCGGATTATCAAGGTCAGATTTTTGTCTCGCTGTGGAATCGCAGCCAGTTTCCCTTCACCCTCACGCCTATGGATCGCATGGCGCAACTGGTCATCGTGCCGGTGATGCAAGCGCAATTTAATATCGTCAGCGAATTCCCGTTAAGCCAACGCGGCGTGGGCGGTTTTGGCAGCACTGGCAAGCACTAATGCAAGCCGCGATTGTGTTGTTTGCGCATGGCGCACGCGATCCAGAATGGGCGCAACCGTTTGAGAAAATGCGCATGCAGATTCAAGCCCGCGTCAGTAACACACCCGTGCTACTGGCTTTTCTAGAGCTCATGCAACCGTCACTTGCCGATGCGATTACAGGCTTGGAAGAGCAAGGTGTGCAACGCATCACACTGATTCCAATGTTCCTCGCGCGCGGCGGACATCTCAAAAATGACCTACCCAAACTCATCGCGCAAATACAAGCGCAACACCCCGCGCTGACCCTCCATCTGTCGCCTGCCATTGGCGAAGTGGACAGCATTTTGCAGCAGCTATCCGAGTGGGTGATACGAGAACATCACACGCTGCAAACGCAATAAAAAAGCCCGCAAACAGCGGGCTTTGTTTAGGTTCGATGCCTTACTTATTCAGCGTAATTTCCAGCTCGGTCGTGACAGCATGACGCACCGCCACTTTCTCACTTGCTGTTTTGCGTCCCGCTAGTTTAGCGGTGATGCTGTGCACGCCCGCATCCAAATCAAGCTGCAACGGAGTCATACCGAAATACACGTCATCCACATAAATTTTGGCGCGGCTAGGGCTGCTGCTTAAAATCACCGTGCCCGTACTGCTTGCCACTTTTTCCGCCACGATGGGTGCTGCAACCGCGACAGGTGTTGCCAGCGGCGCAGTCAGTACGGTCACGCCATCTATGCTTTTCGTGCCAGGCGTTAAATTAAATAAAGCAGGATAAGTTGCCATCAACAAATTGTTCACCGCACTGACTGTTTTGCCATCAACCACTGCTAATTCACGATATAAAAAATTCACAATATCATCACGATCGTTGCCAGACACTCCACCGAAACGGCTATTTTTTTGACTCACCTCGGCCTGCCACAGCAACTTGCCCGTAGCGATGTCCGACAAATGCGTTTCGATAACGATGTTAATTTCATCCCGCGCATTTGAATTGAGGGTGAGGGTTTTTACCGCGCCCGTCAGTTCAAATTTTGCCGCTGCTGCATCTTGCACAACCGCGAATCCCGCATCCGAAAACTGCTGCTGCATTTGTTCGGTAACGATTTGCGCGACCTCACGATTCAAGCGTAATTGCTTACCCGACAAGCCTTGGATGCGCGTATTAAATTCACCTAATAAGCGTGCATCTGGTTGGCCACGTTGATCAAGATAGGGACGGATATACAAAGTCGCGGTATTTTTTGCCGCACCCGCCGCTGCCAAATGCAAATTTTTAGCGTGCAACAAACCATCGCTATTCAAAAAACTATCGGCATGAGCCAAGCTCACACTCAACAGCGCAGCGCATATCCATACAAGAACTTTCATACCGATCACTCCCTTAATTAAAACAAGCCTGCACGCGAAATGCGTACAGGCTTACTTGAATCTATTACCTCACCACATGTTTCTTAACTTCGGGCAAATAACGCACTAATTCATTTAAGGCTTGCACATACACTTCGCGCTTAAATTCAATCACCGCTTCGATGTCCAGCCAATAATCATTCCACCGCCACGCATCAAATTCAGGATGCTCGTTGGCGCGCAAACACACATCACAATCACGACCCATCAAACGCAATAAAAACCAAATCTGCTTCTGTCCACGATAGCGATTTCTTGAATCAGGTTTATTCCAACTTTGCGGCACGTCGTAGCGCATCCATTCACGCGTACGCCCCAAAATTTTCACATGTTCGGGCAATAAGCCGACTTCTTCTTGCAACTCACGAAACATCGCTTGTTCAGGATTTTCGCCGTACTGTATGCCACCCTGCGGAAACTGCCAGGCATGTTGCCTTACCCGCTTACCCCAAAACACCTGATTATTTTCATTGGTGATGATGATGCCGACATTCGGTCTATAGCCGTCTCGGTCTAACATTTGCTTCTCTATTCGTAAATTTTCAACGGCGCGGATTCTTTCATACTTCGTCTTTTATGCAAAGCAAAAATGCCGCAAAGCTACCGAATACAAGCCATACGCGCTAGAATCATGTCCTCGTTTTTTGCCCATTCAAAAATAAATCATGCGCGTCTCCCAATTTTTCATTAGCACCCAAAAAGAAGCCCCTAACGAAGCCGAATTGCCCAGCCACAAATTGATGGTGCGAGCTGGCTACATCAAAAAATTATCCAGCGGCTTGTACACTTGGATGCCATTGGGGTTGCGCGCATTGCGCAAAGTCGAAGCCATCGTGCGCGAAGAAATGAACCGCTGCGGCGCGATTGAATTATTGATGCCTGCTGTGCAGCCCGCAGAGCTGTGGCAAGAAACGGGACGCTGGGAAATATTCGGCCCGCAGATGTTGAAAATCACCGATCGCCATAACAATTTATTTTGCTTTGGCCCAACGCATGAGGAAGTCATCACCGACATCGCGCGTCGCGAAATCAAAAGTTATCGCCAAATGCCTGTTAATTTTTATCAGATACAAACTAAATTCCGCGATGAAGTTCGGCCGCGTTTTGGTGTGATGCGCGCGCGCGAATTTTTGATGAAAGATGCCTATTCTTTCCATGCCGATTTCGCCAGTCTAGAAAAAACTTATGCGGTGATGTACCAAACCTACAGCCGCATTTTTACACGCTTAGGGCTGCAATTCCGCGCCGTCGCAGCAGACACGGGCGCAATTGGTGGCAGTGGTTCGCACGAGTTTCATGTACTGGCAGATTCAGGTGAGGACGGCTTGGCGTTTTGCCCCAACTCGGACTACGCCGCTAATGTGGAACTCGCGCAAGCCTTGCCACCACAGGCTGTGCGCGCCGCCGCCAATGAGCCTCTACGCAATGTCGATACGCCCAAACAAACCACCTGTGAGCAAGTTGCCGAGTTGTTGGGCATCCCGTTGCAACGCACCGTAAAACTCATCGCACTGATGGCAAATGACACCTTGCACCTCATGTTGCTGCGCGGCGACCACTCACTCAACGAAGTAAAAGTGGGCAAGTTAGCGGGACTCAATGACTTCCGTTTTGCGCATGACGACGAGCTGCGCGAATTCTTTAATTGCCCCGCTGGTTTCTTAGGACCTGTCGGCATTGACCGCAGCAAAGTGCGCGTGATTGCCGACCATACGGTTGCAGCGATGAGCGATTTTGTGTGCGGTGCAAACCTGCCCAAGTTTCACACCGCAGGCGTGAATTGGGGGCGCGATTTGCCCGAAGCTGATTTAGTTGCCGACATCCGCAACGTCATCGCGGGCGACCCATCCCCCGATGGCAAAGGCACATTGGAATTATGTCGCGGCATCGAAGTCGGCCACATTTTCCAACTGCGCACTCAATACGCCGAGGCACTCAAAGCTACTTATTTAGATGCACAAGGCAAGGCGCAAATTATCGAAATGGGCTGTTACGGCATCGGTGTGTCGCGCATCGTGGCCGCTGCGATTGAACAAAATTTTGACGAGCGCGGTATCTGTCTGCCCGCCACCATCACACCATTTCAAATTGCCATTGTGCCGATGAATATGAGCAAGAGCGACACCGTACGCGCGGCGGTCGAACAACTGTATAGCCAATTACAGGCGGCGGGAATTGAAGTGTTGTTGGATGATCGCGACGAGCGCGCGGGCGTGATGTTTGCCGATATGGAATTGATTGGCATTCCGCATCGCATCGTAGTAGGCGAGCGTGGCCTGAAAGAGGGCATGGTGGAATATCAAGGTCGTCGCGATAGTGCTGCACAGAGTATTCCCTTGAGTGAAATTACTGATTTTTTAGCGGCAAAAATATGAGCAAGCTAAGGGCAGGATGCGGGATGCGGGATACGGGATGCGGGACCAGTCGCGACCCGCTGCACGCCCTTGCCTCGCGCATTCTGCCTCTCGCATCGCGCATTCTGAATCCTGAATTCTGCCTCCTTCCCGCATCCTTAATCCTTGCCCTGTTCTCTTCCCCCGCCCATGCGGGCGCACAAGTGCAATCGCCTTTATCCGCCAGTGTTCGCGCAGTGTTGCAACGCAGCGTGTCCGACCAAGCTGCGCCTAAATTAGCATTTGCGACGCAATATGAAGCGGATGTGTGGTTAGGCAAAATGTCGCCGCGCTTGATAAAACGATTTCCTTACGAGCCTGACCGTTTAGATTTTCTTAAGACGGTGCATTACGAAGCTACGCGCGCGGGACTAGATCCTGAATTGGTATTAGGTTTAATCGAAGTGGAAAGTGGCTTTAAGAAATATGCAGTGTCTAGCGTAGGCGCGCGCGGCTATATGCAAGTGATGCCGTTTTGGACAAAAGAAATCGGCACAGACGAACACAACCTCTTTCACATTCGCATCAATTTACGTTACGGCTGCACCATCTTGCGACACTATTTAGACATTGAACATGGCGACTTATTTCGCGCGCTGGGACGTTACAACGGCAGCCTAGGACGCGCTGAATATCCCAATCTGGTCAGAGCCGCATGGCATAGTCATTGGGCAACTCAACCACGCCAGCCCAACAAATACATCGCGACCAGCAATTAGTTTCCGCACCACCTAACGCGTTTTTTTGCTACGCAACAGGCTTGCAACACTGTCTTGAGTCAGCTCGCCTGCCGTGAAATCGAGCAACTCGCCTTGCTTGCCGAATAAAAAACTGCTCGGTAACACTTCAATTTCCTCATTTTGCTGGGCGGCTTTACGCACCTGCTCGGCGAGGTCGCGATTACCCATCACCAGCGGATAAGCTATGTGCTGCGCCGCTGCAAAATCGGCCACTTTGGCGGATGAGCCTGATTGCATGGCAACGCCTAGCACATGCAACTCTGGATGCGATTTTTGCAAGGCATTCAGCTCAGGAATTTCGCTCAAGCACGGCGAGCACCAAGTTGCCCAAAAATTTACCAACACATATTGGCCGCGATAGTCCGCCAAGCGATGTGTCTTACCTTGCAAATCAGTGAGTGCAAAGTCGCTCGCACAAACAGTTAGCGAGGCGCATAGCCCCGCTAACATTGCATAACATTGCTTGCTGAACATCTTAGTGACCGTGTTGTTGCTCGTCATCAGGGGTAGCAACATCATTGCCATGCGCACCCGCTTCTGCGGCGTGACTCAAGTACAAAGCCAAGGCAATCAGCGCGATGCTTACGCCCAAATAAACCAAATCCAACGGAGTCGCGATGTGCATATTCAAAGCTTCTTCAAACAGCGTGACGATCATAATCATCAGAATCACTTTGGCTAAACGTGATTTCAAATCATCCAAACTGTTAATTACCAAAATTTTGCTGGAGGCTTTATTGCCATGCGCTTGGTCGATGTCGCTGATAAATAATTCATATAAACCCAAAGCAAAAATCAGCATCACCGTTGCCAATAAATAGCCATCTACCACTTCAACAATGTGCGACACCGTACCGTCATGCAACACTTTGCGGGCTTCGTCGGTCAAACCACTATCGGCATAATGCAGCGCGTGCGACAACAAAATAAATACATCCACGGTCGCCATATAAAAAATCGCAAAGCCTGCTAACAAGCTGCCAATGACGGCGGTGAGAATCACAAAACGACTATTCCACAACGAGCCTTCAAAAAAACTTTCTAAAAATTGCATGGTGTATTTCCCGTGAATAAAAAAATGTCGCGCATTAGAACGCAGATTATTTTATCGAGCAAGCGATGCTTTGCTTAAACAACTGCTGCAAGGAAATGTTGCTACTTTTTTCCAATTGTTTAGCGCAACCTGCCAACCAAATTTGCAACGGATCGTGCGCTTGTTCGGCAAATAAACTACTAGGGTCGAGTACGAATAATTGCAGCACTTCGGAGGCTTTGATGTGTTGCGTATCGCGCATCAACAACCACACATTGCCCTCTGCTTTGCGCACCATCGCTGCTGCCGCTAACTTGTCCAAAATAAATTCCAGCTCGTCGTAACCCAAATGCAGTGTTTTAGAAATCTCAGGAAAAGTTAATACGCGCCCTTGCGTAAAGGCTATCTCCATCAACTGCAAGGCGCGCAAAGCATCGAGCAAACGCGCGGTTGACGTGAGCTGCTTGCGATTGCTACTGCGCCAGTGCGATAACGACGATGCCACCACCGCGCCCAACAAAATCGTCAGCCATGACAAATAAATCCACAGCAAAAAAATCGGCACGCTGGCGAACGCGCCATAGACTAATTTGTAGGTGGGAAAGTGGCTGATGTAATTGGCAAACACGCGATTCATGGTTTCAAACAATACCGCCGAAAACACTGCGCCGATGAGCGCGTGACTGCGCGGCACATAGCGATTCGGCACGAGTAAAAACAACAAAGTAAATGCCCCTGTGGTGAACAGCACAGGCAAGATGCGCAACGCTTCCACGCCGAACACGGGGATGTGTTTTGCGTAACCTAACGTCAGTCCAATCAGCCAAGACGTGAGCGACAAACTGGTGCCGATGAGCAAGGGCGCGACAGTCAAAATCGTCCAATACACGACCAAGCGTTTAATCAAAGGACGGGGCTGAGATACTCGCCAAATGACATTAAACGACTTGTCGATAGTGAGCATCATCGACATCGCTGTTACTGCCAAAAATACAATCCCAACCGCCGTTAAACGCGTGGCACTTTCGGCGAATTGCTGCATGTATTCCGTGACCACCAAGGCAGATTTATCGGGCATTAAATTACTCAATACATCGTTTTTAATCTGTGTCGAAAAATCTTCAAACACATGAAATGCCGCGAGCATGGTGAGCGTAATGGTGATGAGCGGCACGAGCGACAGCAGCGTGGTAAAGGTCAAGCTGGCTGCGGCTTGCGAGCAACGGTCTTGCTTAAAGCGTGCGATGACAAAACGCAGCAAAGCTAATATATCGAGTAAATTTTTTTTCATAATTGCGCGCCTTCTTTATAATTCGTGGGCTGAAATGCAATGACGAACATTGCGAATCTCTAGAAATTATTTTTCTGGGATGAAGCACAAGAAGCCGCGCCGCGAATGAAGGAGACATATCAGATTGATAGACAAGGAATGAGCGAGCACGCGACGCAGTGATTCGCCCAGAAAATGAATTTATAGAGATTCGCAAATGATAACCGACAAAGAAATTCTCGTACTGTATTACAGCCAACATGGTGCGACCAAACACATGGCGCAACTGATTGCGCGGGGCATTGCGCAAGTGGATGGCGCGCAAGCCCGCCTGCGCACTGTGCCAAAAATTTCCACCACCTGCGAAACTACGGCAGCCAGCATTCCCGACAGCGGCGCACCGTATGTCGAATTGCGCGACCTCACCGAATGTATCGGCTTGGCACTCGGCAGCCCAACGCGCTTCGGCAATATGGCAGCCGCGATGAAATACTTTTGGGATAGCACCAGCAGCTTGTGGATGCAGCACGCGCTGGTGGGTAAACCTGCCGCCGTATTTACCTCTAGCAGCTCGCTGCACGGCGGACAAGAAAGCACCCTGCTCACCATGATGATGCCGCTATTGCATCACGGCATGATGATAGTTGGCATCCCTTATTCCGAACCCGAACTCGCCAGCACGCAAAGTGGCGGTACGCCTTATGGCGCAAGCCATGTCGCAGGATTAACCAGCGATGCGCCAATTAGTGAAGCCGAGAAAAAATTATGTGTCGCGCTGGGTAAACGCTTGGCGATGACCGCGCTGAAACTCGCCGCATGAAAGACCTACTTGTGGGAGCTCAATTTATCGAGCGATTGGCACTTAAAATTTCTCATAATTTAATTCTGACTATCGCGCGATAGCTTTGCATAAGCACTCGACGAAGCGACACATTTTTAATCGCTCGATAAATCGAGCTCCCACAATTATCGAATACATCAAGGATTGCAAATGAACAATGCCACCGAAGCTAGAAAAATGTTGCGCGCCCATCGCTACGGTGCACTGTCCACGCTGTCAAAAAAATTCGACGGCTTTCCGTTTGGTTCGATTACACCTTACTTAGTCGATTACGATGGCAGCTTGATTATTTTGATTAGTGGCCTAGCCGAACACACCAAAAACATTCTGCACGACCCACGCGTCAGCCTGATTACACATGACCAGCGCGACGCGCAAATACAGACGCAAGGACGTATCACCCTGCTCGGCAACGCCGAACGAATTGCCGACAAAGACACCATCGGCGCACGTTATTTGCGCTACTTTCCCGAAGCCGAAACCTACTTCGCCATGCACGATTTCGCCTTCTATCGCATCCAACCCATCGCCATTCGCTACATCGGTGGCTTCGGCAAAATTCATTGGGTGAATATCGAGCAATACCGCATCGCGTCCTACCCGCTCATCGCACAAGCAGCCGATGTGATTGCACACATGAACGCCGACCACACCGACACCATGCGCGGCTATTGCCAACAGATTCATCAACGCGAAGTACTAGATGTCGAGATGCTAAGCATAGATTGTGATGGCTTTGATTTGCGTGCCGATGGTGAAATGTTGCGCGTTGATTTTGCCGCAGAGGTGTTGGATGCGCAGCAAGCTAGAAGCGCGTTGGTGGCATTAGCCCAAGCAGCAAAAACAACGTAGCCGAATTTAATACCATCAAGGTAAGTTAAAGTCTGCCCCCATTGATTCGGCCTGTTTTTCATCTCTGGATGATTCACCTCAGTACTGATTCACCTCATCTGAAAAGCACACAGAACATCGTTCACATTTATTGAAAGCAACCATGACTAAATCTCGCGGCATCACAATAGGAGTCCTAGTTCTCATACTTGTTGGTACGAGTTATTGCACCGCGAACTTTGTCAGCGCGGAGAAACGCGTTAAAGCGTTGTGCGAACAAATCAAACCGGGGATGACCATTGCGCAACTTCAGGCATTTGGCTTGGCTAACGGCTTGAGTGGCCTCCCTTACCCTAAGCCAGGCATCAACTTTATGGTTGGCGGATTCAACTCTGAAGTGCAACGCAGGCTCGTTCTTTAGCGTAGCTTAATTC
>JAVHRN010000075.1:0-2206 GCA_036171695.1 Gallionella sp.
AGCGACGGACTGTTAATCCGCAGGTCCCTGGTTCGAATCCAGGTCGGGGAGCCAGTATTCAAGCCACTTTCGCAAGAAAGTGGCTTTTTACTATCCGCCTCCAGAATGTGCTTTTTCGGCAAAACTCCGGTTCGGCAAAGTCGGTATAGGTTTTGCCGGGGGCGCAGGAATTGCACTTGATTTGGTACGGGCCGAGTTGCCCCTTTCAGATTACCCCTTGCAAGCCACGCTATGCGCTTGCTGCTGCAATTGCTGTGACAAATTGAGGTGATGCGCCTGAACGGAGGTGTCGCGTCGTTGGCTGTGCTGTATCAGTGGTGTTCCTCGACTTCTGATTGACTATCCCTATTGGACGTGGGTAGTTTTAACTCGACTCAATCATCCTTGCAACATCCCCGTGGCATTCCGAACACTTCCCAACAAGCAGCAGTTCGCCAGATCGAACAGCGCCGGAAAAATTGGCAGTGGAGGGTTTATTTCTTTTTCTTCGCGTTCTTGATCTCATCAGTCACCATATCCATCAAGCTACCCGGCGTGAGGTTGAGTGCTTGTGCAATCTTGATGATGGTCGTGAGCGATGGCTGTTGCTGGCCAAGTTCCAGAATGCTGACGTAGGTGCGCCGTAAGTCTGCTTCAAAGCCAAGATTTTCTTGCGTCAATCCAACCTCTATTCGCAGTCGTCTCAGCACTTTCCCAAAAGCAATGCCAGCGTCCAAATATTCCTCCTATAGTAGGAGGAATTACATCTTTACTCTATCATTACGTCTTCCCATAACTGCAGGAGTTTGTGGCATGTACGAAATGATGATGAGCGATCCAGATAAACGGCATTTTCAAACCTTGCTCGGATACTGCAAGGAATGGTGCGAAAGGAATCAGTGGGCTGTCGGTGTAGGCGAGATGGCGCTGGGCGCAGCCGTCATCACTTGGGGGTTGCAGACCGGGAACATCGACATGGGATCGCATGTGGTTGGTAGCCAGTGGTCGGATATTGGAGCTGGTGCCGGTGCTGGCATTGGCGGCATTGCAGCATCCTTCATCGGATCTATCGGTATTACTGCGATGGGAGGAGAAATTGGGATACCTGCCGTTGCATTGATTGGCGGAGGCGCAGCAATTTTCAGTGCATTCGGCTATTCGGTCGGAGACATGGCGCAGAATTTTTTCCAGCCGCCCGGTGGATTTGGATTCACGGATGCATCAATTCTTGCAATTGGTCTTGCCTTGTTTGTCGATGGAGCAAGGCGGCTGATTACGGACGAAAAAGTGCTGGCGTTGGTATCCAGCCTACAGGACGGCGTAATCAAGCTCACAAAACTCACCGCCAAAGTGATTGCGAAAACCATGGATGAATTGAAGGCCCTCATTGAAAAATTGAATGCAGAAGATGCAGCAATGGGTGCGACTACTGGTGTCACAGCAGCAACGGGCGCGGCACTGGGCGGCAGTTTGGCGGCGGGCTCAGTCACTGTGCTGGGTTCGCATGGATTGGGCGCGATGGCGCTTTCTCTCGGGCTTGTGTCGGCACCTGTATGGCCAATTATTGCCGGAGGCGCGGCAGGGCTGGCAGTTGGCGTTGCTGGATGGAAAGTCGTGAAAAATTATCGCAACAAGTAGCAACCTAGAATTTTTGTAGTTTAAGCAGATATGTCCCGAGCCATTTTCCATGCCGGTGGAGAATGGCTTTTCTTTATCCCGGTAATTTTGAAAGGATAGCTATGAAGTTTCAGAAACTGTTCGCGATAGCCGTTACAGCTATATTTTTGTCAGGTTGCGGTTCGCAACCAGCGATCAATTTTTCAGCTCCGAATGTAGGCATGTCTAGCCGAAAAATTGATGCTGAGTTGAAGTCTTTGACAGTAAGCATTGCACGCCAAGATGAAAAAACAGGCCCACTTGACTTCGCATGGGTTGACAGAGTTGATACACAGGCGAACAGTGCGCAAATGATCCAGCAGCAGTGGCAGACTGCGCTGCTTGAGTCGTTAAACTCTATGCTTATATTTCAAGATGACGCCACCAAAAAAGTTAACTTATCGGTAAAGATTCTTAAACTGGAAATATTAAACAGCGTTCCTAAAGTAACCAATACTGAAGCCCGCTATGAAATTACGGATAGAAAAACTGGCGATCTGATATTCACACAAAACATAACGGCTCTATGTGAAATAGAGTGGGTAATGCGATAATTGCCGCATGAATAGCT
>JAVHRN010000076.1:0-43560 GCA_036171695.1 Gallionella sp.
TGATTACCCACGCGGGGGTGATGCGCGCTTTGCTCATGGAATTGTTTGGCTACACCCCTGCACAAGCGTTTCAAATTGCCTTGCCCGAAGCGGCCTGTCTGTGCATTTCGCACTTATCGGGGCATCCCCCTTTCTTGCTGTCACTCAACTAATCATGCGCCCTCTCATTCTCGCCATTCAATTTTTAACCCGCTTGCCCACGCCGCAGCTGCGCAACTTTGATGCCGCCGAATTAACTCGTTGCGCGCACTGGTTTCCGCTGGTGGGCTTGCTCGTGGGCGCATTCGTGGCGGGCGCGGTGTGGTTAGGCAGCCGTGTCGATCCTGCCTTGGGTGCGTTGCTGGGCGTATTGGTTTGGGTGGGCATCACAGGCGCGTTGCACTTGGATGGGTTGGCGGACATGAGCGACGCACTGGGCGCGGCGCATCGCAATCAAGATAAATTTTTGCAGGTATTAGCCGACCCGCATCTAGGCACATTTGGCGTGGTCAGCGTGGCGTTGCAACTGCTCACAAAATTTGTCTTGCTGATGCTGCTCGCCAAGAGCGGACACTATATTGCCCTCGTACTCATCCCCGCTTGGGCGCGCTGGGGAACGTTGCTCTGGGCGCGCCTGCCCTCGCTCAAAGCGGGTTTAGGCGAACGCTTCGGCTGGCAAATTTCCACCGCGTCCATCATCGTGTGGGGCTTACTGTTATTGGGATGCAGCCTCATCGCGCCCGTGTTATGCGCTGTGCCTTTGCTAGTGTTGGCATGGCGGCAATTCTTATTGCATCGCATCGGCGGCATGACCGGCGACTTGCTAGGCGCGGGGGTAGAGGCGGTGGAATCCGCCGCGCTGATGTTGTTGGTGCTGGGGGCGGCGTTACCGTCGGCTATTTAAGGTCGTTTTGGCATCGCTTGCAGTACAAGGTGCCTAGCCGCAAGTGATAGCGCACCGGCTCAGCTGCTTCAATAACTTGCGCGCAGCCATCACACATCGCCCCCGTATCCAACACCATGTCGCCGTAGCCTTCCAGTGGCAAATCGCGCCCCTCAAATTGACGTGGAATAGGGGCTGATTTGACGATGTCAGCTTGATAAAAATTTTCGATCGCCAACCAGCGTTGCGACATTTCCTCGGATAGTCCCGCACGGAGCTGACAAGCACGCATTAAATTTTCGCGATAGCGAAAAGTCTCGTCAGAGATAACCATCCAATGATGCGCATTTTTAGGGCGTTCACCAAAATAACTGTTGTCGCCAGTGCAGACCTGCTGCATAAACGAATACACTTTTTCTATAGCACGTTGCAGGGTAACACCATGAAAATAAGGCGATAGCACTGGGTCTGCATACGCACGAGTGTAAAAGTCTTGCAAAATTTCACGCAATAATTTGCCTTGCTGCAACGCTGCCCACAACAGTGGATCGGGCGGTGGATATTTTGCACGCGGGCTGGGCGCAGCAACTAACGCCTTATCAAACACCCCTTGTATATCAAGCTCATCGTTGACGTGTAATTGCGTAAATAGCCAATCATGCAACGCTTCACCCGACTGGCGTAGCAGCTCAATGGCAAGAAAATAATCCTCATTGGGCTGATTGGTGATGGCTGCGTTACACACTTCCCCAGCAGGGCTACGCAGCTTGATGACATCACCTTGCGCGCAAGCGACAGGCAAAGTGGGCTCAAATAAAAATTCCCCCCGCCCATCAGGCAGTATTTTTTTGCCTTGCAATAGGGTTTTAGTCCATAGCTTTGCGGTATGCGCGGGCAGAATTTTCATCTCGTCCGTCGCGATACATAAGCAAGGCAAAAACATAGATTGCGCAACTTGCTCTGGTGTTAAACCGCGTTGTGCTGCGCTGGGAATCGTGCCGCTGACCGCGACCGATAAGCAGCTATGACAAGTACCCGCTCGACACGAAAAAGGCAACGTGATGCCCGCCCGCAAACAGGCATCCAATATGGTTTCGTCGCTGCGTGCGACAACGCTGTGCGTTTGATAGGTGATTGTTGGCATGGCTTAGAGCAAACGGTTGGTCAAATCGGCTTCATATTCACGCAAAAAATTTTCTTGCGACGCACTTTGTATAAAGCCAGGCTCAATACGTCGTAAGCGAGTCATTGAGTTTTCAGCCGACAAGCCACCTTCTCGTATCATCCATGCCGCCAGTATCGTCCCCGTTCTGCCCAGTCCAGCTTTGCAATGTACAGCGAGTACTTCACCTGCATCTATCATGCGTTGCATCCGTACCAATAACATATGAGTTTGCCCAACCGAAGGGGCTTCTCGATCAAAAATCGGCATGTGCAAATTGCTTAAGTAATGCCGTTGTAATGCAGCTTGGTCTAGGTCGATTTCAGTCAGGGTAATGAGCTTAGTAATCCCTGTTTTTGCTAATAGCGTTAGGTCGTAATCAATTGGCGCACTCACTCCTGGTGCGGGACAGCCCGCGAGCTTGCCAGGAATAATCCAATGAAAGCCACGCGGTGCCGTGTTATCGCGAAACATCACCTCGCCGATGCTAGAAGCCAGCTCGACCCCATCACGGCTGGTTGCAGGTAGCGCAACGGGCGCGACATAACTAGGCGGCGCGGTATTAGTTGCTGCGCCTGCCTGAATCATTGGCTTGAGCGGTGCTGCTGGTGCTGCTGGTGCTGGTATTTCGGTTGGGGAAAATTCAAGCACCGCTGCTTGCGCGGCCTGACTCAGAACGGGCGGGATAACGCCTTCGGCTAACGTTTCCGCGCGTGCATCAGGTGCGGGCAAAGACAAACTACCCGTGCGAATAAATTCACCTGCCAGTGGGTTAGCAGGACGCGCAAAGAACGCGTCGCAGGCTTGCTGAGCAATGACGTGACCGCCGCCAATCAAAGTCACGGTGTTGGCTAAGCGGCGGGCTTGCATTTGATTGTGTAACGCCACCCATAATTTTTGGCGCGTGCCTAAGGTTTTAAGCCACTCAATTAACCACATTGCATCTTGGTCGTTCAAATCATAAGTAGGCTCATCTATCAGCAGCAGCGGAGGCCGCAGCAGGGCTTGCGCCAAAATCAACACACTGCGTTGTAGCGGGAGACTGCATTGCAGCAGCGGTTGGTTGGCGTACGGCAGAGCGTCAGCTAAACCATTCTCAGTCAGCCATTGCAGCCCTTGCTCTTGCCATTGGGCGGGGCTTTTTTGCTGAGTTTGTCGAATTGGTTCAAGCAAGGCTTGCAACAAAGTGTGCTCAAATACGTGGGCATGTTGTTGCACCAGCAAGGGGCGATTTGCGTCCGTAATGCCACAGTCTTGCAGGCGTATTTCGCCCCAGCTGCGATGTAAAGCATGATTTTGGTATAGCCCAGATAAAGTGCGAAACAGGGTAGATTTGCCAGATTTGACTGGGCCCATCAACACATCAATACCTTCAGACGACAAAGAAAGGGTGATGCCATCTAGCACCACCCTTTTGCCGTACGCTACGCCAAACCCCGATAAAGCAAGGGATGGAGACGGTGTCATGGTTATACCGCTGCTTCGATTTCTGGCATCGCTGCGCGTGCTTTGGTCAACGCCATGCCTAAGTTGGCAGTCTTGCGACAGACGAACACTGCGATGTAATCAGTATGTTGTTTACCGCGCAAAAATACGTGAATTAAATTGTCGCTATTGACAATAATTTCTTGAAAGTAGTGATGATTGTCTTGCGCTAAGCCGCGCGATTTCTTAAACAGGTTTTCAATCGCGACGACGTTTTTACCAGCGAACAAATCACCTGTTGCGGCGGCTACCATATTGAGCACTTCAGCAGGATGCGAATCAACGGTCTTAACCGACAGCAACATCCCCGATGCAATATCCACATAACCCGCCGCTAAACATTCTGGAATCGAAGCTACTGAATTTGCCAATACCTGATCTAAATTTGCCATTATTATTTTCTCCTTAGTTTGTTAAGTTACTTAATTAGATAAAACCTTGTTAAACACGCGTACACGCGGCTCTTTAAGGCCGCGCATCGTACCCGCCCCCCCCCCTGGTGTTGTCAAATTAAGTTTTGATGAACCGTCTTTACGCAGTGCCGCAGCGCGCCATTTTTGCATCGAAAAACAGTCCCTTTCTGCTAAAGTGCGCGCCATGAAAAATCTCACCAATACCCAGCTTTATTTACGTTTACTGTCTTACGTCAAACCTTATTGGCGCGTGTTCGCCGCGTCCATTGCAGGTACGGCGGTCGCCGCCGCCACCGAGCCGCTGTTGCCCGCCCTGCTCAAACCCATGCTGGACGGGACTTTTGTGCATAAAGATGACTTCGTGATTCATTGGGCACCGCTGATTATTATTTTGATTTTTTTGGTGCGTGGCATTGCGGGCTTTGTCGCGACCTACGCGATTAACTGGGTGGGCAACAAAGTGGTGATGGATTTGCGCGGCGAAATGTTCCGCAAATTACTCACTCTGCCTACGCATTTTTATGACAACCACGCCACGGGTAATCTCATCTCCAAACTTACCTTCGATGTCACGCAAGTCACGGCTGCTGCGACTTCGGTGGTGACCGTTACCATCCGCGACTCCATCATTATTGTCGGGCTGATGGGCTGGCTGATTTATTTGGATTGGAAACTCACGCTGCTCTCGCTGGTGGTTACGCCGTTAGTCGCGGGAGTGATTTACACCATCAACAAACGCTTGCGCAATTCCAGCCGCGACTCGCAACGCGCCATGGGCAACATCACGCAAGTCATTGAAGAAAGCGTGTCCGCGCACAAAGTCGTCAAACTATTTGGTGGGCAACGCTACGAAGACCAACGCTTTGCAGTCGAGACTAACAACATGCGTCGCCAAGCCATGAAGCAAGCGGCGGCAGCGGCGGCGAACGTGCCGCTGGTGCAGTTAGTCGCGGCATTCGCGCTGGCAGTGGTGATTTATTTGGCGACACAACAAGCCAAAACCGACGAGACCACGGTGGGCGGATTCTTGTCATTTGTCGCGGCGATGTTGATGTTGACCGCGCCGATTAAACGCCTCACCAGCGTCAGCGAACAAATGCAGCGCGGCCTTGCCGCTGCGGAAAGCGTGTTCGATTTAATTGATTCAGCGAGCGAAGTGGATACGGGCAAAACGGTGTTAGCGCGTGCGCGCGGCGAGTTAAGTTTTGAGCATCTAAATTTCGCCTATCAAAACGACGATGCACCCGCTAATGAACCAGTACGCATGGCTTTGCAGGATATTTGTTTGCACGTGCCAGCAGGGCAATCGGTGGCATTAGTGGGCGCATCGGGCAGCGGTAAAACGACGTTGGCGAATCTAGTGCCGCGCTTTTATTTGCCCAGCAGCGGACGCATTACGCTAGACGGACACGACTTGAATGCGCTGACGCTGGACAGCTTGCGCGCCAACATCGCGCTGGTCAGCCAAGAAGTGGTGCTGTTTAACGACACCCTCGCCGCCAACATTGCTTACGGTCAAGAACGTGCAGTAAGTGAAGCAGAAATCATCGCCGCCGCCGCCGCTGCGCACGCCATGGAATTTATCCGCGAGTGGCCGCAAGGCTTGCAAACATTGGTCGGCGAGCGCGGCGTGAAACTATCGGGTGGACAACGGCAACGCATCGCGATTGCCCGTGCCATTCTCAAAGACGCACCTATTTTGATTTTGGATGAAGCCACCTCCGCGTTAGATTCCGCCTCCGAACGCCACGTCCAAGCCGCGCTCGAAACGCTAATGCAAGGGCGCACCACGCTGGTCATCGCACATCGTTTATCTACGATAGAGAAAGCCCACCGCATTGTGGTGATGCAAAAAGGCGTGATTGTAGAAGTCGGCACGCACAGTGAGTTGCTGACCAAAGCAGGCGTGTACGCGCAACTGCATCGTATTCAATTTGGCATGACACAGGCCGCGCAATAACCCCCTACTTTGCGGAATTGTTGTACCAGCCTTGCGATGCGTTGGCGACCTTTACCACCAGCAACATCAGCGGCACTTCAATCAACACGCCCACCACGGTCGCCAGAGCCGCGCCCGATTCAAAACCAAATAAGCTGATTGCCGTTGCAACCGCAAGTTCAAAGAAGTTGCTCGCGCCAATTAACGCGGACGGTGCGGCGACGCAATGTGCCACGCCCAGGCGACGATTCAAGCCATACGCCAAACTCGCGTTGAACAGCACTTGCAGCAAAATCGGCACGGCGAGCAGCGCAATGACAACAGGCTGTTTGACGATGGCGTTGCCTTGCAAGGCAAACAATAAAACCAGCGTTAGCAATAGCGCGCTCATGGAAAATGGAGCGATTTTTTCCATCGCGTAATTAAAGTTTACTTCGCCTTGTGCCATTAAATAGCGACGTAATAGTTGCGCGAGAATGACGGGAATCACGATGTAAAAAATCACCGAAAACAGCAGCGTCGCCCACGGCACGGCGATGCTGGCGATGCCCAATAACAACGCCACCAGCGGCGCAAAAGCAAAAATCATAATCGCATCGTTGAGGGCGACTTGCGACAAGGTGAAATAGGCATCGCCTTTAACTAGATTGCTCCACACAAACACCATCGCGGTACACGGCGCGGCGGCGAGCAAAATCAGTCCCGCGATATAGCTGTCGAGTTGCTCGGCGGGCAAATAATCGGCGAACACATGACGGATAAATAACCAGCCGAGGAACGCCATCGAAAAGGGCTTAACTGCCCAGTTTACGAACAGCGTTACGACTATGCCGCGCAGATGTTTTTTAACTTGATGCAACGCGCCAAAGTCGATGCGTAACAACATGGGAATAATCATCACCCACACCAAAATTCCGACGGGAAGATTGACGTGTGCGACTGCTAGATTCGCCAAGGCGTGAGAAAAACTGGGCGCGAGTTGCCCGAACAACACGCCGACAACGATGCACAAAAACACCCACACGGTGAGGTAGCGTTCAAACAGATTCATCGCGTTAATCCTTTATTCGTCCGATTTCGGCGAGCTTTTCTTTCAACGCTAATTTGTCCATTTTTTCTATGGGTAGCTCCATAAATAACTGTATGCGTCGCGTCAATTGCTGTGCGGCTTTATTGAAGGCGGTGCGGCGCGCTTCATCGCCTTCAATATGGGCGGGGTCGGGTATGCCCCAATGCGCGGTGGCGGGTTTGCCCAACCACAAGGGGCAGGCTTCGCCCGCCGCGTTGTCGCACACGGTGAAAATAAAATCGAATTGCGGCGCATCGGGTGTAGCGAACTCGTCCCAGCTTTTGCTGCGCAAACCTTCAAGTGAGTGACCCTGTTTTTGCAGCCATTCGATTGCCCCAGGATTGACCTTGCCCGCTGGTTTGCTGCCCGCGCTATAGGCTTTGAATTTGCCTTTGCCCAAGCTGTTAAACAACACTTCACCCAAGATGCTGCGTGCCGAATTGCCGGTGCAAAGAATCAATACGTTGTAAGTTTTTTCCTGCATTACTTTTCCTTTTCTAAAATTAACATTGCTTATTTTCAAGCTCACACGCTGTGCCTGCGCAGCAGTTTTCGGTTAGGTAAGCCAGCATCGCATTCATCGCGGTAAAGTTCGCCGCGTAATAGACGAAACGCCCGTCTTGGCGTTGGCTAATCAGCCCCGCGTGGGTGAGTGTTTTGACATGAAAAGACAAATTAGCGGGCGACACTTTGAGCTTGTCGGCAATCTGTCCCGCCGCCATACCATCTATTCCACGCACCACTAACAGCCGAAAAATAGCTAAACGCGTGGGCTGCGCTAAGGCGGATAAAGCTGTTACAACTTGGGCTGATTTCATCATTTTATATTTATACGATTAAAGAATTATTAAAACAATTAAATAGATTTTAAAAGCACTGTCCACCCTCACACAAGGGCGGAATAGACATTATTCTTTCTGTAATAATCTTGTCACAATAAAAAACTACACTGCGCGCCGTTGTACTGAGCTTCCCCCCGTTGTACTTTTACGTTATTCCTTTTGGAGACATTATGAAAAGCACTATGCAACAATTAGTTTTAAGCATCGCTGCGGTATCGAGCATGGCATTCGCCAACGTAAGTTCTGCTACCGACATCACTGGTGCAGGCGCAACGTTCCCTTACCCAATTTATGCAAAATGGGCTGAAGCCTATAAAGCGCAAGGCGGCGTAAACATGAACTATCAATCTATTGGTTCAGGTGGCGGTATCAAACAAATCACCGCAAAAACCGTTGATTTTGGCGCATCCGATATGCCTTTGAAACCAGAAGATTTGGATAAAAACGGCATGATGCAATTCCCTACTGTAATCGGCGGCGTAGTACCCGTGATTAACGTCAACGGCATCGGCTCAGGTCAGTTGAAATTAGATGGTGCAACTTTGGCGAATATCTACTTGGGCAAAATTACTAAGTGGAATGACGCAGCGATTGCCGCTTTGAACAAAGATATGAAACTGCCTGATGACAACATCACTGTAGTACATCGTTCAGATGGTTCAGGTACGAGCTTTATTTTCACCAACTACTTGTCAAAAGTCAGCGCGGATTGGAAAGCAACGGTAGGCGAAGGTACGGCAGTGTCTTGGAAAGCAGGTACGGGCGGCAAGGGCAACGAAGGCGTAGCTTCTTATGTGCAACGTATCAAAGGTTCAATTGGTTATGTTGAATATGCTTACGCTTTGCAAAACAAAATGACCAGCGTGCAAATGAAAAACCGTGATGGTCAGTTTGTTGGCGCGAATGAAGATTCATTCAAAGCCGCAGCGGCAGGCGCGCATTGGGACAAAGCTCCTGGCTTCTACGAAATCTTGACTGACGAAGCTGGCAAAGGCTCATGGCCTATCAGTGGCGCAACCTTTATCTTGATTCACAAAGCGCAAGACAAGCCAGAATCGGGTAAAGAAGTGTTGAAATTCTTTGACTGGGCTTACAGCAACGGCGGCAAATTGGCAGGTGATTTGGACTACGTTGTGATGCCCGAAAGCGTTACCAAGCTGATTCGCGCTACTTGGAAAGCGCAAGTGAAAGACGCGGCAGGTAAAGCAATCTGGAAGTAAGTCGTAACGGGTTTATGGGTCGCGCTAAAGTTGCAAAATTTTAACGCGACGCACGAGGTAGTTTTACCTCGCTCGGTTATACTAGCGGGGGCTGTACAGCCCCCGTTTCTAATCGGGAAACCCCGTAAATTTTGATTCGATTAGCATTTAGTCGAGACAACATTTACGAGGTTTCCTACTTATATAAAGTGCTCACTATGTCGATGTTCTCACTCGAAGCGAAGTTGAAACGCCAAGCCTTATTAGACTTGGCGTTTCGTAGTTTGACGCGGGTTTCCGCCTTTGGCGTACTGCTGTTATTAGCCGCCATCATCGCTTCTTTAGTCATTGGTAGTATGCCCGCCATCCACGCGTTTGGTTTTGGCTTTCTAACCAGCCCGGAATGGGATCCCGTCAACGATAAATTCGGCGCGTTAATTCCGATTGTCGGCACACTTATTACTTCTGGCATCGCCTTGGTCATTGCCATTCCCGTGAGTTTTGGTATTGCGATTTTTTTGACCGAACTGTCGCCGCGCATCTTGCGTCGCCCACTCGGTATCGCCATCGAATTATTGGCAGGCATCCCCAGCATTATTTATGGCATGTGGGGCTTATTCGTATTCGCACCGCTGTTCGCTGACCATGTTGAACCGTGGCTAAACGACCACATCGGGCCGCTGCCGTTTATCGGCGAATTTTTTATGGGCGCGCCTATGGGTATCGGCATCCTCACCGCCAGCATCATCTTGTCCATCATGGTAATTCCTTTCATTACCTCGGTGATGCGCGACGTGTTCGATGTCGTGCCGACGCTGCTCAAAGAATCGGCTTACGGCTTGGGTGCGACCACTTGGGAAGTGATGTGGAAAGTAGTGTTGCCTTACACCAAAGTCGGTGTGGCGGGCGGCATTATGTTGGGCTTGGGGCGCGCCTTGGGTGAAACGATGGCGGTGACTTTTGTGATTGGTAACGCGCATGAGCTGAGCAAATCGCTGCTCAATCCAGGCAACAGTATTTCATCTGCCCTAGCGAATGAATTTACTGAAGCCATCGGCGAGCTGTACACCTCATCGCTCATCGAGCTCGGTTTAATTTTATTTTTCATCACCTTCGTGGTGTTGTCTCTCGCCCGCTACATGCTGTACAAACTGGGCAAACGTGAAGGTCAGGCGGCGTAACGATTATGACAAATTCTGCTTTATACACACGCCGTCGCATCATCAATGGTGCAGGACTAACGGTCTCGGTCTTAGCCATGGGCTTCGGTTTATTTTGGCTATGCTGGATTTTATGGACGCTGCTGGAGAACGGTTTGCCCGCACTCACTGCCGCCGTATTCACGCAAATGACTCCACCACCTGGCAGCTCAGGCGGCTTGCTCAATGCGATTGCAGGTAGCTTGATGATGACCGTACTCGGCACGGTGATCGGCACACCCATCGGGATTTTGGCAGGAACGTATTTGGCGGAATTCGGTCAGCGCGGTTGGATGGCACCTGTGACGCGCTTTATTAACGACATCTTGTTATCCGCGCCGTCAATTGTGATTGGGCTGTTTGTGTACGAAGTGTATGTGGTGCAAATCAAACATTTCTCAGGCTGGGCGGGCGCGCTGGCGTTGGCGATTTTGGTGATTCCGATTGTGATTCGCACCACCGAAAACATGCTGCGTTTAGTGCCTTCCACCTTGCGCGAAGCCGCTGCTGCACTGGGTGCACCGCAATGGAAAATCATCAACTTCGTCACCTTGCGTGCCGCGCGCGCGGGGATTATCACAGGCATCATGCTGGCGATTGCGCGCATTAGTGGCGAGACTGCACCGCTGTTATTTACCGCGCTAAATAATCAATTTTGGAGCAGCAATATGAATCAGCCGATGGCAAGTTTGCCCGGCGTGATTTTCCAATTCGCCATGAGCCCTTATGAAGACTGGAAGAGTCTGGCGTGGGCGGGCGCGTTGCTGATTACCCTAAGCGTTTTAACGCTTAACATTTTGGCGCGCGTATTGTTCCGCCAAAACTCAAACACACATTAACAAGGCTAGATTATGTCCACTGAAACCATCATCACTAATCCCAAAGTCATCGTTAAAGATTTGAACTTTCACTACGGTAATTACCGTGCATTGAAAGACATCAACCTCAACATCGCCGAAAAAATGGTAACCGCGTTCATCGGTCCATCGGGATGCGGAAAATCGACTTTGTTGCGCACCTTTAATCGCATGTACGAGCTGTATCCTAAACAAAAAGCCACAGGTGAAATTATCTTGGATGGCGCAAACGTGCTGGATGCCAAACAAGATTTGAATATGCTGCGCGCCAAAATCGGCATGGTGTTTCAAAAGCCCACGCCGTTTCCAATGTCGATTTACGACAACATCGCGTTCGGCGTAAAACTGTATGAGAATTTAAGCAAACACGACATGGAAGCGCGCGTGGAATGGGCATTAAAAAAAGCCGCGCTATGGTCGGAAGTCAAAGATAAGCTGAAACAAAGCGGCACGGGTTTATCAGGTGGTCAGCAACAACGTTTGTGCATTGCGCGCGCCATCGCGGTTAAACCGCAAGTGCTGTTGCTCGATGAACCGACTTCTGCGCTCGATCCAATTTCCACCGCGCATATCGAAAAGTTGATTGACGAATTGAAAGAAGATTTCACCATCGTCATCGTCACGCACAACATGCAACAAGCAGCGCGCGTTTCCGATTACACCGCCTATATGTATCTTGGCGACCTAATCGAATTCGGCGAAACCAGCACCGTGTTCACCAACCCCAAACGCAAAGAAACTGAAGACTACATCACAGGCAGATTTGGTTAAATGTAAGCCAGCGCGGCCAACAAAAAGCCCAGCATTGCTGGGCTTTTTTAATGTTGCTAGAAGGTGTGTGTGATTAACGATTTTTTAGATGTTTGATAAATTCACTAATCGCAGGCAAAAAGGAAATAAACATGATGCCTAAAATAATCAAAGTCAGATTGTTTTTCACCACAGGAATGTTGCCGAAGAAGTAACCCGCTAAGGTGAGTGAGCTAATCCAAGCCACGCTGCCGACCACGCTAAACATCACGAAAGTGGCATAACGCATCCGCCCCAAGCCAGCCACGAAAGGTGCAAAAGTGCGCACGATGGGTAGAAAGCGCGCGAAGATGATGGTCTTGCCGCCATGCTTCTCATAGAAATTGTGGGTCTTATCTAAGTGTTCCTGCTTGACGAATTTTCCCAAAAATAAATCGAACAAATGCAGTCCCAAAATACGACCTATCCAGTAATTAGTGTTATCGCCCGCGAAGGCGGCGCACATCAAAGTTGGTATCAGCCATTCGAGTTGCAACGCACCCAAGCCGCACAGCGCACCCGCTACAAACAGCAGCGAATCACCTGGCAAAAACGGCGCAACCACCAAGCCCGTTTCGGCAAAAATTATCGCGAATAAAATGCCGTACACCCAGAAACCGTAGTCGTGCGCGAGGGCTAATAAGTGCGTATCTAAATGCAGGATTAAATCTATCAAGGCAGCACTTCTTCCGCTTCAGTTTTTTCAGGCTTGATAAAGTCTTCGCGCGACACACCGAACATCATCAGCAAGGGGCTGGCGACCAGCACCGAAGAATAAATACTGAACATAATGCCGATGGTCAGTGCCATGGCGAAGTAGTGCAGCGTTTCCCCGCCCAAAAATAACATCGCGCCGACCATCATTTGCGTAGAACCGTGGGTGATGATGGTGCGAGACATGGTGCGGGTAATGGCGTTGTTAATAATTTCAGCCGTTTCTGCTTTGCGCATCTTGCGGAAATTTTCGCGAATACGATCAAACACCACCACTGATTCATTCACTGAATAGCCTAATACTGCAAGCACCGCAGCCAATACCGACAAGGAAAATTCCCATTGGAAAAATGCGAAAAAGCCCAAAATAATGACCACGTCGTGCAAGTTGGCGATGATGGCAGACAAGCCAAATTTCCATTCAAAGCGCACCCACAAATACGCCACGATACCCAATGAAACCAGCAACAATGCTAACGCACCATTTTCGACTAAGTCTTTACCAACTTGTGGACCGACGAATTCAACGCGACGCATTTCTACGCTGGCATCGGCTTGATGCAACGTCGCCATCACTTGTTCACTCAACTTCGCGCCAGCTTTATTCGCTTTGAGCGGGATTTGTATCAGCACATCCAAGCTCGAACCAAAGTTCTGCACTTGTGCATCCGCCAAGCCTGCACCGCCTAACTGTTCACGGACTTTATTCAAGTCCGCAGGCTGCGCGTAATGCACTTCCATGACTGTGCCGCCCGTGAAATCCACGCCAAAATTCAAGCCTTTGGTGGCGAGAAAAGCAATTGCGATTAAGAAGGTCACCAAAGAAATGCTAGTGGTGATTTTGCCGTAACTCATAAACGGTATATCGCGTTTAATCTTAAAAAATTCCATGTGCTACTCCTTAACCGAACGAGCAGACAAACACTGCTCGTTTCCCTCACCCTAACCCTCTCCCGCAAGAGGGAGAGGGGACGAACGTATCGCGATGCGATGCGTTTAACCTATTGCCACTTTATTCAGCCGCGCTTTGCGACCATAAATTAAATTAACCAGCGCGCGCGATACCAGCACTGAGCTAAACATCGAGGTCAAAATGCCCAGACACAACACCACCGCGAAGCCTTTAATTGGCCCAGAGCCAAACAAAAACAGCGCAATCCCTGCAATCAAATTGGTGATATTGGAATCGACAATCGTCGCAAACGCATTTTCGTAACCCGCATGAATTGCGGCTTGCGGACTTACGCCGTTGCGCAATTCTTCGCGAATACGCTCGTTAATCAGCACGTTCGAGTCAATCGCCATCCCCAAGGTCAAGGCGATACCCGCCATACCTGGCAAGGTCAACGTGGCTTGCAACATCGACAACAATGCGACCAACAACAGCAAGTTGGCGGCGAGTGCGAACACCGAAATCGTGCCGAACATCAAGTAGTACGCGACCATAAACACTGCAATCAGCATGAAACCAATCTTGGTGGAGTTAAAACCACGGTCGATATTATCCGCACCCAAAGAAGGACCGACGGTGCGCTCTTCAACGATTTCCATTGGTGCCGCCAACGCGCCCGCGCGTAACAACAACGAAGTGTCTTGCGCTTCTTCGGTAGTCATACGACCGCTGATTTGCACGCGTCCGCCGCCAATTTCTTCACGAATAACGGGCGCGGTAACGATTTCACCTTTGCCTTTTTCAAACAAAATAATCGCCATGCGCTTACCAACATTTTCACGCGTCGCTTCTTTGAATTTACGCGCGCCTACGCCATCTAAATTCAGATGTACCGCAGGTTCGTTGTCGCGATTATCAAAGCCAGGTTGCGCGTCATTGATGCGTTCACCCGTCAGCAATACTTGCTTTTTCACCAGCAGCGTTTGCCCTTCTCGGTCCTTAAATGCTTCCGTGCCGAATGGAGCAACGCCGCCCACGCTCACTTGATGCTCGTCATCCACTAAGCGAATTTCCAGCGTCGCGGTACGCCCTAAAATATCTTTGGCGCGCGCTGTGTCTTGCACGCCAGGCAATTGCACCACGATGCGGTCGATACCTTGTTGTTGAATCACAGGTTCAGCCACACCCAACTCATTGACACGATTGCGCAGCGTCAACAAATTTTGCTGCACAGCAGATTCTTGAATGCGTCGTTTGGCGACTTCGGTGAGCTGCGCTTGCAACATAAATTCGCCTGCCACTTCTTTGTTGACGAGGCTGTAATCGGCAAAGCGTTGCTTGAGTTCGGCTTCGCCTTGGTCGCGCGTAGCGGCATCGCGGAATTTAATCAGCAGTAAATTTTCTTCGCGCGCGACACCCGAATACGCCACATTTTGCTCGCGCAGCGTGCTGCGCATATCGCCCATCGCCGCTTCCAAAGCCTTATCCAATGCGGCTTTCATATCCACTTGCAAAAGAAAATGCACCCCACCACGCAAATCCAAACCGAGATACATCGGCAGCGCGTGCAAGCTCGCCAACCATTGCGGCGAACGTGGCACAAGGTTGAGCGCGACCACATAGTCTTCGCCTAATTGCGCGAGCAACACGTCTTTAGCTTTGAGCTGCAAGTCGGTATTGGCGTAGCGCGCTTTCACGCTATTGCCCTCTAGACTCAACAATTCAGGCGTTAAATTCGCCGCTTGCAGCGCGCTTGCAGCGCGCGCTAGCAAAGCTAAATCAGCCTTGACACTGGCGCGTAGCGGCGAGATTTGCACGGCAGGCGACTCACCAAAAAAATTTGGCAAGGTATAGATTAGTCCCGCCAGCAACACGGCAAAAATCAAAATATATTTCCACACGGGATAACGATTCATTTGCACTCCAACAAAACTTTTAACACCCGTTTTCAGACATCGCTGAAAACAACAAACCGAGGCGAACCTCGGTTTAGGGAGTCATTAAAATTACTTAATCGCGCTTATCGTGCCTTTAGGCAGCACATTCAAAATCGCCGATTTTTGCACTTTCACTTCCACGCCTTCCGACACTTCGACGCTCGCAAAATCTTCATAGACTTTGCTCACGCGACCAACTAAGCCACCGCTGGTGGCAATTTCGTCACCTTTTTGCAAGGCGGTCATCATGGCTTGATGTTCTTTGGCACGTTTTTGTTGAGGGCGTAATACTAAGAAATAAAACACGGCGACTAATGCGACCAGTGGCAAATAATCCATGATGCCGCCGCCCGCTGCGGCAGTTGCGCCTTCTGCATATGCGTTGCTAATAAACATTTTCAAATCTCCAAGTAAAAAAAGCCGCGCATTCTAGCACGACGCACTGCTTAAATTTGTGCCTCACCCGCACGTCTAGCATGAAAGCGCGTTACAAATTCGGCAAACGCATCGGCCTCAATCGCGGCACGAATTTCTTGCATCAATTGTTGGTAGTAATGCAGGTTATGAATGGTATTGAGACGCGCACTTAAAATTTCTTTGAGGCGATATAAATGATGCAAATACGCGCGGCTAAAATTTTGGCAGGTATAGCAAGTGCACTCTGCGTCAAGCGGGCGAGTATCCAAACGATGTTGCGCATTTTTGATTTTGATGTCGCCATATTTAGTGAACAACATGCCGTTGCGCGCGTTACGCGTGGGCATCACGCAATCAAACATATCAATGCCTTGCGCAACTGCTGCGACGATGTCTTCGGGCGTACCCACACCCATCAAATAGCGCGGTTTGTCGTGCGGCAATTGCGGCGCGGTGTGTTGCAAAATGCGCAACATATCTTCTTTAGGTTCGCCCACCGACAAGCCGCCAATCGCATAGCCGTCAAAGCCGATGTCGGTTAAGCCACGCATAGATTCATCGCGCAATTCCTCGAACATGCCGCCTTGCACAATGCCAAATAATGCGTTCGGATTGCCTTGATGCGCCGCTTTGGAACGCGCCGCCCAGCGCAACGATAAGCGCATCGAATCAGCCGCTTCACGCAGCGTCGCTGGGTGCGGGGTGCATTCATCAAAAATCATCACGATGTCGGAATTCAATACCTTTTGAATGCGCATGGATTCCTCTGGCGTGAGAAAGCATTTGTCGCCATTCACGGGCGAAGAAAACTTAACGCCCTCTTCGGAAATTTTGCGCAACGCGCCCAAGCTAAACACCTGAAAGCCGCCCGAATCAGTGAGGATAGGCGAATTCCAACCCATAAACTGATGCAGCCCGCCATGTGCCGCAATGACCTCTAAACCCGGACGCAGCCACAAATGAAAGGTGTTGCCTAATACGATATGTGCGTCGATTTCATGTAGCTCCAGCGGCGACATACCCTTCACCGTGCCATACGTTCCAACGGGCATAAAAGCGGGCGTTTGCACTGTGCCGTGCGCTAAAGACATTTGCCCGCGTCGCGCCAAGCCAGAGGTTTTATACAAAGTAAATTCCATTGTGTGTTTCTATCCTTAAAAAATTTTTAATCCACAGATTGTGTAGATGGACACCGAATTAACAGTGCGCAAGGTATTTTTATAATCGGCGTAATTAGCGGAAAAATATGTTGGCTTATTAATGTTTTCTTTCAATCAACATCGCATCGCCATAACTAAAGAAGCGATATTCATTTTTGACCGCGTGTAAATACGCCGCGCGTAACTCTGCGGTGCCGCCAAAAGCACTCACCAACATCAACAAGGTAGATTTGGGTAAATGGAAATTGGTCAGCAAGACATCGACCACGCGAAACTGAAAACCTGGTGTGATAAAAATGTTTGTCTCGCCAGCACCTGTTTTTAGCTCACCCGACACCGCTGCACTTTCTAAGGCGCGCAAACTGGTTGTGCCAACGGCAATCACACGCGCATTTTTTTGGCGCGCTAGGTTAATCGCAGCCAATGTCGCGGGCGGAATCTCGTAACGCTCACTGTGCATATGGTGCTCATGCACAAACTCGGCACGCACGGGTTGAAACGTCCCCGCACCGACATGCAAGGTTACAAATGCCGTCTGCACCCCCTTATCGCGCAAGGCTTTTAACATGGTCGCATCAAAATGTAAGCCCGCTGTGGGCGCGGCAACGGCACCATCGGCGCGCGCAAATACCGTTTGATAACGCTGCTCGTCATCCCCATCGGCGGCGTGCGTAATGTAAGGCGGTAGCGGCAGACGACCGTATTGCGCCAGCCATTCCCAAACCGTCTGCGCAGCATCAAAACGCAACTGAAAAAACTCCCCTTCACGCCCCAGCACTTCAACTTTTATATGCTCGGCCAGCTCTAAAAAACTGCCCGCGACAGGTGAACGACTGGCGCGCACTTGTGCTAACACTTCATGGTCATTCAACACACGCTCAACTAACACCTCAACTTGTCCGCCAGTTTGTTTGCTGCCAAATAAGCGCGCTTTAATCACGCGGGTGTCATTCAAAATCAGCACGTCGTCCGCGTGCAGCAAACTTAAAAAATCTGAGAATGATTGATCGGCAAGCTGTCCGTGGTGGACATGCAGTAATCGGCTTGTGCCGCGCAATGCAGGTGGATGTTGGGCTATCAGGCTTTCAGGCAATACAAAATCAAACTCATCCGTGCGCATTATTTTCAACTATTTTCAAAAAGTCGTAATTGTAGCTTGATGCGCGTAACTGTTTTGTGCATAATGCGCGCCGCTTCGCAACAGCATCTACAAAACATCGTTGATGTGACTCGCCAAAATCGAGTTTTGCAGCAAGGTATCGCCGGGGTGATGGAACTGGTAGACGTGCCGGACTCAAAATCCGGTGCCAGAAATGGCGTGGGGGTTCGATTCCCCCCCCCGGCACCAAATTTTTTTTGTATCGTGTCAACTGAACTTAAAGTAGCAGCGTTATTAGTCTCACGACATGCAATTGTGTCGTTTTTTAATCACTTAAAACTGGAGTTCAACATGAGCAAATTGTTATCTGTATTGATCGCTGCTACATTCGCTGCTGTTTCATTTACTGCTGTTGCAGCTGATGCAGCTCCAGCGGCTGCCGCACCAGCAGCAACACAAGCTGCACCAGCCGCTGCTAAAGCAGATGCTGCACCAGCAAAAGCAGCTAAGCACGCTAAGAAACACAAAAAACACGCTAAAAAAGCAGCTAAATAATTAGTTGATTTTTAGTTAAAAAGGCAGGGGAAACCCTGCCTTTTTTCATGTCCAAAATAAACGCTAATCCCTATGACTATTTGGAAACCCCATGTCACCGTAGCCGCCATTGTTGAACGCGCGGGCAAATTTTTATTGGTGGAAGAAAATACGCCAGAAGGTGTGCGCTTCAACCAGCCCGCAGGCCATCTCGAAGCACATGAATCTCTATTCGATGCGGTGGTGCGCGAAACATTAGAAGAGTCGGCGTATCACTTCACCCCGCAACACGTCACGGGCATTTATCGCTGGCACGCAGAAGAATCAAATCGCACTTATTTGCGTTTTGCCTTTGCTGGTGCGCTGACAGGCTGTGCGGAAAATCGCGCGCTCGACACAGGTATTATTCGCGCCCTCTGGTTGAGCTTGGATGAAATCCGCGCCAGCCAAGCGCGCCATCGCAGCCCACTAGTGTTGCGCTGTATCGAAGATTATTTAGCGGGGCATCGCTATCCTTTGGAGTTGATTACGCACTATGAATAAATCCAACAGCCCTCACCTCAATCCTGATGAAACAACTAGCCATTCGAGTAAGTCCGCTAGTGGGCAAGTCGCTGGTTATATCCCGCTTGCGGGAGAGGATGCAACCGAGTTGCGCCGCAACGCGGGTAAGTCCCCCCGCCGCATTGTGGTCGGTATGTCAGGCGGAGTAGATTCTTCTGTCACGGCTTTATTACTCAAACAACAAGGCTTTGATGTCGTTGGCTTGTTTATGAAAAACTGGGAAGACGATGACAACAGCGAATACTGCTCGTCGCGCCAAGACTTACTCGACGCAGTATCGGTCGCTGACACCATCGGGATTCCCATCGAAGCGGTAAATTTTTCCAAAGAATATAAAGACCGCGTATTCAGCTATTTTTTGCGCGAATATGAAGCGGGACGCACCCCCAATCCAGATATTTTGTGCAATGCCGAAATCAAATTCAAAGCGTTTTTAGACCACGCTATCGCACTGGGCGCGGACACCATCGCGACGGGGCATTACGCGCAAGTGCGCGAAGTCGATGGCGCATTTCAATTACTCAAAGCCACCGATGCGAGCAAAGATCAGAGTTACTTTTTGCACCGCTTAAATCAAGCGCAATTATCCAAAGCGATGTTCCCCTTGGGCAACATTTTGAAATCCGAAGTGCGAAAAATCGCCGCGCAACACGGCTTGTCCAACCATGCGAAAAAAGATAGCACGGGCATTTGCTTTATTGGCGAACGTCCGTTTCGCGAATTTTTAAGCGGCTATTTACCGACTCAACCTGGCGACATGTTTACACCCGAAGGACAACGCGTCGGCAAACACATCGGTTTAAGTTTTTATACATTAGGGCAACGCCAAGGCTTGGGCATCGGCGGAGCCAAAGAGTCATCGGGCGAACCGTGGTTTGTGGCGGCGAAAGACATGGCGCGCAACCGTTTAATTGTGGTGCAAGGACACGACCATCCGCTGTTGCTCAATCAACAAGTGGATGTGATTGATATGCACTGGATTAACGGTGCAGCTCCCGATTTGACGCGCGGCTACGCAGCAAAGACACGTTATCGACAAGAGGATGCAGCTTGCCAAATAACCGTAGCCGAAACGCTGACGCATTTTAGTTTTGAACACGCCCAATGGGCGGTAACCCCTGGTCAATCGGTCGTTGCCTATGACGGTGAAATTTGTTTAGGCGGCGGGATTATTAAATAAGGTCTGCTGTTATGAATATGCATTTAAGCCCTGAGCTGATTCGCCTGCTGCTGATTATTTGCGCTACTTTAGTCGCGCATTTATTCGTCAGTCGGCTGCTGAATCGTGCTGCTGCACTAGCGGCATTAACCGACAACATTTGGGATGATGCCTTTGTCGCTGCGGCACGCAAACCCTTACCGCTGTTGATTTGGCTCACGGGACTATCGGTGTTTTTGCATCGTGTGCATCTTCAAACAGGCGAGCCGTTACTCGAATATCTGCCGCTTGTGCGCAACATTGGTTTTATCGTGTGCGTCGCATGGTTCATGTTCAAGCTGATACATGAGATTGCCGATAGCGTATTAGCCAAACAGTACGCCACAGGCATGGGGGCTGATCGCACCACGGTCGCGGGCTTAGGCAAAATCTCACGCATTGCCGTTGGTGTAATCGCCATTTTGATGGTGATGCAGACCTTAGGATTTAGTATTTCGGGGGTGCTCGCATTTGGCGGGGTAGGCGGTATTGCAGTCGGCTTTGCCGCCAAAGATTTGCTGGCCAATTTGTTTGGCGGACTGATGGTGCATCTGGATCGACCATTCAACGTAGGTGACAACATCCGTTCACCCGATCGCGAAATTGCAGGGAAAATCGAACATATTGGCTGGCGGCAAAGCAGCATACGAGCGATGAATATGTCGTTACTGTATGTGCCGAATTCATTGTTTACTTCTATCATCGTAGAAAACACGACGCGTATGTCGCATCGGCGCATTCAAGAGCTCATCAGCTTGCGTTATGAAGATATGGATAAAATCGCTGGCATCACGACCGAGCTCGCCACCATGCTGCATACGCATCCCGATGTCGATACTGCTCAACGCATCGTGGCATCTTTTAGCGGCATGGCCGAATCGTCGCTCGACATCACTGTGATTGCCTGCACCCACTGCACTGACTTAACTGAGTTTCATCAAGTCAAACAAGTGTTGCTGTTTGAGATTGCTGCGATTGTGGCGCGTCACGGTGCCGATTTTGCATTCCCAACGCGCACCTTGCATCACATTACCAAGAACGCGGAGTGAAGAGACGCGAGCGCGTCGCTTTCGCGTAAAATGCGCGACCATTTTTTTAACTTTTTAGCTTGGACTTTCACCATGACCACACTCACCAAACTCACTGCTCTGTCCCCGCTCGATGGTCGTTACCACGGTAAAGTCGATGCCTTGCGCGCCTACTTTAGTGAGTTCGGTCTGATTCGTTTTCGTGTTTCGATTGAAATCGAATGGCTGAAGTCGCTTGCCGCACAAGCCGATATTGCAGAAATCGCACCGTTCTCCGCCGCCACCCTTGCGCAACTTGACGCGCTGAATAGCAATTTTTCGGAAGCCGATGCGCAAGCAATTAAGACGATTGAGCGCACCACGAATCACGATGTGAAAGCGGTCGAATACTGGTTGCGCGAACAACTCGCAAGCAATCCAGAAACCGCTAAAGTTTTGGAATTTATTCACTTTGCCTGCACTTCAGAAGACATCAATAATTTGAGCCACGCGCTGATGCTCAAAGGCGCACGCGAGGCGGTGATGTTGCCTGCGCTGAATGTGCTGACAACGCGGTTACAAACGCTGGCGCACCAGCTCGCCGACTTGCCTATGTTGTGCCGCACCCACGGTCAAACGGCCACACCCAGCACCTTAGGTAAAGAAATGGCGAACGTGGTATATCGTTTACAACGCGCGCATGAGCGTCTCGCGGCGGTGCAAATTCTCGGCAAAATTAACGGCGCAGTGGGTAATTACAACGCGCATCTGGCGGCGTATCCCGATGTTGATTGGGCAGGCTTTGCCGAACGTTTTGTGACTGCGCGCGGCATTACCTTTAACCCTTACACCATCCAAATTGAGCCGCACGATTACATGGCGGAATTGTTCGATGCGTATGCGCGCATCAACACCATTTTGGTCGATTTGAACCGCGATATTTGGAGCTATATTTCACTCGGTTATTTCAAACAAAAAGTCATTAAAGGCGAAGTCGGTTCATCGACCATGCCGCACAAAGTCAACCCGATTGATTTTGAAAATGCCGAAGGTAATCTGGGCTTGGCGAACGCCGTGCTGCGCCATCTTTCCGAAAAATTGCCAGTGTCGCGGATGCAGCGCGACCTCACCGATTCCACTGTGTTGCGCAACATGGGCGTAGCGTTGGGCTACACACTGTTGGCATACGAATCATGCTTGCGCGGGCTGAATAAATTAGAAGTTAATGCGCAACGCGTCAGCGATGATTTGAACGCGAGTTGGGAAGTGATGGCCGAACCTATTCAAACCGTAATGCGTCGTTACAACATCGAAAATGCCTACGACAAACTCAAAGAATTAACGCGCGGTCAAAGCGGCATCAACCGTGCATCGCTGCAAAACTTCATCAACACACTCGCAATTCCTGAAGCCGAAAAACAACGTCTGTTGCAACTTGCGCCGGAGACTTATATCGGCAAAGCAGTGGAACTAGCCAAGCAAATCTAAGTTTTCAGCAATCCAAAAAGCCGCACGGCGATGGGCGTGCGGCTTTTTTTACGCGCCCAACTTATGTGCGGCCGACTCTTAAATTTTTATCTGCCAACTGCTAGCCAACAGTTACTGCGCCTTAAACATCGCCAAGGTTTTTTCGCGTGCAACAGCGTGATCGACAATAGGCGCGGGATAGTGCGTGCCGATAAGGAGATTGCGGGCGCGTTGCTCGATGGGCGGCAACGTCCAAGGGGCGTGAATATATTTATCGGGGCAGTTGGCTAATTCAGGCACATAGCGACGAATAAATTTGCCTTGTGCATCAAATTTTTCGGATTGCGTAATCGGATTAAAAATCCTAAACCAAGGTTGTGCATCGCAGCCTGTTGAAGCCGCCCACTGCCAACCGCCGTTGTTCGCCGCCAAATCAAAATCGTTCAAATGCTCGGCGAAATACGCTTCGCCCCACCGCCAATCTAGTTGCAAATCTTTCACCAAAAATGACGCAACCACCATGCGCAAACGATTGTGCATAAAACCAGTTTGATTGAGTTGACGCATGCCCGCATCAACCAGCGGATAGCCCGTTGCACCGTTGCACCAAGCCGTAAACCAGTCGCGATTTTGGTTGAAAATTAAGTGTTCAAACTGCGGCTTGAAAGCGTGTCCAATCACCTCAGGATGGTGCTGTAACAGCATTTGATAAAAGTCGCGCCAAACTAATTCGGACAACCACACCGCCGCTCCAGAACCCTTAGCATGCAAGGCATAACGCGCTAGGGCACGGATGGAAATCGTACCAAAACGTAGATGCGTGGAAAGGTAAGACACCCCTTTTATCGCAGGGAAATTACGCGCTTCATCATAGTGCGCAATGCGCTCGCTAAAGTCCGCCAGTAGCGTTTCTGCCCCCGTCATACCGCACGGAATTTTGAGTTCGCTGAGATTGGTTTTGCTAAAACCTAGCTGCGCCAAACTGGGTAAGGCGGACGCGTCAAATTTTGCCAACGCCGCAAAATATTTTTCGCTGGGATAGGCGCGCGAATAAAACGCATTGAGCTTTTTTAACCAAGCATTTTTGTACGGCGTAAAGACATGATACGGCGTGCCGCTGCCCGTCAAAATTTCATCGCGTTCAAAAATCACTTGGTCTTTGTAACTATGCAAGACGCAATTTTGTGCGGCTAATTGTTGGGCAACGTAAGCATCGCGGGCGATGGCGGAAGGCTCGTAATCGTGATTGCAAAACACCGCCTGCGCGCCGATTTGTTGCGCCAGTTGCGGAATCAAAACCGTCGCGCTGCCGTGCAATACATGCAAATCGCTGCCTAATTTTTGTAGTTCAGATTTGAGCTCAACGAGGCTATGCCAAATAAATTCAACGCGTCTATCCGCCTTGTTGGGCAAGGCTTTTAGGATGTCGGTGTCGAACACAAACACGCACTGTACGGCCTGTGAATTTTTCAGCGCGTGATACAACGCGGCATGGTCAAACAAACGTAAATCGCGGCGCAGCCAACAAAGAGAGGTCATGGGGGGAAAGGATTGAGGATTGAGGATTCGGGATTGGGCGGGCACGTCCGTGCCGTTTTACTCACCGCTTTATAAAATCCGTAATTGTGCGGCTTAGCTGCTAAAGCTACAATGCGAAAATGAACGAACTTAATCTCACCAATCACTTTTTAATCGCTATGCCTGCCATGCAGGAAGGCGTTTTTGCGGGCACGCTGACTTTCGTGTGTGAGCATAATGAAAACGGCGCACTCGGCATCGTGGTCAATCGTCCCACCAGCATCACTTACGCGGACATGTTCGAGCAAATCAGCATCCCCTTACAGCATTCTGACATTGAAAATTTGCCCGTACATTTTGGTGGGCCCGTGCAAACCGAACGCGGTTTTGTGTTGCACGATACCCAACAAGATTGGCAATCCACGCTACGCATTGGCACGCGCATGGCACTCACCACCTCGAAAGATATTCTGCAAGCGATAGGCGAAGGCAAAGGGCCGCGCAATGTATTGATTAGCTTGGGCTACGCGGGTTGGGAGCCAGGCCAGTTGGAACACGAAATTGCGGAAAATACTTGGCTTACCGTACCCGCCAGCGAACATATTTTGTTCGATTTACCCCCTGAAGAACGCTTGCCCGCAGCGATGGCGTTGTTAGGGATTGATTACACCTCCTTGGTCGAAGACGCGGGTCATGCCTGACGCATTGCCTCTCTCGTCTGTTAATCCAGAATCCAGAATCCAGAATCCTGCTTTACAAGGCACACTGTTAGCGTTTGATTTTGGCGCACGGCGCATCGGCATTGCAAAAGGTAATACTCTATTGAGCAACGCCGAACCGCTCACTACGATAGATGCTGAAAAAACTGAAACGCGTTTCGCGCAAATCGCCGCGTTGATTAAAAACTGGCAGCCGAGCGGTTTAATTGTTGGGCTGCCATGCAATGACGATGGCACGCCGCATGAGTTGACCGCGTTGTGTCGCCGCTTCGCTAACCGCCTCAAAGGGCGGTTTAATTTGCCCGTGATTTTGGTCGATGAACGCTACACCTCGGCGGCGGCGAGCAGCGCGTTAAACGAACTGGGCATACGCGGTCGCAAACAAAAAATCGTGCTCGACCAATATGCCGCGCAACAAATTTTGCAAGCCTATTTTGATGAACCTACAGCGGGAATATCAGTATGAATAATCCACAATTAAATCGTGACGGCGGTCTGCAACATTTGCTCACCACCGAAGGACTACCTGCTCGCATCGTGCGCGACATTCTCGATACCGCCGCAACATTTCTTGATACAAATGCCAGCAAGGACATTAAAAAAGTGCCGTTGCTGCAAGGAAAATCGGTATTCAACGTGTTCTTTGAAAACAGTACGCGCACACGCACCACATTTGAAATCGCGGCGAAAAAATTATCCGCCGACGTGGTCAATCTCAATATCGGTTCGTCCAGCACCAGCAAGGGCGAAACACTGCTCGATACCGTGGATAATTTGTGCGCGATGCACGCCGATATGTTCGTGGTTCGCCACGCTTCTAGCGGCGCAGCGCACTTTATCGCGCAGCATGTCGCGCCCGAAATTCACGTCATCAACGCAGGCGATGGTCGTCATGCCCATCCCACGCAAGCCTTGCTGGATATGTACACCATCCGTCATTACAAAAAAGAATTTCACAACCTGCGCGTGGCGATTGTTGGTGACATTTTGCATTCGCGCGTGGCGCGTTCGCAGATTCACGCGTTGACCACTTTAGGCGTGCCAGAAGTGCGCGTGATTGCGCCGAAAACGTTGCTACCAACCATGGTAGAAAACCTCGGCGTGCGCGTGTTTCACGACATGGCGGAAGGGCTCAAAGATATCGATGTGATTTTGATGTTGCGCTTGCAAAACGAGCGCATGCAAGGCGCGGCATTGCCTTCTGCGCAGGAGTATTTTAAGAATTATGGATTGACCGAAGAGAAATTGGCGTATGCCAACAGCGACGCGATTGTGATGCACCCAGGGCCGATGAATCGCGGCGTAGAAATTGACTCGCGCGTCGCCGATGGCGCGCAATCGGTGATTTTGTCGCAAGTCACCTTTGGCATCGCGGTGCGTATGGCAGTGATGGCAACCTTGGTAGGCGGGAGTAAACGATGAACATTCATATCCAAAACGGGCGCGTCATTGACCCTAAAAATAAACTCGATGCACAGCGCGATGTGTACATTGTGAATCGCCGCATCGCCGCTGTAGGCGAAGCTCCGCAAGGATTTGTTGCCGATCAAGTTATAGATGCAACGGGGTTGTGCGTGATGCCCGGTCTGATCGACATCGCGGCGCGGCTGCGCGAGCCAGGCTTTGAATACAAAGCCACCTTGGAATCCGAAATGCAAGCCGCCGCAGCGGGCGGCGTGACCAGTCTCGCCTGTCCGCCCGACACTGATCCCGCTTTGGACGAACCTGGCTTAGTCGAGATGCTCAAGCATCGCGCGCGCAATTTGAATTTGGCGCGCGTGTTTCCTATTGGCGCGCTGACCTATGGCTTAAAAGGTTTGGAACTGACGGAGATGATTGAGCTGTCTGAAGCAGGCTGCAAAGCCTTTAGCCAAGCCGATGCGCCGCTCACCGACACGCGCGTGCTGCTGCGTGCCATGCAATATGCGGCGACCATGGGCTACTCGGTTTGGCTGCGTCCGCAAGATAGTTTTCTAGCGAAAAATGGCGTGGCGCATGACGGCATAGTCGCGACCCGTTGCGGTTTGGCAGGCATCCCCGTGAGTGCCGAAACCATCGCACTAGCAACCATGCTGAGCTTGGCAAAAGATACCGATGTGGCATTGCATATTTGCCGCATTTCCAGTGCGGAGGGCGTAGCAATGATACGCACGGCAAAATCTCAAGGCCTCAAAGTGAGCTGCGACGTAGCGATGAATCATCTGCATTTATCCGAAATGGACATCGGCTTTTTCGATGCGAATTGTCATTTGATTCCGCCGTTACGCAGCTTGCGTGACCGTGATGGACTCCGCGCAGGATTAGCCGACGGCACGATAGATGCGATTTGTTCCGACCACACGCCCGTTGATGAAGACGCGAAATTGTCGCCGTTTAGCGATGCCGAAGCGGGTGCAACGGGCTTGGAATTGTTGTTGCCGCTAACTCTAAAATGGGCGGCACAAGCGGGTCTGCCGTTGCTCGATGCCTTGGCGCGCATCACCTGGCAACCCGCGCAACTATTGGGTGTAGCGATGGGACATCTGTCACTTGGTGCACATGCCGATGTGTGTATTTTTGATATGAATGCTAACTGGCGCGTACAAGCTAGCGCACTCAAAAGCCAAGGCAAAAACACCCCATTCAACGGCTACGAAATGCAAGGACAAGTGCGCTATACGCTATTAGCAGGCGAAGTCGTTTACCAAGCGCAATAATTAGGCAGTGCGGCGCAGTTGCTGCACGACAATTTGCTTGAGTTGCACCATGCGACCGTGGAAAAAATGTCCTGCGCCGGGCAACACGAGGATGGGTATTGGAATAAATATTCACCACGCTAATTTTGTATGATTTGTGCCACAATTCAACGACTAAACCGTTTGAGCAGAAGGAGCAAAGTTATAAATACTGTTGTGATTGAACATGTCGCACTGAATGAATTACCCGCCGCTTGGCGTGCCCAATTATTCATTGCACCGAGCACTCGCTTCACTGTCCGTATCTAAGAAGAAACCGCCCTATCCCTTGCTAACACCCCGCCGAATAATCCGCTCTTTTGCATGTGGCACGATAGCGCAGAAAAAGCCGATGTCAACACTTATGCACGTCAACTGCGCAAGCAATTTAAGCGCACTTGACAATGGGGCAAGAAGGAAAAGCTTGTCTTACTAGCCTGGAAGAGACGCTGTCTATGCTGAAGATATTGTCGGCTTTGGATGCTCGATTGGGTGCTGAGATAAGACAATCATGACTCGTGCTTTATACTGTATATGACATAACGACTAAGTGACATTTCGATAAATTTGTAATTGATAGCGAAGGAAAAAATGGAACATTTAACTGAGATATTTAGTTTTTTGGGCGGGCTTGTCGCGGGTTGGACATTGAAAGTCATCGTCGACAAATCAAATAACGCCACGAAAATTCAGGGGAATATAGCTGGTGGCGACATCGCGGGTCGCGATGTCAATAAAAAATAGTAATCTAAAGTAACAGAATGATAACAACTCTTCGAGAAAATACTGCCGGTGGTGACATTGCTGCAAGGGACGTAAATAAAACTTACCATTCAGCGCGTGAGCTGACAGCAATGACTAGACTCGTCGATCAATATCTTGCTGAAACCAAAGAGGATAAAATACTTACCGCTTGGACAGAAAAGCTTGAACACTATCTATCAAATGCAACAAGTTCAGATGTCCGTGGGCTGGAAGAAAAGCTGAATTGTTCAGGGCGGGCTGATTTACTAAATGAGGCCTTGATAAGGAAACAATCGGCTTACAAGATCATCATGCTGCAACAATGCTCCAAATCCGCGCAGACTATTTTCACATTTTTGTTGGCAGAGTTAGTGGTTAATTTTGAGCAGTTAGTATTGCCATTGGTTCAAGCTAAGGCTTCACGGGAAATTGTAGACGCTGCCATGTTAGAAAAAGTGATAACCCCAGCATTGAAGATGCTAGAAAGCAACCCGCTTTCCCTAGACAAACTTGATATTCAAGGGTTTGTATATTTTTTGGCGGGTAACTGTTATGTCAGGTGGGACGCATGCTGATATACGATCCAGCACTAGACCCTTACCATAGCGCGATAAGAATTTTATCCATCGCCACTTCATCGGCAAAGCAACATATTGAACTGACAATCGACGCCGCGAGGATTGCGGACTACTTTCTGGTCTATCCGTACAATATGCTCGGTTTCAAATTTCCTACCGAATTTCGATCCATACGGTCTGCTGTAAAAAAAACGAAAAACCCTTATCGCCAAGCGTTTGGAACTCGGGCTGCTTTTGAAAGAATGCGGCCCGTATTTTTTGCCGCACTCAGTGGGCTTACAGCGACGGATCTCATTGACGCCGCAAAGTTGAAAAGCGGGACTCTCGTATTATCGGACACAACCATTCCAGAAGATTTGGTGGCGGCAATAGACAGGTTTCAAAAGCGGCAAACCGCCGTTGGTATGTTTATTCTCTCCGATTTGCTTGCAATGCCCGCAAATGGAGAAAACGGACTAAAGCATCGTTCCAATCTAATAGAGCATCGATATGATTTCGCATAAACCCACAATCCTTATTAATCGATTGGTTGTAAAAAAAAATGGCTACTCCGTCATGGATATTTCACTCCATGCTGGACTAAACGTAATTACCGGCGAAAATAGTTCTGGTAAGACAACAGCCATTCGATTCATCGCTTACGCATTGGGTTCGGAAAATATCAGTTTCAACCAAATGGCTCTGCTATGTGATGACATATATTTAGAGATCACTGCAAACGAGACCATCGTTACCTTACGCAGGCACGTTGGCACCCAATTGATGCAGCCATTGTCAATATTTTGGGGGGATATGCTGCTCGCATTAGCAGCTGGTGCATCATTGTGGCAACAATATCCATTCAAAATGAGCGAATCAAAAGAGAGTTTTTCTCAGATTCTATTTCGGTTGCTGGAAATGCCAGAACTGCGTGGTGAAAGCGGTTCGAATATTACGATGCATCAGCTAATGCGGCTGATTTATTCAGACCAAGAAACTCCCTCATCAGACATATTCCGACATGACCGCTTTGATCGCGCCATAACACGAGCAGCGGTGGGCGATTACTTACTTGGAGTAGATTCCACTGAGTTATATGACTTGAAATTGCAAGAGTCTGCTGCCGACAAAGAAGCAACTGCGATTCGGACGAGCATCAAAACGATTTACAGTACCTTCGGAAGTTCTGGGACTAATATTTCACTAGATTTTTTAGATAATCAAATTCATACGCTGGCAAATGAGATTCATTACCTACAAACAGAACTCGTGAACATTTATAGCACGACCACATTCAAAACATCATCCTCAAAGGAAGATAACTCGCTAAGAGAAAAGTTAAGTGAAGCCCATTCAAAGCTATCGCATCTAAAACAAAAAAGAATTGACCTCCAAACTGAGATTGCGGATTCAGAACTTTTTCTTCGCGAGCTCGAAGAGCGAATGTACAGTTTGGAGGAATCATCAGTTGCCGAATCTCATTTGGGTACAGCAGTTTTTTCATTTTGTCCGAGTTGCTTTTCAAAACTTGAAACCAGTATTGAGAGCAAATCAACATGCGCGCTATGTAAGTCTGAAATTGCCGAGGACTCAGCGCGATCGCAACTGGCACGAATGAGAAACGAACTTGCCCTGCAATTAAAGGAGTCGAGCACAATTCGCGTACTGCAATTAGCAGAACTTGATTCAATCGTACTAGATATTCCTTCAGTCGAAGCCCAACTCAAATCTTTGGAGGCTGAGTTCAAACGCAATCAAGCCACATGGAGATCACCAGATCAAATTTTGATGGAAAAAATATCAAAAGAGATTGGTGGTAAAGAGCAAGAAATTAAAAACGCCTTTGAACTAAAGAAGCTTGCAGACTTGCTTGATAAATTGGCACAGAAGCTTGGTGTAATCGAAAGCAATTTGGATTGGCTACGCGGGCGTATCCAAGCTGTAACTCGCGAGCAAACTGGTCGCCGCAACACTGCATATTTGTCAGTCGCAAACAATTTAAAAACTATTCTCAAAGAGGATTTGTTTCGCCAGGCAGAATTTGCAGATGCAAACGAAATTGATATAGATTTTGCAGCTAATCAGCTAACTATTGATGGACAAAAGCAATTCTCAGCAAGCTCAATGGTTTTCGTTCGCCACGGTTTTCATCTTGCTATGCTGCTCTCTTCGCTTCAGCAGGTTTATTTCCGTTATCCACGACTTTTAATTTTGGACGGCATCGAAGATGGCGGAATGGAAGTAGATAGAAGCTACAATTTTCAAAATATTATCGCGAAGCATTCTAATAAATCTGAGGTCACCCACCAAATCATCATGACGACAATGAGCGTCTGTCCAGAATTGGACAACGAAATATACGTTGTCGGTCGAAAGTTTACGCACGAGGAGAAGTCTATAAATTTGAAATGAGCGTCGATTACAATCGAACCTGATTGGCTGCTAATTTATAAGTTAGATAACGTGCGCGTGCGCTTTGAACGCACTGGGCGACATAATGATTTATTCGATGAGTCGCTCACCTTGCCGCCTAGCCGACTAGCGGCCCGCGCTATAATCCGCACCATTTTGATCGGCTGAAATGCCCATGAGTGTGTTGTTATGGATAGTTGCTGCTAGCTTTTTAGGCAGTGCGGTGCGTTGAGCGTGCGCCGCCTTATTCGCGCTGAATGCAAGCGCCCATTGGATGAACGGGCTGATGAGCTACACGATAGGCGCGTTGTTGGGCGCGGGGGTTTTGGGCGTTGCAATCGCGCTCCCACAAAATTTCTACCAGCAAGCTGGCTTAACCGCAGCGCACTTGCTGCATGACCAGTTGTTTGAGTTGCACCATGCGACCGTGGAAAAAATGTCCTGCGCCAGCTAACACGATAATGGGTAGTTGTTGCGGTTTTGCCCACGCCAATGCCGCGCTAAACGCCACCACTTCGTCTTCGTCGCCGTGTATCACTAAAGTGTTGGCGGCCACCTCTGGCATAGCAAACCGCCCCACGGCTGGCGCGATTAACACCAGTTGCGCAGGTTGAATCACCGCCGCCGCACGCGCTTGCACATAGCCGCCAAAAGAAAATCCAGCACAAACTAAATTTAGCTGCGGATAGCGCGCGCGTAAAAATTCGGCGGCAGCAATCGCGTCATGGGTTTCGCCATTGCCTTGATCGTATTCCCCTGCACTTTCACCCACGCCGCGAAAATTAAAACGCAATGTCGCATAGCCTAATTCAACAAATGCGCGCGCTAAGGTGGTGACAATTTTATGTTCCATCGTGCCGCCCATAGTCGGCAACGGATGAGCGATGACCGCCAGAGCCAGCGGCGCAGCATCGGGTAAATGCAGTACCCCTTGCAGATTGCCTGCCTCGCCCGTAAAAGAAATTTTTTCGACGCTCGCCATTAGATTGCCAACCTCGTAACGATGCGCCCATGCTGCAAATGCTCGCTAATAATTTCGTCCAAATCGCTTTCATCGACGAAGGTGTACCAAGTGCCTTGGGGATAAATCACCAGCACAGGGCCTTCATCACAACGACCTAAGCAACCCGCTGAATTGATGCGGATGCGGTTTTCGGCATTGGAAATGGCTAGCTGTTTAACTTTATCTTTAACGTAATCGCGCAGTTTTTGCGCGCCAAAATTATTGCAACAGCTCTCGCCATTCGCGCGCTGATTGGTGCAGAAAAAAACGTGTTGATCAAAAGAGTTCATGGCAACTTTCGCAGGTGAATGAAAAATCAGGCGCGGCGGACGCGCCATAAATGCAGCAATAACAAGACAGGAAAAACTAAGGTGATGGTTTGTGCGAGGCCGTTGTAGTTGAGCAAATGGCCGTAGTGCCATTGATAAATCGACATCGCAGCAGCAGGCGTGCCACTGTCTAAAATGCCGTGCGCGACCAACAGGTACGCAAGACTAATAAGTGCGGCTAAGCGCGCTAACAGGACCGCACTCAGAGCGCGCATCGCGACTAACAGCACAATGCCAAACAGTATGCCTAGCATGGCTTCGCTGTTGACCCACAGCAACATCGCGAAGGACTTTAGCAACACCGCAGCGGTGATAAATTTGAGCAAGGCAACGCTGCCCAATACTGCTAATAAAATTTGCATCAGCTGATTTTTATGGCGCAACAACGTCAGCAGCAGCGCGCCTAACATCAATAAATTAAGTAACACCGCGATGCTTTCCCAAACCTCAAAAGGGCTAGATTTCATCGCGGCAAAGGGTTGATGCTCAAGCGCGCTGATGAACACATTACCTAACATCGGCAAGCTCGGATTGCATTGCCCAAACATCCACAAGGCAAGTAACGCCAAGCCAAAGTCCATCGCAGTGCCATGCCGAAAAGTGGCATCGCGCCAGTCTGCCAGCGCGTCGTACACGCGTGTCGAACGAACTAAGCCCACGGCCAACAGCGCGCCCAAAAAAACACCCGTGACGTTGGTGAGTAAATCTAAATTTGAACTGGTGCGACTGGGCAAATACATCTGCAAAAATTCCATACTCGACGACAACAAACCACCCAGCAAACAGGCCAGCAACACACTTACCCAACCGCCTAAGCGTGCGCGGAACAGCAAGCCGAGCAAAACGCCTAGCGGGATATAAGACCATAAATTAAGCAGCGCATCGAAGGCGGTGTAGGTCTGCAACAGCGGTTGTTGCAACACATCGTTGAAACTAAAAGCGGCTGCGCGCCAGCCTGTGAAGGGCGACAAACTTGCATAAACGATGAACAGTGCATAGCCAAAACACAGCCACAGGCGTAGGCGCGCGCGACTGCTGGTGGGGGAATGCTTAAGCATGTATGAAGCGAACGCTAGAGCGGCGAGAAATAACAGCAGCCGCATTGAGTAAGTGATTTTGCATGGTGCAATTTTAACCTAATCGCACGCCGCACTCGACCAGTCGAACGCCTGAAGTTTGGCATGAGTTATCGACGTTCTGCAGCGGGTTAATTTTCGTGGCTACGATGTTTTGTGTTATCACCGTTATCGTGATTGCAGCAACACTACTAGCTAGACTTAATTAAAAAATTTTCACTTTTTGCCAACCAGATAAAGCTCGCCATGCGTCCCGTCACACCGTCGCGGCGATACGAAAAAAACGTGTCGGATTCGGTGTAAGTGCAGCGATTGCCGCCGTAGATTTGTGTGATGCCTAAAGCGTGTAAACGTAAGCGCGCCAAGGCGTAAAGGTCGGCGTGAAATTTAGGGGCTGCACCGCATCCCGCTTCCCGTTGAGGCACGGCAGTGAAAGCGGCAGCGGAAGCTGGATTTTGCGCGACGAAACAGTCGCGGACTTCTGCGCCAACTTCAAAGGCAATTGGGCTAATCGCAGGTCCTAGCCACGCCATGAGTTGCAAGGATTGAGCTGCGTTTTCGCGTGCAGGATTGTTGCCTAGCAAATTTCCATGCGTTGTCGCTGTTTGCATTTTATTCACAGTGGCTTCAATCACACCAGCTGCCAAGCCTTTCCAGCCCGCATGAACAGCGGCAACCACCGTGCCTTGTGTGTCGCACAACAAAATTGGCAGGCAGTCGGCGGTCATCACTACGCACACCGCGCCGTGTTTTGTCGCAATACACGCATCGGCAATTTCGCGACAATTAGCATGGTCAGCATTCGCTACGCGCGTGCCGTGTACTTGCTCTAGCCACACCGGTTCGCTGGGCAACAAGGTGTTGAGTGAATTGCGATTGCGCGCCACCAGCAGCGGCGCATCGCCAACATGTGTGCCGAGATTGAGGCTGTGATACGGCGCGCCACTCAACCCGCCGCTGCGCGTGGTTTGTAGCGCGCGCACGCTTGCAGGTGCGGGCCAATCAGGGGTGAGATAGGGAATGCTCATCGCGGCAAAATACGCAGTACCAGATTATTTTTGCAAGTCGCGTGCTTCGGCTTCTTTGACTTCGCGTTGCACTTCGCGCAATAAATTTTGCATGTCTTGCGGCATGGCAACATGCCATTCCATCGCCTCGCCAGTGGCGGGATGCACTAACGCCAAACGCGTGGCGTGCAAGGCTTGGCGCGGGAAACTATTGAGCACGGTGCGCAAATAATTCACGCATTTTTGTCCGCCTTGGATATAGACCGAGTCGCCGATTAAGGGATGTTTAAGGTGCGCCATATGAACGCGAATTTGATGCGTGCGTCCCGTTTCTAAGCGGCAACGCAGCAAGGTGCAACTGGGGAATTGTCGCTCGACAAAATAATGCGTGACAGCAGGTTTGCCACCTGCAACCACGGCCATTTTGACGCGATTGCTAGGGTGACGGTCAATGTCGGCATCAACTGTGCCGCCGCGCGCGATTTCGCCCCACACCAAGGCTAAGTATTCGCGTTTGACACTGCGCTCTTGCAACTGGCGCACTAGCGCGGTTTGCGAAATGAGCGTTTTTGCCACCACCATCAAGCCGCTGGTGTCTTTATCTAAACGATGCACGATGCCCGCGCGCGGCACGTCTTTGAGCTGCGGCGCGTAATGCAGCAAAGCGTTGAGCAGCGTGCCTTCCCAGTTACCACTGCCAGGATGCACCACCAAGCCGACGGGCTTGTTGATGACAATTAGATCGTCGTCTTCAAACACGATGTCGAGCTGAATGTCTTCGGCAATGTAAGGTTGCTCCGCGATGTTGGCTTGTGGATTGACGCTGATTGTTTCGCCGCCCCAGACTTTTTCTTTACTTAACGATGGCGCGCCATTCACCAGCACTTGCTGTTGCAGCACCCACTCTTGCAAGCGGCTGCGTGAATACTCAGGGAAAAATTTCACTAGAGCTTGATCGAGACGCAAGCCTGCGTACTCGTCGGGAACGACGACATGAAATTTGCGCAGCGAGGCACTCGCCTCCTCTCCCGTTAGCGGGGGAGGATTGAGGTGGGAGTTGGTCGAATCCGATAGAGAAGGAGCTGCGGGGTTTACGCTATAATCGCGCAAATTTTTTTCTGGATTAGTCATGCGCCACATTTTAGCCGTATTCCTGCTGTTCACGTTAGCTGCTTGTAGCTCCCTCCCCGAAGAAGACAAACAAAAGAACGCCTCTGCCGAGCAACTCTATACCGCGGCCAAAGCGAAATTAGACGACCAAGCCTATGACGGCGCGATTAAGCAATATGAAAAATTGCAATCGCGCTATCCCTACGGCAGCTATTCACAAATCGCCTTATTAGAAATGGCCTACGCCTATATCAAACAAGGCGAACCTGACCCTGCCATTGTGGCGTGTGACCGCTTTATTAAAGAGTTCCCCAATAATCCACGCGTCGATTACGCTTGGTATTTGAAAGGTTTGGCAAACTTTACCGCTGAAGATAGCACCCTAAAAACCGTGAGCGGAACAGACATCAGTGAACACGAAACTATCATGCCGCAGGACTCGTTTAACGCCTTCAAAGAATTAGTCACGCGTTATCCCACCAGCCAATACGCAGCCGATGCACGTTTACGCATGCAGTTTTTGGCGAATGCGTTAGCCAAACATGATTTATTGATTGCCGATTTTTATTTGCGCCGTGGCGCGAATATCGCCGCCGTCAGCCGTGCCCAAGACATCCTCACGCTGTATCCCGAAACGCCCGCCAGCCGCGATGCGCTGCTCATTATGGTGCAAGCCTATGACGCGCAAGGTATGACAGTCTTGCGTGACGATGCGCAACGCGTGTTGGATGCAAATGGTGGCGCGGCGAGTGCGACAGTGTTATCTAAAAGCAATAAATCTTGGTGGCAATTCTGGAAATGAAATTCTGCAACGCCTGCGGCGCGACCGTTGAACTCCGCATTCCACACGAAGACAGTCGCGCTCGTTATGTGTGCACCGAATGCGACATCGTCCATTACGAAAATCCTAAGTTAGTCATCGCTGCGATTCCGGTGTGGCAAGATAAAATTTTGCTGTGCAAACGCGCCATTGAGCCGCGCTATGGCATGTGGACTTTGCCTGGCGGCTTTATGGAAAATGGTGAATCGACAGGCGATGCGGCAGTACGCGAAACCCTAGAGGAAGCGGGTGCGCGCATTCAACTCGACGGCTTGTACTCCATGTACAGCCTGCCTTACATCGCTCAGGTGCATTTAGTATTTCGGGCGCGCCTGCTCGATTTAGACTATGCCGCTGGGGTGGAAAGCCTAGAAGTAAAACTCTTTTCCGAAGCCGATATTCCGTGGGACGAGCTGGCATTTCGCCCGGTGCGCTACAGCCTGGAACATTATTTTGCAGAGCGTAAAACGGGCAATTTCACCCTGCATGAAGGCGAGTTGTCCGCGCCTCTTTAATTAACTTTAATACTGTTATGCGTTTATTAAACCTACCCATCATATTGCTGGCAATGAGCTTAACAGCGTGCGCCAGCATCAAAAATCCCAATCCAGCCGACCCGTTTGAATCATTTAATCGCGGCGTATTTAGCTTTAACGAAGGAATCGATAAAGTCGCACTCAAGCCGCTGGCAAAAGGTTACGACTACGCCGTACCCGCAGCGGGCAAAATCATGGTACATAACTTTTTCTCCAACTTGGATGATGTGGTGGTCACCGCCAACGACTTGTTGCAACTCAAATTCAAACAAGCCTTTTCGGATGCCTCACGAGTGATTTTCAACTCCACCTTTGGCATTTTTGGTTTGATTGAAGTCACTACACGGCTGGAAAAAAATCACGAAGATTTCGGTCAAACACTGGGGTATTGGGGCGTGCCTAGCGGCCCGTATTTAATGCTGCCACTGTTAGGACCTAGCTCGATACGAGATGCGACGGGCACTGCCGTAGATACCCTGCCTAGCCAAATCAAACAAATCAAACCTGTCACGACGCGCAATGTCGCTTATGGCGTAAAAGTTGTGGACGTGCGCGCCAGTTATTTGGCAGCAGAAAAATTCCTCGATGATACGGGTTTAGATCGCTACGATTTTCTCCGCAATGCCTATCTAGAACGCCGTCAATCTTTGGTGTATGACGGCGATCCGCCTAAGCAAAAATATGATGACGAAGGGGATGACCTATTGGATGACCCCGCCCCGCCGCTCACTGAGGCAGTGCCGAATCCAGCACAAGCTGCCAGCATCACGCCTTAACTGGCAAGCAATAAAAAAGCCTGCGATTGCAGGCTTTTTTTATTGCTACAGAGTCGATTTAACGTGCGGCGCGTAAGGCGGCGATACGTTCTTCCAAGGGAGGATGCGTCATAAATAATTTCATCGCGCTACCGCCCGAAATACCCGATGCCGCCATTTCTTTGGGCAAGCTAGCTTGCTCGTGATTCATCTTTAAGCGTTCCAACGCGGCAATCATTTTTTCACGTCCCGCTAACGATGCGCCACCCGCATCGGCACGGAATTCACGTTGGCGCGAGAACCACATCACGATGATAGAAGCCAATACGCCCAATACTAATTGCGCCACTATTTCGGCAACAAATGAGCCGATGCCAGGGCCGTCGCGACCGTCGTGTTTAAGCAACACGCGATCAACAAAAATGCCAAATAATTTTGCGAACATAAACACAAAAGTGTTCACCACGCCTTGAATCAGCGTCAAGGTAATCATGTCGCCGTTGGCAACGTGGCTCATTTCGTGCGCCAACACGGCTTCGATTTCGTCGCGGCTCATGTTGTCCAACAAGCCACGACTAACCGCGACCAGCGCGTTGTTTTTATTCCAGCCTGTGGCAAACGCGTTGACATCAGGTGCTTCGTAGATAGCCACTTCGGGCATGCCGATGTGGGCGGCAAGTGCCTGACGTTGCACCGTATCAACCAGCCAGCGTTCAGTTGGGTCGGCAGGATGGGTAATAACTTGCGCATTGACCGAACGCTTCGCCATCCACTTGGACATCAGCAGCGAAATAATCGAGCCCGAAAAACCCACCACCAGCGACATCACCAACAGGCTATTGAAGTTAATCGCACCATTGGCATCCAACACTTTGTCCACACCAAGCAAGCGCAGCGTCACGCTAATCACCAGCATCACCGCCAGATTGGTCAGAATAAATAAAATAATACGTTTCATGGTTTTGTCCTTAATTAAAGTGCCGCGCAGTTTACCTTACGGCTCGTGCTTAGATGGGGTGCGTGGAAAAAGTTTCAAGAGCGCAATACCCGCTAAAATGCGCGCTTTTTTGGCGAGCTGAATGTTGCTGGCCACACCCACTTCAAGAGGCCATCACGATGCAATTTTGGTTACATCATCCTTATTTTGTTGCCGCTATCGCGCCATTTTTCGTCGCACTACTCACGGCTGAATTATTTCTACGCCTGCGTTTAAGCGGGCTGGCACTGCTTGCGGGTTTCGCCATCACGGTATTTTTAGTTGCCGATTTCGCGCTGCATCCGCTCACGCTGACGCAACAAATTATTTGGACCGCGCTGGCAGCAAGTTTGCTGGGCGTGCTGTTTAGCTTAATTGCTTGGCCGTGGCTCAACACCTTGTTGCCATTAGCGGGCGCGGTGGGTGCGGTCGTGCTGTTGTGGCCGCTGGTACAAGCCCACCCACCACTAAAAATGTTGCTGTTATTAGCGGGCAGCGCGGCCTTTATCGGGCTGTTGGTGTGGGGGATGGATAATTTAAGCGACGCACCGCTGCGCGCCGCCAATGCCGCCACCGCATTAGGGATAAGTACGGGGATTGCAGTGTGGAGCAACAGCAATTTATACGGCGAATTTGCTTTAAGCATGGGCTGTGCTGCTGCCGCACACTTGCTGATACAGATGATTAGCAATCAAGCCTTAGCGACTGAACGCGGCTTCACCTTGCCCGCTGGTTTGGTGATCGGCATCATCGCCTGCGTCGCCTTCGTGGCAGGGCATTTGCCTTGGTATTGCCTGCCCTTAATGGCCGCGATTCCGTTGTTGGCGTGGGTTGTGCCCTTGCCAAAAATGGCGGCACTGCTGCAAAGTTTATTGCTCAGTGTGATGACCGTGCCGCTGGCACTCGGCGTAGTTTATTTAGCGCGTCATCCGCTGTAAGTTTGCAAAAAACACTTTCATCTCTATAGTGCGCGCCATGTTGCACGCCCTACTCCCTCGTATTCTGCTCATCACCGCCTTACTGTTCGCGCAGTTAGGCGGGCTGACGCATGGCATTTCACATGCCTTGGCAGAGCAGAGTTCGGAGCAATCGCTGCCACACGACAAGCATTGCGATTTATGCGCAGCATATGCGCACATCAGTGCGGCGGTCGCGAGCGGCGAGCTCGTATTGGTCAGCCACGACACACATTTCATCCCCACGGCGCACTACTTCACCACCCACGCCAGCGACGCTTTTGTTGCTTACACCGCGCGCGCGCCGCCTTACTCCGCATAACGTTTAGTCAACTTCCTCGCGATAATCATCGCGAGAATTTTTATTGCTTTATGTGGAGTCAAAAAATGTTCAATCAGAAATTTCTGAGCGTAGCGATTGCCGCGCTATGCGTGCCGTCTATCCATTCCGCTTATGCCGCTAGCGATGCCGAAGTGCAAACCTTGCGCGACGAAGTAAGGCTACTCGCGGAACGTATCAACCAAGCCGATGCTAAAACTGCCGCGCCTGCCGCTAGTGCCAACGCCTTCAACCCCGCCGTGTCGCTGATTTTGGGCGGCACTTACACCAAGCTATCGCGCGACCCCGCTATTCCTGCCACGGGATTTGCCATGGCGGCAAATCCTGCTCATGCGCAAGGCTTTAATCTAGGCGAATCGGAGTTAGGCATTACTGCGGACATCGACCCTGAATATCGCGGCGTGGCGACTATGGCACTTGCGCCTGCGGGCGGCATCACGGTGGAAAACGCATTTATTCTAAGCAGCGCGTTGGGTAACGGGCTCAATGTCAAATTCGGTCGGTTCTTTTCGGGTCTCGGTTATCTCAACGAGCAACACGCACACGCTTGGGATTTCGTCGATCAGCCGTTGGTGTATGCGAGCTTGTGGAACAACCAAATTGGCGAGGACGGTGTGCAGCTTAAATGGCTCGCCCCGACGGAAACTTTTGTCGAACTCGGTGCGGAAGTCGGACGCGGACGCAGCTTTCCCGCCACCGACACCAACCGCAACGGCGCGGGGGCAACCGCGTTATTTGCGCATGTCGCCGACGATATAGGTGTGGCACATAGTTGGCGCGCGGGCGCGTCGCTGTATCAAACGCAACGCCAAAATGCGCAGAGTTTGAACGTGCCCGATTTGCTCGCCACAGCGGGCGGCGTGACGAATAGCTTTAGCGGCAACAGCCAAACGGCGGGCGTGGATTTTGTCTGGAAATATGCGCCGAACGGCAATATCGCCGACCGCTATATCAAATTCCAAAGCGAGATTTTTCAGCGCAAAGAAAACGGTGTACTCACTTACAACTTGCTCACGCCTAGCACTTATAGCAACACACAAAGTGGTTGGTATATGCAAAGCGTCGCGCAGTTTATGCCGCACTGGCGTACGGGCTTGCGCTATGACCGCCTTGCCTCTGGCACAGCGAATATCGGCGCGGCGAATCTCGCCAACGTCATCAGCAATTATGGATATAGCCCAACGCGTACCTCGTGGATGTTGGACTACAGCCCCAGCGAATTTGCGCGTTTACGCCTGCAAGTCGCACGCGATATGAGCCGACAAGGGCAGCCCGACAATCAGATTTTTGTGCAATACCTGATGAGCATGGGCGCGCACGGCGCACATCAGTATTAAACCCAACACGCGCATGGCACAGCAATCAATCACGCTGCAAAAACTTGAAAACGATTAACTTCGTTAAGGAACAATGATGAAAAAAGTTATTTACGCATTATTTGCAATTGTTATTAGCAACCCCACCCACGCCGCACTCAACGTGTTCGCGTGCGAACCCGAATGGGCGGCACTTACGCAACAACTGGCGGGCGAGCAAGCGCGTATTTATACCGCCACCACTGCGCTGCAAGACCCGCATCGCGTCGAAGCCCGTCCCAGTTTGATTGCCCAAGCGCGCCGCGCCAATTTGGTGGTTTGCACGGGGGCAGAATTGGAAACGGGTTGGCTGCCAGTAGTGCTGCGCGAGTCTGGCAACACGGCTGTGGCGGCGGGCAGTTTGGGTAATTTTGAAGCGGCGCAATTTGTGAAAATGTTGGAAATCCCCAGCCGCTTGAATCGCGCCGATGGTGATGTTCATGCCGCTGGCAATCCGCATATCCAAACCGATGCACGCAATTTTTTGCCCATCGCCGAGGCGTTAAGCAAACGCCTGATTCAGCTTGATGCCGCCAACACCGTGCAGTATCAGCAACGCCTCGCCAACTTTACTCAGCAATGGCGCGCCGCGCTTACGCGCTGGGAAAAGCAAGCTGCACCGCTCAAAGGCGTGGCGATTGCGGTACAACATCAGGGCTTTCCTTACTTGAATGATTGGCTAGGCTTAAAACAAGTCGTCACCTTAGAACCTAAGCCTGGCATGGAGCCTAGCGCATCGCACTTGGCGCAAGTAGTAAGCGAGCTGCAAACACATCCTGCCAAACTGGTGCTGCGTGCCGCCTACCAAGATGCGCGACCGTCCGAATGGATTGCACAGCGCGCCAAAATATCAGCGGTGCAGCTGCCCTATAGCGTGGGAGGCACACCGCAAGCGAGCGATTTATTCAGCTTATTTGACGACACGATTGCACGATTATTAGCGGGGCTGCAATGAACACCATCGAACTTTCCATCCTGATTCCCGCTTTGATTGCGGGGCTGTTAGTGCTGGCTACACACATTCCATTGGGCATCAAAGTATTGCAACGCGGGGTGATTTTTGCCGACCTGGCGGTAGCGCAAATTGCGGGCTTAGGCATTGTCATCGCAGGACTATTTGAGCTCACCGAGCAGCCTGTTTTGGTGCAACTGATTGCTGCCCTGAGTGCCTTGTGCGGCGCGGCTTTGCTGACGTTTATCGAAGCGCGTTTTGACGAAGTAAAAGAAGCCTGTATCGGACTAACTTTTGTGTTGGCGGCCAGTGCGGGGATTTTATTGATGAGCCGCGATGTCCATGCTGGCGAGCATCTCAAAGATTTATTGGTCGGACAAATTTTATGGGTGAGTTCCCCGCAACTGCTCTATACCGCAATCCTGAGTGGCTTGCTGCTATTGGCTTTGCGCTTTTTGCCCGCACGCTTGCAACAGCAAAGTTTTTACGCTTTATTTGCCCTCGCCGTCACCGCTTCGGTGCAATTAGTCGGCGTGTATTTAGTCTTTGCCAGCCTGATTGTGCCCGCCCTCGCGACTTATCGCCGCACCCGCCACCGCCTAAAATTTGCCAGCCTAATCGGCATCACAGGCTACGCAGCGGGGCTGCTGTTATCGGCAGCATTCGACCTGCCCGCAGGGGCGGCAATTGTGTGGGCGATGGCGATTACTGGCGCAGTATTGGCGCGCTTCAATCACCCTTAACCCCAGCTTTTCATTACAATGCACGCCCTTTAGAAAGCAGGATTCTGGATTCAGGATTCGGGATTTGAAACCCCACCGCGCTCTGACTCACCACTCACCACTCACCACTCACCACTCACCACTCACCACTCAC
>JAVHRN010000077.1:0-10291 GCA_036171695.1 Gallionella sp.
GCAACAAGCAGCAAAATGCCCTATCGGCGTGTCCGAAATTACTTGACCACTACAGCTATGCACTCCTAGATTGTTGCGTTTACTGTTCTTATGGAAGCGGGCCTTGTCCACCAGTGCAGGAGAGTGGTAAAAGTTGTTGCGGCAAGGCATAGAAGGCTTTTAGCAGCTTCAAGTAAATTCGGGTAGAAAATTACACCTCAGGTGTAGTTAAGGTGTAATGAATAACCACTTGAAGAAAGTAAGGCTGGGTAAATCTAGGTAAATACAAGTAGCTAAATCCTTGTATTTATTGGTATTGGTGCCCGAAACCGGAATCGAACCGGTACGCCAGTTTTACCTAAGCGACGGATTTTAAGTCCGTTGTGTCTACCAATTTCACCACTCGGGCGAGTGTTTTGCAGAACCGAGAAGGTTCTTGTTGCAAAGTGTGTTTTGTTACTGTCGCCAGCAAAAACAACGGCGCGGATTCTAGCACAGACTCAGCAATTCTCTAAACAAAATCCGCAGAAAGTTGTGTTAAAAATTTATCCCAAATATGCCGCCAATACTTTTTCATTTTTACTCAGCTCGCTAGGCGTACCAGCTAACGCGATTTGGCCGTGTTCCATCACATAGGCGTAGTCCGCCACGGCTAGCGCGCGTTTGGCAAATTGCTCAACTAACAACAAGGTAATGCCCGCTTGTTTGAGTTGCGCGATGATGTTGAATACTTCTTGCACTATGACTGGAGCTAGCCCCATCGACGGCTCGTCGAGCAAAATAACTTTAGGATTTGCCATCAAGGCGCGCGCAATCGCCAACATTTGTTGCTCGCCACCCGACAGCGTGCCAGCTAATTGTTCACGCCGTTCGTGTAAGCGGGGGAACATTGCGTACACCTTGTCCAAGCCTGCTTGGGCTTGGCGGTGAAAGCCAAAGAAATGGGGCAAATGTGTGTACGCGCCGAGCAGTAAGTTATCTTCTACCGTGAGCGGTGCAAACACTTTGCGCCCTTCAGGGGAATGCGCTAAACCAACTCTGGCAATGCGCGCGGCTTCCTGCCCGTACACGTCGTGACCATCTAGTAATACACGTCCTTGCGTAGCTTTTATCATCCCAGAGATGGCGCGCATGGTAGTGGTTTTACCCGCGCCATTAGCCCCAATTAACGCCACCACACTCCCCGCTTTAACCTGTAGCGACACGCCATTAAGCACTTCACTCGCGCCATAGCCTGCGTGTAAATTTTCCACGATTAACATGCGGGCAACTCCTGCTCTAACAACGACCCAGCGGGTTCTTCTTGCACCACGCCCAAATACGCTTTAATCACTTTGGCATCACGTTTAACGTAGTCAGGCGAGCCTTCAGCAATAATTTTGCCACCATCCAACACCGTGACGACATCGCACAATTCACTCACTACATCCATGTGATGCTCAATCAAAATAATCGTAATGCCGCGCGCATGTATAGTTCTAATTAGAACTATTAAGGTTTGTACATCAGGCTGGGCAAGCCCCGCTGCGGGCTCATCTAGGATTAGTAACGCAGGCTTACGCGCCAAGGCACGGGCAATTTCTAAGCGGCGTTGCGCGCCGTAGGTTAAATCTTTAGCGAGGCTGCGCGCGTCATCTTGCAGCCCGACCAATGTTAACAAAGCCATCGCCTCGGCTTGTGCCGCACGCTCATCTGCCGCCGAAAAACCTAATAACACCAAGGCTAAAGGGGTGCGATATACATCTTTTAGCGCAACCATCACGTTGTCGATTGCGGACAATTCGCCGAACAGTTGTAAGTTTTGAAAAGTGCGCGCCACTCCCGCACGCGACACGTTGAGCAAGCTGCCTATTGGCAATGTCCTGCCTTGCAATAACATCGCGCCATCGGTCGGCGCGTACAAGCCAGAAATAACATTCACCAAGGTGCTTTTCCCTGAGCCATTCGGACCAATTAAGCCATGCACTTGCCCCGTCCGTACCGTGAGTGAAATATCGTCCACGGCTTTCACACCACCAAAATAACGGCGCAAATTTTTCAATTCGAGCAATGCTGTTGCATCGCTCGCCTGCTGCACCAAAACCTTGTCTAAGTTGGCTGCGACAGCGATGCGAGCGGGTGGTATGCGTAAAGTGCAGGTTAAAAATATCGCGACAAAACCCATTACACCATCGGGCAAGCCCACCACCACCGAAAACAACATCAAGGCAAAAATCGCTTTCCGCCAACTTTCAGTGTTATCGACCAGCAAGCCACCAAGCACTAACAAAGCCATAGCAAAAATAGGCGCAAGGCTTTGAAAAATTTGCAGGGTTTTGTGGCGATAAGCCCGTGCGCCGGCGATAACAGCAAGCAGCAGTCCTGCCGCTGCAATCATTTCAAACAGTAAGCGATTGGATAATAAATTCGGTAGCAAGACGATTAAACACGCACCAAAAAATGCACCCCATAAGCTCTTACGTCCGCCTAACACCACGCCTAACAATAAAATCACCATCAGCTCATAAGTAAAACTTTGCGGCTGTAAATACTGAAAGTTAAACGCGTACAAACCTCCCGCCAAACCGCCCAAAGCCGAGCCAAAAGCAAAGCCTGCCACCTTGTGACGATAAGTGCCTACACCCATTGCGTCACACGCAATCGGGCTGTCGCGCAAGGCTTCAAATGCCCGTCCCCATTGCGATGCCAGCAGATTACGCAGCCCCCACCAGACCAAACCTAAGAGCACCAAACAGAGCCAATAAAACCCGTGTGCGCTTAACTGCTCACCAAACCAAGGCGGACGTACTAAAGACAAGCCTTGCGCGCCGCCCGTCAAGGCTTCCCACTCATTGAGCACCGTGGTGGTTAATGCCGAAAAGCTCAATGTTGCTAAGGCGAATTGCGGACCTGCCAGCCGTAAAGCTGGCAAAGCTAACAGCCCACCGAACAGCAGCCCGACTAGCAAACTCATCAGCAATGCGCCCGCCATGCCCCACCCCAACAAGGTTACGCACAATCCAGCGGTATATGCGCCCAAGCCTAAAAATGCCGCATGACTTAAATTTACTTGGCCTAAATAACCCACCGAAATATCTAAACCAATCAGCAAAATGCCGTAAATCGCCAGTAAAGTGAGTAAGCCTAAAGCGTAAGAATTGCTCACCCACAGCGGCACCGCCGCCAATAACAACAAGGCCAAAATTTCCGCGCCACGCAACCATAAAACTCGTTCCAACATACCGAGAATTCCTTTACACCTTAACAATAGCGGCTTTGCCGAACACGCCATTAGGGCGCAGTGCCAGAGCCAATATCAACAACACCAGCCCAGGTGCTTCGCGCCAACCGCTCCCCACATAAAAGCTGGTGAGGCTTTCTAATGCGCCTAAAAAAATGCCAATGAACACCACCCCAAAGCCTGAATCTAAGCCCGCCACGACCGCCACCGCAAAGGCTTTGAGTATGAGTGCGGAAGCCATAGTCGGACCGACCGTGGTGATGGGCGCAATTAAAATGCCTGCCATTGCTGCCACCATGCCCGATAAAGCATAAGACAACATGATGGTGCGCGTGGCCGAAATACCCATCAGCTCAGCGGCATCACGATCTGCCGAGACTGCCTCAAAGGCCTTGCCCAGCAAAGTTTTGTGCTTGAATAGCTCAATTAACCCCATCACTGCAAACACGCCCATTGCCACGGAAATTTCCAGCGGTGTGATGTTGATGCCGAATACCTGCAAAGCATCTGCCGAGATGGGCGTGGGAAAGGGTCGGTCATCACGTCCCCAGATATTTTCTGCCGCCGAGAAGCCCAACAAGCCCAAAATAATGCTGAGCAAAATCCAGCCTTCGCTTTTTTGTTGCAATGCCAAACGCACCGCCGCGCGTTCGACGACTAAACCCAATGCTGCGCCAAACAACAACCCGCCTATGACCATCAACCAATAAGGTGCGCCAAAGTTCAATAAAGTCAGGCTAAAAAATGCCGACAACATCACCAACTCGCCCTGCCCAAAATTGATGCTTTTGCTGGTGGCATAAGTGAGTTGAAAACCGTAAGCGATCAGTGCGTAAACCAAGCCCATCAAGGCTCCGCTCACCACCATCTGGGCAATAATTTGAGTATTCATAGCAATAAAATGAAACGGGCAACTATCGAAAGTTGCCCGTTTACTTGGGAAGTATCAGTTATTTGGTGGCATTTTTAATCAAGCGCGCACGGTCTGCTGAATTAGCAAAGACCACATGTCCATCGCTCACCATGCCCATCACCGTATCTGCACGACGGAATGCTTCATGGCTTTCTGCATTGGCGGCATCCCATTTGCTAAAAGGATGTTGCCAAGTAGTAATCACACCATGCACAGGCTTCTTCAAATCTTCCAAAGCGAGCTTAATTTTGCGGGTATTTTCACTTTGTGCTTGCTCCACAGCTGCGGCAAAAATATACACCGCGTCATACCCTTGTGCGGCTGACACAGGTGACGGAATGCGCGTCACGTTGTAAGCCTTGTGGTAGCCCTCGATAAAACTTTTGGTGCGTGGCGTAATCGCTTCTTCGATAAAAGTTTGCGGCATTAACGCGCCATCGCCATTTTTCCCCGCATTGTCGATGTAGTTAGACATCGACAACGTCCAACCACCGAGCAAGGGAATTTTCATAGCATTTTTAGCCATACCATTCGACACCGCTGCCAGCTCAGGGCCGATGCCCCAAATTAAAATCGCTTGCGCCCCACCCGCCTTAGCGCGCAACAGTTGCGCGGTCATATCTTTATCGCCAATGTTAAATTTTTCAGTAGCGACGACTTCTAATTTATTACCTTGTTTTTTGATTTGCTCCAGTAAATCATCGCGTCCCGACACGCCATAATTGGTCGCATCGTGCAAAATTGCCACCTTGTTAAATTTTTGATTGATTGCATATTCCACCACCATCGCCGACTGAATTCCGTCGTGTGCGGCAAAACGGAAAATCGACAAATCTTTTACACCCGACTTGCTCCACTGCGTCATCGAAGCCGAACCTGCTGCGGGCGTGATAATTTTGGTAATACCTTTTTCTTGCAAATGTTTGTCGCCCGACAAGGCAATGCCCGTATTCACTGTACCGATTACGCCCGATAAACCCTCCATCGCCGCTAACTCTTGAGCGATTAACGCGCCGCGCTCATTCTTGCCTTCATCATCGCGCTCGATGATTTCGATTTTCATTTTTTTGCTGCCAACCTTGATGCCGCCCGCCAAATTGATTGCACTCATAGCCAACTTTGCACCGTCACGCATTGAAGTTCCCATCGGCGCAGAGCCGCCGCTAAACGGCCCCGTTAAAGCGATTTTCACCACATCCGCAGCCAGCGCAGTCTGCGCAAAAGTTCCTAACAACAAAGTAGCAAGCAAGGTTTTTTTCATGTGCAAAATCTCCAATAATTAAGGCGACGGGGACAACAACATCAGGACGCTAAAATAGCAGGATACGCAGTCTAGCCGAATCTGTCGCGCGCCAAAAACTTTATTCATAGCATGCTTAAAACGATGCGCAATCCCTGCTAAGCTCCGCGCATTTTTCCACTTTCAATTTTCCGCCATGAAAAATTCAGCTCGCGTATTTCGTCTTGACTACACACCACCCGCCTACCTTGTAGATAGCGTTGAAATTGCTTTTGATTTAGATGCCACAACAACTTTGGTCAGTACGCGCAGCATGTTGCGCCGCAATCCTTTAAGTTCCGACAGCGAGTTACAACTATTTGGCGAACAACTGGAATTGCTGTCGCTGCGTATGAATGGCACGCTGTTAAACAACAAAAAAGATTACACCTTAACCAATGAAAAGCTGCACATTCTCAATGCGCCTGATGCAATCACTTTAGAAATCGTCACACGTATTCAGCCTGCAAAAAACACTTCCTTGATGGGTGTATATGTGTCGAACGGAAACTTTTTCAGCCAGTGCGAGGCGCAGGGTTTTCGCAAAATTACCTACTTCCCCGACCGCCCCGATGTGATGGCGCAATACACCGTGATGTTGCGCGCCGACAAAACCCAATACCCAGTGTTACTGAGCAACGGCAACCTGATAGAACAAGGTGATTTAGGCGATGGTCGTCATTACGCGCTGTGGCAAGACCCGTTCAAAAAGCCTTGCTATTTATTCGCACTGGTGGCGGGCAATTTAGTCTGCCAAGAAGAGCAATATAAATTAGCTTCGGGGCGCAAAGTGCTGCTGCAAGTGTGGGTAGAGCCTGGCAATTTGGACAAGACGGCACACGCCATGACCTCGCTAAAAAATAGTATTGCGTGGGATGAACAACGCTTTGGTTTAGAGCTGGATTTGGAGCGGTTTATGATTGTCGCGGTGAATGATTTCAATATGGGCGCGATGGAAAATAAGGGGCTGAATATCTTCAACACCAAATATGTTTTAGCGAATCCGCGCGTCGCCACCGATGCCGATTTCGACGGTATCGAATCGGTTATCGGCCATGAGTATTTCCATAATTGGACGGGCAATCGCGTGACTTGCCGCGACTGGTTTCAGCTCTCATTGAAAGAAGGGCTGACAGTGTTTCGCGATCAGGAGTTTTCCGCCGACATGGTGGGTTCTGAAAGTGGTCGAGCCGCCAAGCGCATAGAAGATGTGCGCGGCTTGCGGCAGGTGCAATTTTCCGAAGACAGCGGACCGATGGCGCATCCGGTACGCCCCGATAGTTATGAGGCCATCGACAATTTTTACACCGCCACCATCTACGAAAAAGGCGCGGAAGTGGTGCGTATGTATCAGACTTTATTGGGACGCGACGGCTTCCGTCGTGGCATGGATTTGTACTTCTCCCGCCATGATGGACAAGCGGTGACCTGCGATGATTTTCGCGCCGCAATGAGCGATGCCAATGCGCGCGATTTAAGCCAATTTGAACGCTGGTACACGCTCGCTGGCACGCCGCGCGTGCAAGTCAAAACACACTACGACGACCGTGCTCAAACTTATACCGTGACGCTCACGCAAAGTCTGTCCAATAAAAACAATCAACCCTTGCATATTCCCTTCGCAATCGGTTTGTTGAATGCCGACGGGCAAGATATAGATTTGTATTTAGCGGATATTTTGCAGCCGCAAAAAACTTGCATTTTGGAATTAACGCTCAGCACACAGAGCTTCATTTTTACCCAAATCCAGCAGTCACCTACTCCGTCGCTGTTGCGCAATTTTTCTGCGCCCGTCAACGTCGAATACGACTACAGCGATACCGAGTTATTGCATTTATTCGCGCACGACAGCGACGCATTTAACCGTTGGGAAGCTGGGCAACGCCTGATGTTGGCACGCTTAGAAAAGTTAATCACAGGCGTGCAAACGGCTCAGCCATTAGACCTAGACGCGCCTTTTATCAATGCGCTACGCGCCACTCTGCTAGATGAACAGCTCGCCCCCGCTTTACGCGAATTGATGTTGAGTTTACCGAGCGAAAGCATGTTGGCAGAACGCAGCAAAGTCATCGACCCGCACGCCATTCACAGCGCGCGACAATTCATGCGGCATCGTTTGGCGCACGTATTGAAAGCCGAATTGCTTGCGGTCTATCAAGCCCACGTCAGCCACAAAAAATACAGTCCAGACGCAAAATCAGCGGGCAAACGCGCGCTGAAAAATTTGTGCCTAAATTATCTGCTGGAATGGCATGACGACAGCACCGTGCAACTGGCACTTGTGCAAGAAAAATCTGCCGACAATATGAGTGATCGGCAATCAGCACTTCTCGCTTTGCTACAACGCGATGCGGCAACACCCGCGCTGCAACGTTTTTATGCCGACTTTAGCGACGCAGCCTTGGTAGTGGATAAATGGTTTGCGCTGCAAGCCAGTTCGCGCCACAGCGATGTAAAAACGATACGCAAACTGATGCAACATCCCGCCTTCACTCTGAACAATCCGAATCGCGCGCGCAGTTTAATTTTTAGTTTTTGCAACGCCAACCCCGCGCAGTTTCATGCGATAGATGGCAGCGGCTATACGTTCTGGGCAGAGCAAGTTATCGCGCTCAATGCCATCAACCCGCAAGTTGCCGCACGACTGGCGCGCAGCTTGGATCACTGGAAAAAATATCAACCCGTATTACGCAAGCAAATGCAAGCAGCCTTGCAGCGCGTGGCGCAAGAAAAATCACTGTCGAAAGATGTGCGCGAATTAGTGAATAAAGCACTGGGCAAATAAACAACCAGGCAAGCCAAAACGCGTCAGATTTCTCTGGGGCGTTTATGCTTGACCGTTATACTCAGCTTTTTATCATCTTCATTTTGGTATGCACAGCCTGACACAACTCACTTTTTTGCATCGTTATGCCGAGCTTGGCAGCGATTTTTCTAGTGCGGTTTATCCCACTCCGCTGCCCGCGCCTTACCTAGTGAGTTTCAATGCCGCTGCCGCACACTTGCTCGATTTAGATCCTGAGGTAGCACAGCGCAGCAACTTCGCTGAACACTTTTGCGGCAATCGCATTCCACCTGCGGCGCAACCATTAGCGATGCTGTATGCGGGGCATCAGTTCGGACATTTTGTGGCGCAACTAGGCGATGGTCGCGCGATTTTATTAGGCGAAATTTGCAATGCGGCGGGGCAACATTGGGAAGTGCAATTCAAAGGCGCGGGTGCGACACCGTATTCGCGACGTGCTGATGGGCGAGCAGTATTGCGCTCGTCGATACGCGAATATCTATGCTCGGAAGCGATGCATGCACTCGGCATTCCGACCAGCCGTGCCTTATGCATTGTGGGCAGCGATGAAGTCGTTTATCGCGAATCTGCCGAGACCGCAGCGGTGCTCACTCGTCTTGCCCCCTCGCATGTGCGCTTCGGCTCATTTGAAGTATTTTTTCATCGCCGCCAATATGCACACGTCCAAACCTTGGCTGATTTTGTGATTGAACATCACTACCCTGCATTTGCCCATGCAGCCGATAAATACGCGTTATTTTTGCGCGAAGTGACGCGTCGCACCGCCGAACTGATGGCGCATTGGCAAGCAGTAGGCTTTTGCCACGGCGTGATGAACACCGACAACATGTCGATATTGGGCTTGACGCTGGACTACGGTCCATTCGGTTTTATGGAAAAATTTAATGCCGCGCACATCTGCAACCACTCAGACCCGCAGGGTCGCTACGCTTACAAGCAACAGCCGCAGATTGGGCTGTGGAATTTATCTGCACTCGCGCACGCCTTATCCAAGCTGATAGATGAGGCGCAACGCGATGAAATTTTAGAAGGCTATGCCGCGCTTTATTACGCAAAATATAGCGCGTTAATGGGCGCGAAATTAGGGCTAAAAAATCCTTCTGTAGCAGACTTACCGCTTATCACGGCATGGTTAGATTTATTGCAAAGCAGCCAATTGGATTACACCAACACTTGGCGCAGCTTGAGCCGTTTTTCAAGCGCGCCGAACGCCGCAAACGACTGGCTACGCAATCAATTTATCGACCGCGCGGCATTCGATGACTGGGCACAAAATTATCGCGCGCATCTGTATGCTGACCAGAGCATAGATAGCGTGCGCAAAGTAAATATGGATGCCGTCAACCCTAAATACATCCTGCGCAATTACCTCGCACAAACCGCCATCACACGCGCTGAACAACAGCGCGATTTTTCCGAAGTGAATCGCCTATTCGCCTTGCTGAGTCAGCCGTTTGACGAGCAAGCAGAGATGCAAAATTACACTGCTCCTGCACCCGAATCAGCACGCAATCTGATCGTGAGTTGCTCGTCTTAAATCACGCTCATCCCAACTTTTTAAGCGCAAAGAATCATGCAAAAACTCATCTCCTCACTCGCCACCCTCTCCCTCACCATCTGGTTAGGCGGCTTACTCGCCATCGGCTATCTCGCCGTACCCGTGTTATTTCACGCCCTGCCCGACAAACAATTAGCGGGGCAACTCGCAGGCGCGATGTTCAATGCGCTAGGTTATGTCGGGATGATTTGCGGAGTGATTTTATTGCTAACCAAACGCTACGTTCAGCCTGCGCATTTTTGGCGTAACCCAAGCGTGTGGATCATCGCGGCGATGCTGGGCTTGAGCTTAATCATTCAATGCGGCTTATCGCCCATCATGGCGCAGCTCAAACTGCACGCGCAACCGCTCGACGTGATGCACAGCAGCGATGCTGCGCAGTTCAAAATGCTGCACGGCGTATCGAGTATTTTGTATTTATTGGAAAGTGTATTGGGGGTAATTCTGCTGCTTAGAAAAAGCTAAGATGCCAGCTAAAAACACCGTCCACAAAATCAATAGGCCTCGGAATCATTATCATCCGAGGCCTATCTAGT
>JAVHRN010000078.1:0-2119 GCA_036171695.1 Gallionella sp.
CGCCCTGCGGCGCATGGGCGCGCTTCCATTCGCCAGCCGCATATTTGTTGGCTTCGGCCAGCGTGGGATAGGTGTGGATGGTGCCAAGTATTTTGTTCAGCCCCAGCCCGTGCTTCATCGCCAGCACAAACTCGGCGAGCAGGTCGCCCGCGTGTTCGCCCACGAGGGTGACGCCGAGTATCTTGTCCTTGCCCGGCACGGTGAGCACCTTGACGAAGCCGTGCGCCGTGCCGTCGGCGATGGCGCGGTCGAGGTCGTCGATGCCGTACTTCGTGACTTCGTAAGCAATGCCTTGCGCCTTCGCGTCTTGCTCGTTCAGCCCCACGCGCGCCACTTCCGGTTCAATGAAGGTCGCCCAAGGGATGACGGAATAATCCACTTTGAAGCGTTTGAAGTCGCCGAACAGCGCATTCACCGCCGCATACCACGCCTGATGCGCGGCGGTGTGGGTGAATTGATACGGCCCGGCCACATCACCTGCCGCGTAGATATTGGGGTACAGCGTTTCCAAATAGTCATTGGTGGTGACGGTGCGCTGCACGGGGATGCCCAGCTCTTCCAGCCCGAAACCTTTCAGACGCGCACTGCGACCGACCGCGCAGATCAACGCGTCGAACTCGATGCGGCGCGACTGACCGTCGTGTTCCACCACGATGAATTTGTGTTCGCCGTCCTTCTCGCAACGCACCGCTTTGTGATCGGTCAGCACTTCCACGCCGTCGGCGGTGAGCGAGGCACGCGCCAGTTCGGATACTTCGAGGTCTTCGCGGATCATGATGCGCGGTGCCATCTCGATCTGCGTCACGCTTGAACCCAGCCGCGCGAAACTCTGCGCCAGTTCGCAACCAATCGGGCCGCCGCCCAGCACCACCAGACGTTTGGGAGCTGCATCCAGTTCGGCGAAAGTTGACCACAGCGTATCGCTGGTGACGTAGCCCACCTCCTCCAAGCCGGGCAGTGGCGGCACGAAGGGACGCGCACCCGTGGCAATGACGATGCTGCGCGTGGTGAGCTTTTGCGTCGTGCCGTCCTGCAATTTGATCTCGACCGTCCACGGATCGGTGATGCGCGCATAGCCTTGCAGCACTTCCACGCCAAGACTGGTGTAGCGTTCCGCGCTGTCATGTGGCGCAACTTCGCTGATGACCTTATGCACACGCGCCATCACTTTGCGGAAGCTAAATTCGGGTTGTGTCGAACTCAAGCCATAGTGTTCGCCATGCCTCATCTGACTGGCCAGTTTGGCACTTTTAATGAGGGCTTTGCTCGGCACGCAGCCGTAGTTGAGACAGTCGCCACCCATCTTGTGCGTTTCGATCAGCGTCACTTTGGCCTTCACCGCCGCTGCGATGTAGGCGGAAACTAGCCCCGCCGCGCCGCCGCCGATGACGATTAAATTGCGGTCGAACTTCGCGGGACGTTGCCATTGGGCATACACGCGGCGACGTTGCAGCCATGCGGTGATTTTTTTAGCGATCATGGGGAATACGCCTAACAGGGCAAACGAAAAAAGCAATGCGGGCGACAGAATCCCAGACAAGCTTTGTAATTGCGCCAACTGCGTGCCCGCGTTCACGAACACCAGCGTGCCCGCCAACATACCCACCTGACTCACCCAGTAGAAGGTGCGTGTCTGCATCGGCGTCAGCCCCATCAGCAGATTGATGAGAAAGAATGGAAAGATCGGCACGAGGCGCAGCGTGAACAGATACAACGCGCCTTCTTTGGCGATGCCGTCGTTGATGGCTTTGAGCTTGTCGCCGAAGCGGTTTTGCACCGCATCACGCAACACAAAACGCGAAGCCAAGAATGCCAATGTGGCGCCGATAGAGGATGCGAACGACACCAACAGCGTGCCCTCAAATAGTCCAAATAACGCACCCGCCGCCAGCGTCAAAATGATTGCGCCAGGCAACGAAAGCGCGGTGGCAATCACATACACCACAAAGAAACCGCCCGCGACCGACCAAGGCGATGCCATCTTGAGTGCGGTGAAATCGTGTTGGCTTTGCTTGAGTGATTCCAACGTTAAGTAGCGATCCAAGTCGAAGGCGAAGAACAGAGCCACCAACAAGACAAATGCGGCAACGATAAGGGCGCGCTTCATGATAGCGAACCA
>JAVHRN010000079.1:0-2082 GCA_036171695.1 Gallionella sp.
GATCAGTGCGTGCAGCGCTGCCGGGTCTTTGAACTGCCCCAGCGCTTGGGCTACGACCCGGCGAACATCGCTATCTTCATCCTTGAGCGCTGCGATCAGTGCGTGCAGCGCTGCCGGGTCTTTGAACTGCCCCAGCGCTTCCGCTACGCCCCGGCGAACATCGCGATCTTGATTCACAAGCGCGGTGAGCAAAGGCTGCAAGGCATCGGCACGATATTTGATTTTTGCGCCCGGTTGTGCCATCAGCCGTAGCAACAAGCTTTGCAATTCAGGTCGTTCAAGATAAAGCCTGACCCATACGCGAATCAAATGATCCGACGTATTCATTTCTACGCGTGCTTCCTTCAGGCACAGGAAGGCAAGACGAAAGGCGTAGTGCATCACTGCTTCGCGCGGGTGTTTGCAGTTCAGGATGGCGGCTATGAATTCGCTGCCGTTTTCTTCGTCCTTCATGCCCTGATGAGCGGCAGCCAGACGGATCACTTCACGCCAGCGCGGTTCGAACAGATGTTGTCTCAGATAGCGGTCTATGTCGCGTTTGCGGCGGGTGATGGCGCGGGCAGCGAGATATTCCTGAAAGGTCAGGTGAAAGAAGCCGAACTCGTTGTTGCCCCGGTCTATCAGCAGACCGGAGACATCGCGGATCAGGCTGAGTAATTGACTGGCCTTGTGTGTGGCGTCTTCCAGTGTGATGTCTTCCTGCTTGACCAGCAAGTCGCGGATGAGGTCGGTGATGGTCTGTTGGCTTGCGCGGTTTTCCGGGCAGTTTTCGTGTAAATACAGCGCCAGTTCTTCCAGCACTGCCTGAGTCTGATCCTTGTTCAGGCTGCCCTGCTGGTCGTCGCGGCGGCGTTTTTGCAATTCCCAGTTGAAGATAAAGGTGTCTATGCACAGCTTGTAGAGTTCGACGCGCAGTTCTGGCAGGGTGGCACCCTGACGGCGGATCAGGCCGATGATGGTGCAAAGGAGCGGGTTGGTTGCCAGTGTGCGGATGCCGACATTTTTATTAACCTGTTCGATGAGTTGCTCGGCTTTTTCTTCCGCACGCTTCCTGGTGCTTTCGTCCACGACGATGTCTTCGTGTTTTTCTACTGCATAAATCCACTGATGGAAATAAGCTTCCATCTGTTCGTCGCTGAATGGTTCCAGTATGGCGGTATTGAAGCCTGAGCCGAGCGGTGCCGCGTCATAACCGATGATGCGTGAACTGACCAGAAAGCGATTGCCGGAGTGTTTTTGTAGCAATGACTCTATAGCGGCCACGGTCTTGCGCTGCACGTCGGCATTGCGTTGCTCGTCCAGACCGTCGAACAGCAGCAGTGCGCGACCCTCGCTTATCCCTTTCCTGAAAATTTCCAGCAACTCCTTACGCTCACATACCTGTTCGAAGCCGATTTCGCTCAGTCCTTTGTCAGCCAGATAATTGAACAGGGCATCTTGCGGTATCCAGAAAGGTTGCTGTTCCCACTCGGCGGCAAGCAGCCGCAGCGGGATCAGAATAGGCAGGAAGCCAGTTCCTTTCTTGCATTCGCGGGCACTTTGCAGTGCAAAATGTTTGAGCAGGGTGGTCTTTCCGGCTCCCGGATCGCCTAGCAGCACCCAGGCATTGTGCCGGGTCCAGAGTGTGTCGGTGGACACGCCTGTTTCCACATCTGAGGCGGATGCTTTATCTGAAAATAAACTTCTAAACAGCGAGTTTGCTAACGGCGCATCGGAATTGAGCGAGTCAAACACCGATGTGGTTTCTTCGGTGAAGTTGATGCCAAGTCTGATGCCTGAATGGCGCAAGGCGTTCGATTGAGCCTGGCGACCCATGCGCACGGACAGATTGATAAAAACCTCGTCCATCGTCAACTCTATCATGCGGTTGACCTGCATCACGCCACGGGCATCTATGGTCTGGTTGTCCTTGATGACTCTGTCGAGGTAGCGATTCAACACTGGCTGCATGATATCTCCTGAGGGTGTGCGGTAGGCTGATACTACTCAGATTTTAAGGTTTGGTGTTCCATTGTGCCGGTCAATTCGTCTTGGGGTAATACTTTACATGAGGCAATCCGGCGAAATGCGCGTCGCTGGTGA
>JAVHRN010000080.1:0-9976 GCA_036171695.1 Gallionella sp.
TGTGCGAGAAGGCCTTTTTCATCAAGTCAAAACGCGTCGCATCGGACACTGCGCCGGCATTGGTTTGCATTTCTGCCAGCACGTCGGTGTAGTCGGCGGGGTCGGTGACAATCGCCACATGGCCGTGATTCTTCGCTGCCGCGCGCACCATCGTCGGCCCGCCGATGTCGATATTTTCAATCGCATCTTCCAGCGCGCAATTGGGTTTGGCGATGGTCGCCGCGAACGGGTAAAGATTCACCACCACCAGATCAATCGTGGGGATGCTGTGCTTGGCCAAAGTCGCCATGTGTTCGGGCAAATCGCGGCGCGCTAGGATGCCCGCATGGACTTTGGGTTGCAGCGTTTTTACGCGGCCATCCAACATTTCGGGGAAGCCGGTGTAGTCGGCAACTTCGGTGCATGGCACGCCGTTGTCAGACAACAATTTCGCCGTGCCGCCCGTGGAAAGAATTTTTACACCGAGGGCATTCAGCCCTTTGGCGAATTCGAGGACGCCAGATTTATCGGAGACGCTGATGAGTGCTTGTTTGATTGCCATGATATTTCCTAACTATAAAAAATTTTTCGCAGATTCACACAGATAAAACAACAGCAAAATCATTGCGCGCTGGCTAAATTTAAGCCAAAAATTTGCGTCATCTGTGGACTAAAAGCGGGTTTATTCGATGCCGTATTGCTGCATTTTTTTGCGCAAGGTGTTGCGGTTAATGCCTAGCATCTGTGAGGCTTGCGTTTGATTACCACCGACGTGTTCGAGCACCATTTCTACCAGCGGCTTTTCCACACAATTCATCACCATGTCGTACATGCCAGCGCAGGGTTGCTCACCGTCCAAATCCTTGAAGTACTCTTGCAGCGCACGACGCACATAGCGCGCCATATCGTTTTCGTTAATTGCTGCGCACTCGTTCATATTGCCTGCCCCTCGATGTAATGCAGGTGCTGACCACGCTGCGCTTGCTCTGCAAAAAATTCGTCCACTGCGGCCATTTGCGTATCCACGGTTTCCAACTGGTTCATCTGATGACGAAAGGTTGCCGAGCCAACTAGTCCTTTGGTGTACCAAGAAATATGTTTACGCGCCACGCGTAAGCCGCTGTACTCGCCGTAAAAATCATACAAATCGCGCACATGTTCAACCAACACGCGATGAATCTCGCCGACTTCGGGCGGCGGCAAATGCTCGCCTGTTTTAAGGAAATACTCGATTTCGCGAAACAGCCAAGGACGACCTTGCGCGGCGCGACCGATCATCACCGCGTCCGCGCCAGAGTAGTGCAATACATCGCGCGCCTTTTCTGGCGAGGTGATGTCGCCGTTGGCGATAATGGGGATTTTTACCGCATCTTTGACGGCGCGAATGGTGTCGTATTCGGCATCACCCGTGTACGCACAAGCGCGCGTGCGGCCATGAATAGCAAGGGCTTGAATGCCCGCCGCTTCGGCGATTTTCGCGATGGTTACGGCGTTGCGATTGTATTTATCCCAGCCTGTGCGAATTTTCAAGGTCACGGGGACATCCACGGCATTGACCACCGCTTCGAGCAAGGTTTTGACCAGTGGCTCGTTTTGCAACAACGCCGACCCCGCCATTACATTGCAGATTTTTTTCGCGGGGCAACCCATATTGATGTCGATAATCTGCGCGCCATGTTCGACGTTATGTTTTGCTGCCAACGCCAACATTTTTGGATCTGCACCAACGATTTGCACCGAAATAGGATCGACTTCACCTTCATGGTTAGCGCGGCGCAAGGTCTTTTCCGAGCCATATAACAAGGAGTTAGAGGCGACCATTTCACTAACCGCCATGCCCGCGCCCATGCGCTTGCACAACATGCGAAAAGGTCGATCGGTTACGCCCGCCATCGGCGCGACGATAAGATTATTTTTGAGTTCGTATGGGCCGATGCGCATGTCAGTATTTTTATCGCGTAAGGAGCTAAGGATTTTTGAAGGGCGCGGATTATAAATGAAGCGCGCGTCCCGCGCTTTGCGATAGAAAATTTCGTTATGATGCGCGCCCATGAAAAATCACTTTGACCTCATCATCGTTGGCGGCGGCTTGGTCGGCGCAAGTTTGGCGGCAGCATTAGCCGAGAGCGGGTTGTCGCTGGCGTTAATCGAAGCCGCGCCACTGCCCGCAGAAAGCCACCCTCACCCCAACCCTCTCCCAAAGGGCGAGGGGGCAAACGACTCGCTGCGCGAACCTAAAACGCCCCTCACTTGGGACAGCCGTATTTTTGCGATTAGCCCAGGCAGCCGCAAATTTCTTGAGGCCTGTGGCGCGTGGGCTGGGCTAGCTAAGCAACGTATCGCCGCCGTCGAGCACATGCGCGTGTTCGGCGATACGGGCGCGGAGCTGGACTTTTCGGCATATCAAATGGGCGTGCCTGAACTGGCGTGCATCGTCGAAAACCGCGCACTGCATGGCGCGCTCTGGCACATTCTTCAGCAACAAGAAAATCTCACTCTGCTGCAAGGCACGCGCTGTCAGGCTTTGCAGGTCGCCGCCAATCACGCCTGCCTCACGCTAGAGGATGGCACGCGACTAAGTGCCGCTTTAATCGTCGGCGCGGATGGGCGTGACTCTTGGCTGCGCCAGCAAGCGGGTTTATCCGCCGCGCCAAGCGATTACGCACAACACGGCGTGGTCGCTAATTTCAAATCTAGCTTGCCGCATCGCGGTATTGCCCATCAATGGTTTCAACGCGATGGCATTTTGGCGTTGTTGCCGCTGCCCGATAATCAAGTGTCGATGGTGTGGTCGGTCAGTCCCGCGCGTGCCGCAGCATTATTGGCGTTGCCGCCCGACCAACTGTGTATGCAAGTCGCACATGCGGCAAAAAACACCTTAGGCGAACTCAGTGTCATCACACCTGCCGCCGCGTTTCCGTTGCGCAAATTGACCCTCAATCACATCAGCGCGCCACGCATCGCGCTAATTGGCGATGCCGCGCACAACATGCACCCGCTGGCGGGACAAGGCGTGAACACGGGCTTTCGCGATGCGCAACAATTGGCGAATTTATTGTTGGCGCGCGGCGCGCTTAACGATGTGGGCGATGCACAACTGTTGCGTCGTTTTGATCGTAAACGGCGCGAAGATATTGTCACCATGCAGACCACAACTTACGGCTTGAAACACTTATTCAACAACGAAAATCCACTGCTATGCAGCCTGCGCAACAGTGGATTAAACCTCGTCAATCAGCTCACGCCAGTGAAAAAACTATTGATGCGCCACGCGCTCAATTAAGCGTGGGCGCGATGCTATAATCCGCGCCCTTTTTTGCTTGCCTGTTGCCATGTCTGCTGTCGTTAATTTCAAATCCCACCTCGCCGAATTATTTGCTCACGCGCAGCGCACGGTCGCGCCTGAAGCCAGTGCGGACATTGCCTTAGAGCGTCCCAAGCAAGCCGCGCATGGTGATTATTCTTGCAATCTCGCCATGCAGTTAGCCAAGCCTTTGCGTAAGTCGCCACGCGAATTAGCGCAGGCGTTAATTGCCGCTTTGCCGCAATCTGAAGTGGTAGAAAAAGTCGAAATCGCGGGCGCGGGATTTATCAATATCTTTATTAAGACCGCTGCGAAACAAGCGGTGGTATTGGCGGTGCTGCAAGCGCGCGAGGCTTACGGGCGCAGCAGCATTGGCGCAAAACGTAAAGTCGGCGTGGAGTTCGTGTCCGCCAATCCAACTGGGCCTTTGCATGTCGGTCACGGGCGCGGTGCAGCGGTAGGCGATTGCTTGTGCAGTTTGCTGGATGCGGCGGGTTGGGATGTGACGCGCGAGTTTTATTACAACGATGCGGGCGCGCAAATCGACAACTTGATGGCCTCGGTGCAGCTGCGTTGCAAAGGCATCACGCCTGATGATGCGAGCTGGCCAGAGAACGGTTATCGCGGCGATTACATCGCCGATGTGGCGCGCAGTTATTTAGCTAAAGACACGATTATTGCCGACGACCAAAACGTCACGGGCAAAGGCGATGCGGATGATGCGGATGCGATTCGGCATTTCGCCGTGGCGTATTTACGTCGTGAACAAGATTTAGATTTGCGCGCTTTCGGCGTGCAGTTCGATGTGTATTCGCTGGAGTCCGCGCTTTATACGTCGGGCAAAGTGGCGGCGGCAGTGAGCAATTTGATTGCCAGTGGACACACTTACGAGCAAGACGACGCGCTGTGGTTGCGCACCACCGATTTTGGCGACGACAAAGATCGCGTGATGCGCAAAACCGACGGCGGCTACACCTATTTTGTGCCCGATGTGGCGTATCACTTGGACAAATGGCAACGCGGTTTTAAGCATGTGATTAACGAGCAAGGCTCAGATCATCACAGCACCATTACGCGGGTGCGGGCAGGGCTGCAAGCCTTGAACGTCGGCATTCCCAAAGGTTGGCCAGACTATGTTCTGCACCAAATGGTGATGGTGTTAAAGAACGGCGAAGAAGTAAAAATTTCCAAACGTGCAGGCAGTTATGTGACCTTGCGCGACTTGATAGATGAAGTGGGTCGCGATGCCACGCGTTACTTTTTGGCGGCGCGTTCACCCGATTCGCAACTGGTATTCGACATTGATTTGGCGATGTCCAAAAGCAATGAAAATCCTGTCTATTACATCCAATATGCGCATGCCCGTATTCATACTGTGCTGACGCAATGGGCGGGCGATGTCGCCACTTTGAACGACGCGCAGGTGGCCTTGCTGGATAGTGAATACGAAACAGTATTACTGCAAAAATTGATTGATTATCCGCAAGCCATCGAGACCGCCGCGCACGATTTAGCACCACATCAAATCGCGGCGTATCTAAAAGATTTGGCGGCAGATTTTCACAGCTACTACAATGCGCAGCGTTTTTTAATCGACGATAAAACTTTGCAGTTGGCGCGTTTGGCGTTGTGTGCCGCCACCGCGCAAGTGCTGCGGAATGGTTTGAGTTTGCTTGGTGTGTCCGCACCTGAGCACATGTAAAAAGGAATGTGATGAGCAAAGCAGCGAGTAAAAAATCAACCACGGGCAACGGCAGTCCTTTGCTAGTTGGCTTGTTAGTCGGATTGATTGTCGGCGCGGCAATGGCGGCTGGCTTGGCATGGTACTTAATGAAGTCGCCCAGCGCGTTTATCAACAAACCTGCCGAGCCGCGCATTGTGGCGGAACCCGTCAAAGCCACGCCACCCGTGGCAGCCGCTTCCGCCGTAACAGATGGCAAACCACGTTTTGAGTTTTATAAAGTGCTCACCGACAAGCCTGATACGCCAGTGAGCTTGCCCAATAAAACTGCTGGCAACCCCGCTCAAAGCACCCCCGCCATCAAGCCCGCACCTGTGGTAGTTAAAACCGACACCGCCGCCGCACAGCAGACTTATTATTTGCAGATAGGTGCGTTTGCCAATGCTGAGGATGCGGAAAAAATCAAAGCTAAACTGAGTTTGCAAGGCATGGATGTCGCGATACAAAACGTCACGATTCCGGACAAAGGCGTGTTCAATCGCGTGCGCACAGGACCTTATCGAGGCGTAGATGAAATGAATAAGGCGCGTGCCGCGTTGAAACTCAATGGCACGGATAGCACACCCGTCCGTGTTCCATAACTTACCGTCATTATTTTTAAGGAGAGCCGCATGAAAAACGTAGCGTTTAGTTTGTTAATGTTGATGAGTGCTGTATTTGCCAATGGCGCACATGCCGATGCACAACTGGGTAAGGACTACACGCTGTTGGCAACAGCGCAGCCCAGCTCCAAACAAAAAATCGAAGTGTTGGAATTTTTCTTTTACCAATGCGGACACTGCTTTCATTTGCATCCGCTGTTAGCGCAATGGGAAAAAACTAAGGCGCGCGATGTGGCAATCAACTATGTACCGACCATCTTCCAAGCGGGTGCAGAACCTGCCGCAACGGCCTATTACGCGCTCGAAGGCATGGGGCAAATCAAGCAAGTGGATGATGCTTTTTACCAAGCGATTCATGTGCAGCAAGTGGGGCTGTTTGATTTAGATTCGATTAGCGCAGTGGTGGTCAAACAAGGCGTGGACAAGGCTAAATTTGCGGCAGCTTACAACTCGTTTAGCGTGCAAAGCAAAGTCGCGCAAGCCAAGCAAATGCTGCGCAGCTACAACATACAAGGCACGCCAACTTTGATTGTCGATGGTCGCTTTGTCATCACGGGCTTGCAACCTGCCGATACCATTCGCGTGTTAGACGAAGTCATCAATCAAGTGCGTAAAGAACGTACTCCCGCCAGCAAAAAACACTAAAGACAGAATTCGGAATTCGGATGCGGGAGTCAGTTAAAAACACAGCACAGGTGCGCCCTGAATCCTGCATCCTCGCTCCAGAGTCCAGCCTTCGTGTTGTCATTAGCGGCGCATCCAGTGGTATTGGTCTGGCGTTAGCGCGCCATTATTTACAGCGTGGCGCAGTCGTCGCGGCGTTTGCACGGCGCGCTGAATTACTCACTGCCTTATCGGCGGAATTTCCTAAGCAAGTGTTTAGTTACGCGCTGGATGTGCGCGATGGCGTGGCCGTGCAACACGCGGCGACCGACTTTATCGCCCGCGCGGGCGTGCCGCATATCGTGATTGCCAACGCGGGCGTGAGCGTCGGCACGCTCACCGAATACGCCGAGGATATGGATGCGTTCAAGCAGGTGATGGACATCAATGTGCTGGGCATGGTGCAGACTTTCCAGCCCTATGTCGCCGCGATGCGCGCAGCCGCTGCGTGCGTGCCCTCACCTCAATCCGCTCCCGCGAGCGGGCGCAGAGGTCAATGTGAAAAACATTTCACCCTTGTCGGGGTGGCCAGCGTCGCAGGATTTCGCGGCTTGCCCGGCGCGGGTGCGTACTCAGCATCCAAAGCCGCCGCTATTTCTTATCTGGAATCGTTACGAGTGGAGTTGCGCAGCAGCGGCATAACAGTCACCACCATTTGCCCTGGCTATATCCGCACCCCGATGACCGCGCATAATCCTTATGCCATGCCGTTCATATTGGACGCGGAGGTTGCGGCGGCGCGTATGGCGCGCGCCATCGCCAAACGAACTTCGTTCACCGTCATTCCTTGGCAGATGGGCTTGGTTGGTGCGCTACTAAAAATTTTACCGCGTTGGTTGTACGATTTATTGTTCGCCCACGCGCCGCATAAACCTCGGCAATCGGACTAACAGCGAGCTTAGTTTTTAAGGAGTTTTACCTAGGTGCTATTTAATTCATACGCTTTTATTTTTCTCTATTTGCCTATTGTGCTGTTGGGCTTCTTTTACCTGGCGCGCTTTAGTCATCTGTTCGCTACGGTTTGGTTGGCACTAGCCTCGATATTTTTTTACGGCTATTGGAATCCGCTATATGTCGGCTTGCTGCTGCTTTCGATTGTTTGCAATTACGCCTTCGGTGTGTGGATACTAAAAACAGGATTCAGGATTCAGGATTCAGGATTCAGGATTCAGGATTCAGGATTCAGGATTAGCAACAAGCATCTTTTAATCGCTGCGATTACGCTCAATCTCGGCTTACTTGCTTACTACAAATACGCTAATTTTTTCCTTAGCACCCTCAATGAGGTAGCGGGCTATTCGTGGAGCTTGGGCGAAATTATTTTGCCCCTAGGAATTTCATTTTTCACCTTCACCCAAATCGCTTTTTTGGTTGATGTTTATCAGGGCAAAGTGAAAGAGCAAAACTTCACACGCTACATGTTGTTCGTTACTTACTTTCCTCACCTCATCGCGGGTCCCGTGTTGCATCACCAAGAAATGATGCCGCAGTTTGCGCACCCCGCCACCTTCAAATTTAATCCAACCACATTCATGTTAGGCATGACTATTTTTGTGCTGGGGCTAGCCAAAAAAGTGTTGCTTGCTGACTCACTCGCCGAATTTCCCACGCCAATTTTCGCCGCAGTTGCAGCAGGCGGACACCCCTCTGTAGTGGAGGCATGGATAGGATCATTGAGTTACACCTTGCAACTGTATTTTGATTTTTCTGGCTACTCGGATATGGCAATAGGCATATCGCTAATGCTCAATGTGCGCCTGCCGTTGAATTTTAATTCGCCGTATAAGTCCGCCAGCATCATTGAGTTTTGGCGGCGTTGGCACATGACCTTGTCGCGCTTTTTACGCGATTATTTGTACATTCCGTTAGGCGGAAGTCGCAACGGTAAAACGCGCCGCTATCTGAATTTAACTGCGACGATGTTGTTGGGCGGCTTGTGGCATGGTGCGGCTTGGACATTCGTTATTTGGGGCGGACTGCACGGCATTTATCTGATCATCAATCACGCTTGGCGTGCTTTCAAACAACGTCTAGGTTTGGGCGATGGCGGGGTTCTGATGCGCCTGCTTTCGATTGCGCTGACATTTCTCGCCGTCGTGGTTGCTTGGGTGTTTTTTCGTGCCGATAGTTATTCATCCGCGCTGGCGATGTTGTCAGGTATGTTTGGACAAAATGGCTGGTCGGTGTCCGAGTCTGTGTGGCAACAACTACATGTAACCCATCCACAATGGCTAAATGGCGTTGCCATGAACGGCATGACTCCGCTATCGAAAGTCAATCCTGATCGCGCTTTGCTATTGATCATCATAGGGTTGCTAGTGGTCTGGGGCTTACCCAATGTGCAGCAACTGATGCGACGTTTTCAACCGGTGTTGGAATCCGATAGCCAGCTGGAAAACAGTCGCTGGCAATGGCAATTCAATGCGCGTTTCGCATGGCTGGCGGGAGTGATTTTTGTGCTGTCACTTTCATTTTTATCACGCGTGCGCGACTTTCTCTACTTCCAATTCTGATGAATAAATATCTCCTTAATTTTTTAGTCGCTGTGCCGTTGCTAACAGGCGCAATGGCGGGCTTCAACTGGTGGATAGATCCGTATGGGATTTATCAGCATGGTGAATCACAAGCGAAAAAATCACAGCCTGTGATGAATGAGCGTGTCTTCAAAACAGTGGGCTTAGCGCGCACGCCCGCCGATGTCGTGTTGCTGGGTACGTCCGTCACTGATTTGGGAATCGGCAGCGAGCAAGATGCTTTTAAGGGCAAGCGGGTATTGAACTTGGCGAGCTTCGGACAGCCGATTATTGAGTCACGCCAGTTAATGGAAATCGCTCTTGGGCAGAGTAAGCCCCAAACTATTGTGTTGGGTTTGGACTTGCTCGCCTTTAATGAATTACTCGCTCACCCATCCGATTATGTTGCGGAGAATTACAGCACGTTGCGACGGTATAACTTGTTGTTGTCGGTGAGTACGTTGGCGGATTCATGGCATGTGCTGCACCACCCTGTGCTTGTCGCAGGGCAATGTTGTGATGCGCAAGGTTTCCGCGTTCCACAAGCGGCATCGAGTTGGGCGGGAGAGTTTCATCGTAATTTTGTTGCGAACGAAAGCGTGTATTTGCGCGAAAAATACTTGCCTTATCCAGAGTGTAAATTTTCTTTTCACAGCGCGAGTAAAGCGGCTGGTTCGTCGTTCGACGAGTTGCGCGCAATGATTAGATTGGCGCACCAAAGACATGTCGATTTCCGTTTATTTATTTCACCTTCGCACGCCCGCCAGTGGGAAACCGTTGCCGCAGCGGGGCTGAGCGAGGCATGGGAAGCGTGGAAAAGTGAGCTGGTGCGCATCAATGACGAAGAGGCAAAGCGGGCTGCGGCACAGCCTTTTGCTCTGTGGGATTTTAGTGGTTACGACACCATTTCTAGTGAAGCTGTCCCCGCCGCAGACGATCAAAAGACACTCATGCGCTGGTATTCCGACTCGGCGCATTACACGCCCGCATTAGGCAAGCTCATTATTCAGCGCATCTTTACCGCAACGAATACGGACTTGCCAGAGGGCTGGGGCGTGCCACTCAACGCCACTAATTTAGAATCTCATTTGATTGAATTGCGTGCAGCTCAACAGCGTTACCGACAAACTCATGCGCAAGATATTGCCGAAATTGCAGCCACTGCGCTTAGCGT
>JAVHRN010000081.1:0-31385 GCA_036171695.1 Gallionella sp.
CTTAGGCGTGATGTATGCCAACGGTACAGGTGTCGCCAAAGATGATGCACAAGCGGTGTCTTGGTATCGCAAAGCAGCGGAACAGGGCGATGCTAAGGGGCAGAATAAGATAGGTTGGGCGTATCAATATGGTGAGGGTGTGTTGCAAGATTTTGCATTAGCGGGAATCTGGTTCAAACGTGCCGCGAGTCAAAATAATGCCTATGCACAACGCTCGCTAGGTTTGCAATATCGTGATGGCAAAGGAGCGAGTGAAAATTTGATTGTGGCTTACGCATGGTTAAATTTAGCTGCGGCAGGTGGTCATCCCAAGGCTGGCGCAGAACGTGATGCGGTTGCGGAAAACTTAACTGCAAAAGAGTTACAACTCGCGCAGCAATTATCATCAAGTTGGGTGGTGGGCTCGCTGATTAAAGAAGTGCCATTTAAGGTCAAAACTAAAAAACAATCGCAGCACTAGCTGTTGTGATTTGGCAGCCGTTGGGTCAAGGAGAAAATCATGGGACTGACTTACGCACCGCTTAAATTAACCAATCTTTTTACGCGTCAAGCTGTCGAGGTGAATGCCTTAGTTGATACGGGCGCGACGTTTATGTGCGTACCAGAATCCGTGGCTTTGCAACTAGGTTTTGACATAACCGAAGTCAGTCAGCAGGTGGTGACGCTGGCAGATGGGCATCAACGCAAAGTGCCAAAAATCGCACCGATAGAAATTGCATTTAGCAATCGCAGTTATGTCACCGAGGCGGTGGTGTTCGGCAACGAAGCCTCGCTCGGTGTGATTCCAATGGAGGCTATGGATTTGATTGTTGACCCGCGCCAGCAAACTTTAATTGCCAACCCGCAGCATCCAAATTATCCCGTTGCTTTGGCAAAATAAATCTGTCGATGTGGTCATTTGCAAGGAGAAAAAAATGCTGCAAACAATCGAAGTTGAAATAGATGCGAGTGGTCATATTCATCTATTAGAGCCGCTTACATTCATGCCTTCTGGACGCGCTTATTTGACTTTGTTGCCGCCTGTTATGCCAAATGTTCGTGTGGAGTCGCACGTGGCGAGTGCCTTGCAAGCCTTGCAGTTATTGGCTACACCGCGCTTTGCTGTACGACCTGTCGCTGATAGTGATGAGGTGCAGCAACGCATTCATGGCTTTCGTAATTAACAGTATTTGCCTTAAAAACAGTTTAAATGTCTAGCCCTATACATTTCAAAAAAATCGTCATTTTTGGCACGGGCCTCATTGGAGGCTCGTTTGCTTTGGCATTGCGACGGGCACACGCGGTGGGTGAAATTGTCGGCTTCGGGCGCAGTGTGGCGACGCTCCATAGCGCGCAGCAACTCGGCATTGTTGACCGCATCGGTGTCGATGTGGCGCGTGAAGTTTGCGATGCAGATTTGATTTTGATTGCTACGCCTGTGGCGCAAATGCGTGAGATTTTTCAACGCATTGCGCCGCATTTAGGCGCACACACTTTAGTCACCGACGGCGGCAGTACCAAGGGTGATGTGGTCGCGGCGGCGTACGCGAATTTGGGCGACAAGGTGGCGCAATTTGTGCCCGCGCATCCGATTGCGGGTGCGGAAAAAAGTGGTGCGGCGGCGGCGTTGGCAGACTTGTATCAAGGTAAAAAAGTAGTCCTTACGCCGCTGCCCGAAAACACCCCTGCGTCGGTGGCAACAGTGGGTACCGCATGGGAATTGTGCGGTGCGCTGGTGAGTGAATTGAGTGCGCAGCAACACGACGCGGTGTTTGCGGCAGTGAGCCATTTACCGCATTTATTGTCGTTCGCGCTGGTGCATGATTTGGCGCAGCGCGATAACCGCGACTTATTGTTATCCTTTGCTGCCAGTGGCTTTCGTGACTTCACGCGGATTGCGGCAAGCAGTCCAGAAATGTGGCGCGACATTTGCTTGGCGAATCGCGATGCGTTGTTGGGCGAGCTGCAAAGTTATGTTGAGGAGTTGCAAACTTTGCAGCTCGCTTTGCAAAAGAGTGATGCGCAAACCTTAGAAAAAACCTTTGCCACGGCGCAGCAAGTTCGTGCCAATTGGCACGGTTAATTAAGGTAACTTCGATAAAATCCCGTTAGTTTTTAGCGCATGAATTGCGCTCATTTTTATTTTGATTTGATATGACCCACACCGACTTTCTCGATTTTCCTCCGCTGCTATCAGCTCATGGCACGCTGATTTTACCTGGCTCAAAAAGCATTTCTAATCGCATTTTGCTGTTGGCAGCGTTGGCGCGTGGTACGACCGAAATTCGCGACGTGCTGGTGTCCGATGACACCGAACGCATGTTGGATGGCCTGCGTAGTTTGGGCGTGAATATCGAGCAAATTGCGTCCACCACGTTACGCGTAACAGGTTGTGCGGGGGTTTTTCCTGTTAAAGAAGCGACGTTGTTTTTGGGTAATGCGGGTACGGCATTTCGCCCCTTGACCGCCGCGCTAGCGTTGTCGGGCGGGCATTATCAGTTGTCAGGTGTGGCACGCATGCACGAGCGTCCGATCGGTGATTTGGTCGATGCCTTGCGCGCACTGGGCGCGAACCTTGATTACACGGCTAACGATGGTTTCCCACCGCTGGAAATTTTCCCCGCAACCTTCACCGATACGGCAAGTGTTGCAGTACGCGGCGATGTCTCTAGTCAATTTTTAACCGCCTTGTTGATGGCGTTGCCGTTGTTAAATCGTACCGTCACAGTGAGTGTCATCGGCGAGTTAATTTCAAAACCGTATATCGAGATTACGTTGGCGATGATGGCGCGCTTTGGCGTGGTTGTGGCGCGTGACGCGAGTCGCAGTTTTACCGTTGCAGCGGGCAGTGCCTATGTTTCACCAGGGCTCAGCTATGTGGAAGGCGATGCGTCTTCCGCTTCGTATTTTTTGGCCGCAGGAGCGATAGGCGGCGGGCCATTGCGCATTGAAGGCGTGGGCAGCGACAGTATTCAAGGCGATGTAAAGTTTGCTGATGCGCTGGAACTGATGGGGGCGCGCATCACGCAAGGCGCGAACTGGATGGAAGTGCAAGCACCGCTGTCGGGCAAGCTCAAAGCGATTGATTTGGATTGCAATCACATGCCTGATGCGGCGATGACATTAGCGGTGTTGTCGTTGTTCGCCGATGACACCACCACGCTGCGCAACATCGCCAGTTGGCGCGTTAAAGAAACTGACCGTATCGCGGCGATGGCGAACGAGTTGCGCAAAGTCGGTGCGACGGTAGAAGAAGGCGCAGATTTTATTCGCATTACGCCGCCTCGCATTCAAGAACGACGGACTCGTGTTGTGGTCAATAGCCCTGAGCGACGCGTACGAAATAGCCCGTTGCCGTGCGCGCCAGAGCGCATTGAAAATCCTAGTGGTGGCATTGCGACCTACGATGATCATCGCATGGCGATGTGTTTTTCTTTGCTGGCGTTTGCGCCGCAAGGCATACGCATCAACGAGCCTAAGTGTGTGGCAAAAACTTTTCCTGATTACTTTAACGTGTTGGCGAGCGTCACTACTGCCGTGCCAGTGATTGCGATTGATGGTCCTTCGGCTTCGGGCAAAGGCACGGTGGCGCAACGGGTGGCGGCGCAATTGGGCTATCACTATTTGGATAGCGGCGCGCTGTATCGCTTGCTGGCATTGGCAGCAGAACGCGACAAAATTTTGCTAACGGATGAGGTGGCATTAAGCCTGTTAGCGGAACATATCGAAATTAAATTTAGCGGCGAGCAAATTTGGCTGGACGGTCACTTGGTAGGTGATGAATTACGCGGTGAAGCCTGTGCCGCTGCCGCCTCGAAAGTGGCGAGCTTGCCTCGCGTGCGCGCCGCTTTGTTGGCGAAACAACACGCGTTTCGCCGCGCGCCAGGCTTGGTAGCCGACGGACGCGACATGGCTTCGGTGGTGTTCCCTGACGCTAGCTTGAAGATATTTTTAACTGCATCGGCTGCTGCGCGTGCAGATAGACGTTATAAGCAGTTGAAACAAAAAGGAATGGATGCTAATATCGCTGCCCTTTTGCAGGACATCGAGGCGCGCGACACGCGAGATACACAGCGTAGCGTCGCACCTTTGCAACAGACCGCAGGTGCAATTTTGTTAGAAACCACCGCTCTGAGTATCGAGCAAGCAGTAGGGTTTGTAACCGATGCGTACAAGCGGGGATGCCCAAAAAACTAGCCCTGACGACTCTCCGTTGTTGGGAATTTTTAGAGGTGCTCGAATTTATTAGCCTCTAAAGAAAGCCGCTAGAAATTGAAATAGCTAAGCAAGACTAACCCGCAAGGGGCTTCACATGAAACATAGTCGCCTAGGCTTCTTGTTTCGTGTGAAGGCGCAAATAAAAAATTACGACGATGCACAGAAGACTATGTGAGGAGTAATTTTTGGTGAGCAACAAGGTATTGCGACGCTACTTCGATTTATAGCGGTTTTCTAAACTTAACCCGCCGTGTAAACGGTATTACTCTTAGGTGTATTCAATGAACGCAACTGCATCCGCTGTACTTAACCCCGATAGTTTCGCCGCCATGTTTGAAGAAAGTTTGACCCGCAAAGAAATGCGCGCGGGCGAACTGATTACCGCACAAGTTGTGCGTGTTGATCACAACGTGGTAGTGGTAAATGCTGGTCTGAAATCTGAAAGTTTGATTGCTATCGAAGAATTCCTCGATGCTAAAGGCGAATTAGAAGTTAAAGCTGGCGACTTCATTACCGTCGCGATTGAATCGCTGGAAAACGGTTATGGCGAAACTAAATTGTCACGCGAAAAAGCAAAACGCTTAGCGGCATGGCACGACCTCGAAATCGCGATGGAAGAAGGCGCGATTGTTGAAGGCTTCGTGAGCGGCAAAGTTAAGGGCGGTTTGACAGCAATGGTTAACGGCATCCGTGCCTTCTTGCCAGGTTCATTGGTTGACATTCGTCCCGTTAAAGACACCACACCTTATGAAAATAAAGTGATGGAATTGAAAGTTATCAAGCTCGATCGTAAACGCAACAACGTGGTGGTTTCTCGCCGCGCGGTGTTGGAAGCAACAATGGGTGCGGACCGTGAAGCAATCATGGAAAACCTCAAAGAAGGCGCAATCGTTAAGGGCGTGGTTAAAAATATCACGGACTACGGCGCATTCGTTGATTTGGGCGGTATTGATGGCTTGTTGCACATCACTGACTTGGCATGGCGTCGCGTTAAACATCCGTCAGAAGTGTTGACGGTTGGTGAAGAAGTTGAAGCGAAAATTTTGAAATTCGATCAAGAAAAGAATCGTGTTTCGCTGGGTATCAAACAAATGGGCGACGATCCTTGGAATGGTTTGGCACGTCGTTACCCAACTGGCACACGCATGTTCGGTAAAGTCACTAACCTGACTGACTACGGTTCATTCGTTGAAATCGAACAAGGTATCGAAGGTCTGGTGCACGTTTCAGAAATGGACTGGACTAACAAGAATGTACATCCTTCTAAAGTCGTTTCTTTAGGCGATGAAGTTGAAGTGATGATTCTGGAAATTGACGAAGCACGTCGTCGTATTTCTTTGGGTATGAAACAATGCAAAACGAATCCTTGGGATGATTTTGCTGCATCACATAAAAAGAATGACAAAGTGCGCGGCGCAATCAAATCAATCACTGATTTCGGCGTGTTCATTGGTTTGGATGGCGGCATCGACGGTCTGATTCACTTGTCAGATTTGTCATGGAATCAACCAGGCGAAGAAATGGTACGCAACTACAAGAAGGGCGACGAAATTGAAGCCGTAGTCTTGGCGATTGATGTTGAACGTGAACGCATTTCATTGGGCATCAAGCAAATGGAAGCTGATCCATTCGGTGGTTTCGCAACTAGCAATGAAAAAGGCGCAGTGGTAACAGGTACTGTTAAATCATTGGATGCTAAGGGTGCAGTGATTGCCTTGGCGGGCGATGTTGAAGCGTATTTGAAAGCTTCTGAAGTATCCGTTGATCGCGTTGAAGACATCCGCACTCACTTGAAAGAAGGCGACAGCGTAACTGCCGTTATCATCAATGTGGATCGCAAAAATCGCGGTATCAACTTGTCGATCAAAGCACTGAACAAAGCTGAAGAATCTGCTGCAATGCAAAAATTCTCGGCTGAAAATTCAGGGAATGCAGGCACGACCAATTTGGGCGCATTGCTCAAAGCGAAAATGTCTGGCAACAAAACCGAAGCGTAATTTGAGGTCAGCATGACGCGTTCAGACTTAATCGCAAAACTTGCCGAAAAGTATCCGCAGCTATTAGCTAAGGATGCTGAAATGGCTGTCAAAGTTATCTTGGATAGTTTGACTAACACGCTTGCGCGTGGCGGTCGAATTGAGATTCGTGGCTTTGGTAGCTTTGCCCTAAATTACCGCCCACCTAGACAGGGACGCAATCCCAAAACAGGTGACGCGGTTAAAGTGCCGGCGAAATATGTGCCGCACTTTAAGGCTGGTAAAGAGTTGCGCGAACGGGTCAGCGAAGCGCAAGTTGACTAACTAAAAAACGTTGCATAAGAAGCGGTATATCGAGAGATATACCGCTTTTTTTATGCTATCGTGCGCGGTCTTTTTTGCCGAGATTGCGTAATGCGTTATCTAATCTGGTTGCCACGTTTAGCACTGTTTGTTTTGCTATTCGGCTTGGCACTGAAAAACAACCAAGCCGTTACCTTGCACTATTTTTTGCAACTGCAATGGCATACCTCTTTAGTGATATTGCTGCTGTTGTTTTTTATGCTGGGGGTATTCGTCACCGCCTTCGCGCTGATTCTAAACATACTGCAACAACGTCGCGAAATCGCGCATTTACAAGCTGCTTTGCAAGCACAAATGGAGCGCGCCGCAGTGCCCGCATCAGGGCAAATGTCTTTCACTTCTATCGTCTAAAAATATGGAATTTCAACTTTGGATGTTGCTTATTTTGCCGCTGTTTTTTGCTATGGGCTGGCTGGCGGCACGCATCGACCTTAAAGACCATCCAGCAGATGGCGGCACGCTGCCTGCCTCCTACTTTCAAGGCTTAAATTTTTTGCTCAACGAGCAACAAGATAAAGCTATCGCAGCCTTTATCGAAGTGGTCAAAGTTGATCCGCAAACCATCGAATTACACTTTGCTTTAGGTAGTTTATTTCGTCGCCGTGGCGAGGTGGATCGCGCTTTGCGGATGCACCACAACTTGGTTGATCGCACCGATTTAGATGACGCTAAGCGTCAGCAAGCGGTGTTTGAATTAGCTCAGGATTATTTGAAAGCGGGCATCTTAGATCGAGCCGAAAGTTTGTTTCGTGAGCTGGGTAAATCCGCGTATGCGCAGCAAGCCTTTGAATTTTTGTTAGAGCTATTTCAAAAAGAACACGATTGGCAAAAAGCCATCCAACTCACGCTGCGTCGCAGTGCGCAAACCAAGGTGTCGTATCACAGCGAAATCGCATTTTTTCATTGTGAATTAGCGGCGGAAAAAATCACGGCAGGTGACGATGTCGCCGCGCACGAGCATTTGCGGCAGGCTTTGTTGAGCAATCCTAAATCCGTGCGTGCCAGTTTGATGTTGGGCGACTTGTGGGTGAGCGAAGGAAAATTTATCGAGGCAATCGACGTTTGGCAAAGCATCGAACAACAAGACCCGCAGTATTTACCCTTGGTTGCGGAACGCTTGCTGACAGCCTATTGCAGCGTCGCTAAAGAAGCCGATGGCGTGGCTTTGCTGCGTGAGTATTTGCGCAAATATCACGCGCACGATCTGCTCAATGTGGTGTTTGCAGGTGTGCAAAAAAATGAGGGGAGTGCGGCGGCGTATCAATTAGTACGCGATGAGTTGGCGCGCAATCCGAGCTTATTGGGCTTGGATAAATTACTCGAAGCGCGCTTATTGGATGTGCCACTGGATAAACGCGCTGACTTGGAATTAGTTAAAAATTTAGTTCACCAACGCACGCGTAACCTCGCCTTGTATCACTGCAAATCATGCGGCTTCAAAGCGCAAAAATTTTACTGGCATTGCCCCGCTTGCCAAGCGTGGGATAGTTATTCACCGCGTCGCACCGAAGAAACGGGCAGCACTTTATGAGTCTCTTAAAAATGAACGACCCCAAAATTATTATCGCGCTCGATTACGCCTCCGCCGCGCCTGCTTTAGCACTTGCCGAGCGTCTTGATCCCACCGCCTGTCGTCTTAAAGTGGGCAAAGAGTTATTCACGGCAGCCGGCCCGCAAGTTATCGAAAAACTAATGCAGCGTGGCTTTGAAATTTTTCTTGATTTGAAATTTCACGACATTCCCAACACCACTGCGCACGCTTGTAAAGCTGCTGCCGAACTGGGCGTGTGGATGGTGAATGTGCATGCTTTGGGTGGACGCAAAATGTTGACGGCCGCCGCCGATGCCGTCGCGCATAGCAGTCGTCCGCCTAAGCTTATCGCCGTGACCCTGTTGACCAGCATGGCAGCGGCGGATTTAGCCGATATTGGAATTGCTGAATCGCCAGCTCAAATGGTGTTGCGTTTGGCGACTTTGACGCGGGATTGCGGCTTAGATGGCGTGGTGTGTTCGGCACAAGAAGCGTGCTTGTTGCGTGAAACATTAGGCAAAGATTTTGCCTTGATTACGCCAGGCATTCGTCCCGCTACGGCGAGCTTGGATGATCAGTCGCGGGTGATGACTCCTAGTGCGGCATTGGCTGCTGGCGCAAGTTATTTGGTGATAGGGCGACCCATTACGCAAGCGGCAGATCCCTTGCAAGCCTTAATCAATATCAATTTAGAAATAGGAGTGGGCGCATGACCCCGTTGCCAAAATTTAGTGATGCGCGCGTGTTGGTGGTCGGCGATGTGATGTTGGATCGCTATTGGTTTGGCGATGTGCATCGCATCTCGCCCGAAGCCCCTGTGCCTGTGCTTAAAGTTGACCGCGTGGATGAGCGTCCGGGCGGTGCGGCTAACGTGGCGCGCAACATTGCTTCGTTGGGCGCGCACGCGACTTTGCTTTCGGTGGTGGGCGATGATGAAGCGGGTTCGTGTTTAGAAAAATTATTGGCGCAACACAGCAATCTCAATGCGATTTTGCATCGCGACGCGACTGTCTCCACCATCATCAAATTGCGCGCCATTGCCCGTCACCAACAACTGCTCCGCATCGACTTTGAAACGCCGCCTTCGCACGAAGTTTTACATGCCGCCTTAGCGGATTTTCGCGTGCAGTTGCAGCATGCCGATGTGGTGATTTTGTCCGACTACGGCAAAGGTGGCTTGGCGCATATCGCACAGATGATTGAATTAGCGCGCGCGGCGGGTAAGCCTGTGTTGGTTGATCCGAAAGGCTCGGATTACGAACGCTATCGCGGGGCGACTTTGCTTACGCCGAATCGCAGCGAATTCCGCGATGTGGCAGGCAGTTGGGCGAATGATGCGGAGTTAAATAGCAAAGCCGAGCAATTACGCCAAGCATTGGGCTTGCAAGCCTTGCTGGTGACGCGCAGTGAAGAAGGCATGAGCTTGTATGAAGCAAACGGCATCAGCCACGAAGCCGCGCAATGTCGCGAAGTGTTTGATGTCAGCGGCGCGGGCGACACTGTGATTGCCACGCTGGCAGTGATGTTGGCGACGGGCGCGCAGTTGTCAGATGCGATGCACATTGCCAATCGCGCTGCGGGTATCGTGGTCGGTAAACTCGGCACTGCCGTGGTCAATCGCGAGGAAATTATTAAAGACATTGAGCAGCAAGATTAAAGATTGCTGATTCTGGATTGAGTTAAAGGCAGGGCATCGGATTTTTAATCCCGAATCCTAGCTCTTCAAATTAAGGAGAAAAATATGTACTACATCGTTACTGGCGCAGCCGGATTTATTGGTTCTAATTTAGTTAAAGCGTTGAACGCGCGCGGCGAAAATAACATCATCGCGGTGGACAATTTTAAGAAAGCCGACAAGTTCAAAAATTTAGTTGACTGCGAAATCGCCGACTATTTAGGCAAAGAAGAGTTTTTAGAAAAGCTTAAAGAAGGTTACTTCGACGGCTTGGTGACGGCGGTGCTGCATCAAGGCGCTTGTTCCGACACCATGGAATCTGATGGTCGCTACATGATGGAAAACAATTATCAATACACTTTGGAATTGTTGAACTACTGCCAAAACGAAGAAATCCCCTTGCTGTACGCTTCGTCCGCCTCGGTGTATGGCGGCGGCAGCGTTTTCAAAGAAAGCCGCGAGTTTGAATCGCCGCTCAATGTGTACGCCTATTCCAAATTTTTATTCGACCAAATCGTGCGTCGTCGCTGGCACAAACGCAGCGCGCAAATCGTTGGCTTGCGTTACTTCAACGTGTACGGCGCGCGGGAACAGCACAAGGGGCGCATGGCTTCGGTGGCGTATCACTTCTTCAACCAATATCGCGCTGAGGGCAAAGTGAAATTATTTGCTGGCTGCGACGGTTACGCCGATGGCGGACAACTGCGTGATTTCGTCTCGATAGAAGACGTGGTTAAAGTGAATATGTACTTTTTGGATAACCCACAAAAGTCGGGCATTTTCAATTTAGGCACAGGCCAGGCGCAAAGTTTTAATGATGTCGCAGCCGCCACCATCAATACCCTGCGCATCGCGGAAGGCAAGCCTGCCTTGAGTTTGGCGGAGTTAGGCGCGCAAGGTTTAATCAGCTACATCCCCTTCCCCGACGCGCTCAAAGGCAAATACCAAAGCTATACCCAAGCCGACATTAGCGCGCTGCGCGGCGCGGGTTACAGCGAACCGTTTTTAACGGTAGAGCAAGGCACGGCGAGGTATGTGGAGTACCTGCTAAAGACACAGTGATTGCCTAAGCTAGAAACATCAACCTCAAAGAGCCAATTATTAAAGTGCGATTAACTTTCTTAGAGGTACGGCAACAGTAATTACAGTGTCAAATACAACAGCACTAGATAAATTAAGTTGAACAATTATTAAGGCAGCTCGATGTATCCCACTCTCGAAAATTTCGTCGGCAATACGCCACTAGTGCAACTCCAACGCATACCAAGCAACAGCAGCAATGTGTTACTCGCCAAACTGGAAGGCAATAATCCTGCGGGGTCGGTGAAAGACCGTCCTGCTTTGTCGATGATTCGCCATGCCGAAGCGCGCGGTGAGATTAAGCCAGGCGATACTCTGATTGAAGCGACATCGGGTAATACGGGCATTGCGTTGGCGATGGCGGCAGCGATGCGTGGTTACAAAATGATTTTGGTGATGCCTGAAAATCAAACCGCTGAACGTAAGCAAACGATGCGGGCGTTTGGTGCGGAGCTGATTTTGACGGCGCAAGCGGGCAGTATGGAATTGGCGCGCGACACCGCAGAGCATCTGCGCGCAGCGGGACGCGGCATCATCCTTGATCAGTTTGCCAATCCCGATAATCCGCTCGCGCATTACGAAGGGACTGCGCCCGAAATCTGGCGCGATACGCGCGGCACGCTGACACATTTTGTCAGCAGCATGGGCACGACAGGGACGATTATGGGCTGCTCGCGCTTTTTCAAAGAACAGAATCCGGCCATTCAAATCATTGGTGTGCAGCCCGAAGCGGGCGCGCAAATTCCAGGTATTCGTAAGTGGAGCGCGGATTATTTGCCAAGCATTTATAGCGATAAAAATATCGACCAGATTGAATACGTTAATCAGACCGATGCGGAAACTATGACCCGTCGTATGGCTGCGGAAGAAGGTATTTTTTGCGGTATTTCGTCGGGCGGTGCCTTGAGTGTGGCACTGCGCATTTCGCAACAAGTGGAGAACGCGGTGATTGCGTTTATTGTCTGCGATCGCGGCGATCGTTATCTATCCACAGGCGTATTCCCAGTGTAGGGCATCTCGTAAAATCCAAATCTCTTCGCGATGCGTTGGTACTCACAAAAAATTACTCCTTACATAGTTTGTCTATGCGCGTCGTATTTTTTTGTTCGCGCCTTCACACGAAACAAGGAGCGAATGCGACTATGTTTCATGGGGAAGCCCCTTGCGGGCTAGCCTCGCTTCGATATTTGAATTTTTCGAGACACCCTAAAATTAAGAAGAAATAATCAATGTTTTGTGAACCTCGCACGAACGGTTAGAATGCCGCCCCTATGAATACAGTCCAACTTTCCGTCGTCATCCCCGTTTATAACGAAGAGCAGGGTTTACATACTTTGTTCGCTCGTTTATATCCCGCGCTGGATGCGCTTGGGATTTCTTATGAAGTGGTGTTTATCAATGATGGCAGCCGCGATCGTTCGCCTGCCATTTTGCGTGAGCAATTCCAAGCGCGTCCTGATGTCACGCGTGTGATTTTGTTTAATGGCAACTTCGGTCAGCACATGGCCATCATGGCGGGCTTTGAACATACACGCGGCGAACGCGTGGTGACGCTGGACGCAGATTTGCAAAATCCCCCCGAAGAAATCGGCAAGTTGCTGGCCAAAATGGATGAAGGTTTTGACTACATCGGCTCGATACGCAAACAACGTAACGACAGTTGGTGGCGGCATGTTGCGTCGCGTGCGATGAACAATTTTCGCGAACGCATTACGCGCATCAAAATTACTGATCAAGGCTGCATGTTGCGCGCCTATAGCCGCGACATTATTGATGCGATTAACTCATGTAAAGAAGTGAATACTTTTATTCCTGCACTGGCTTACACCTTTGCGCGTCGTCCCACCGAAGTGGTGGTGGAGCACGAAGAGCGCGCCGAAGGTGAATCAAAATACTCGCTATACAGTTTGATACGCTTGAACTTCGATTTGATGACAGGCTTTTCCGTCGTGCCGCTGCAATGGTTCTCGATGTTCGGCATCATTACCTCATTATTTTCCGCGCTGTTTTTTGTGTTTTTAGTTATCCGCCGTTTCATCGTCGGCCCTGAAGCGGAAGGTGTGTTTACCTTGTTCGCGCTGCTGTTTTTTATGATAGGCATCACGTTGTTCGGTATTGGTTTGTTAGGCGAATACGTCGGACGAATTTATCAGCAAGTGCGCCATCGTCCACGCTATTTACTTGAAGCCGTATTGGAGCAACAGGCTTCAGGATTTGGGATACAGGATGCAGCGAAAAGCACTGCGGCGGACATGCAATGAGTCATGCGCAACGCAATGGAGATGCCGCAGGTTTTTCTGAATCCCGCATCTCGCACAAAGCACCCTCGGCAGTCGTTTTTGCTTACCACAATGTCGGCGTGCGTTGCCTGAATGTGCTTTTGGCACAGGGCGTTGAGATCGCATTAGTGGTAACACATCGTGATAATCCAGTGGAAAATATTTGGTTCGAGAGCGTGGCAAATTTGGCGGCCTTGCATGGCATCGAAGTCATCACACCAGACCATCCTAATACCCCTGAAGTCATCGCAAAAATCCGTGCTTTAGCTCCCGATTTTTTCTTTTCGTTTTATTACCGCGAGATGTTAAAAGCGGAATTGCTGGCGATTCCTAAGCACGGTGCACTGAATATGCACGGCTCTTTGTTGCCGCAATATCGTGGTCGAGTGCCTGTGAATTGGGCGATTATTCGTGGCGAAACACAAACGGGTTCGACGCTGCATTACATGACTGAAAAGCCCGACAACGGCGACATCGTGGCGCAACAAGCTGTGCCGATTTTGCCCAATGACACGGCTTTGCAAGTGTTCCAAAAAGTCACGGTTGCAGCCGAGCTCGCTTTGCATAATGTGTTGCCCGATTTGTTAGCGGGACGCGCTACAGCGATGCAACAAGACTTAACCCAAGGCGGTTATTTTGGCGGCCGCAACGCCGCCGATGGCATCATCAATTGGTCGCAGTCCGCAACGCAAATTCATAACTTAGTCCGCGCAGTCGCTCCCCCGTATCCTGGTGCCAGCACGATGTTGATGGGCAAACCAATGCGTATTTTGCAAACGTTGCCGACTAAATGTTCCGCTGCGGGTGCTGTGCCTAGTTTTTATGTGAAAGACGGCAAAACTTTTGCAATTTGTGGGCAGGGCGTGTTGCGGGTGGTGAGTTTTGAGCTAGCGGGTGTTGAAATGAGTGCGCAAGAATTTGCGGCGCAGTTTGGTTTAGAAAAATTTGAATTTAATCGTTAAGGAAAAGCAATGAAAAAAGTATTGATTCTGGGCGTAAATGGCTTCATCGGCCACCATCTTTCTAATCGTATTTTGAATACGACAGACTGGGAAGTGTACGGCATGGATATGAGCAGTGATCGCATCAGCGACATCATCGACCATGAGCGTTTTCATTTTTTTGAAGGCGACATCACCATCAACAAAGAGTGGGTTGAATATCACGTTAAAAAGTGCGATGTGATTTTGCCGTTAGTCGCGATTGCTACCCCTTCGACTTATGTGAAACAGCCATTGCGCGTGTTTGAATTGGACTTTGAAGCTAATTTGCCGATTGTGCGTGCCGCTGTTAAATACAAAAAACATTTGGTGTTTCCTTCGACTTCAGAAGTGTATGGCATGTGCCACGATGAACAATTTGATCCCGCTGAATCTGAATTGATTTGCGGTCCAATCAACAAACCGCGTTGGATTTATTCTTGCTCGAAACAGTTGATGGATCGCGTAATTTGGGGCTACGGCATGGAGGGTTTGAACTTCACGCTGTTCCGTCCGTTTAACTGGATAGGCGGCGGTTTAGATTCGATTCATACCGCTAAAGAAGGCAGCTCACGCGTGGTAACGCAATTTTTGGGACATATTTTGCGCGGCGAAAATATCAGTTTGGTCGATGGTGGCGCACAAAAACGTGCGTTTACCTACATCGACGATGGGATTAGCGCGCTGATGAAAATTATCGAAAATAAAGACGGCATCGCGACAGGCAAAATTTACAACATTGGCAATCCTAGCAACAATCATTCGATTCGCGAGTTGGCGGACATGATGATGAAACTGGCGCATGAATTCCCTGAGTACCAAGCCTCGGCCAAGCACGTCAAAATCGTTGAAACGACTTCCGCCGCTTACTACGGAACGGGCTACCAAGATGTGCAAAATCGCGTGCCTAAAATCACCAACACTTGCGAAGAATTGAACTGGAAACCGACCATCAATATGGCGGATACGCTGCGTAACATTTTCATCGCGTATCGCAGCCAAGTTGCTCAAGCAAAAAATTTGGTGGACTAACAGCTCGATTCAGGAGGTGGGATTTAAGAGGGGCGGGGCATATCCCCGCTTTTCTTTTTATTCAGCCTAAATCCAGAATCCTAAATCTCGAATCTCGAATCCTGCCTGTACTTCTATGAAAAAAATCGCTCTTAAAATTGATGTGGACACCTATCGCGGTACGCGTGAAGGCGTGCCGCGTTTAGTTGAAATTTTGCAACGCTATCACGCGGGTGCAACGTTCTTTTTTTCACTGGGGCAAGACCACACTGGGCGCGCCATTAAACGGGTATTTCGTCCTGGCTTTATCGGCAAAGTGTCGCGTACCTCGGTGGTGGAACACTATGGAATTAAGACTTTGCTTTATGGCACCTTGTTGCCTGCGCCCGACATTGGTAAAAAATGCGCGGACATTTTGCGTAGCGTGCGTGCTGCGGGGTTTGAGACGGGCATCCATTGCTACGACCATATTCGTTGGCAAGATTATGTGGTCGAGCAAGACGAGGCATGGACGCGCCGCGAACTGGATTTAGCGGTGGCGCGTTATCAGCAAATTTTTGGCGAAGCTCCTCATGCGCACGCGGCAGCAGGCTGGCAGATGAATCGTCATGGGCTGCGTTACATGCAGCATTTAGGTTTCGCGTACAGCTCTGATACGCGCGGCACGCATCCCTTTATGCCGACCTGCAACGCCGAAATTATTGCCGTGCCGCAATTGCCGACCACCTTACCGACGTTGGACGAGCTGATGAATCAAGACGGCATGATGTTGGATAAATTAGCGGCGCATCTGCTGCAACTCACTGCGACGGAAAGCTCGGCTGGGCATGTTTATACCTTGCATGCCGAGTTAGAAGGACAAAAGTGGATGCCGATATTTGAGCAACTTTTGCAAGGCTGGCAAGCGCAAGGCTATGAGCTGGTGGCTATGCAGGATTATTTAGCGAGCCAAGTGCTGAGCGATTTGCCGCGTTGCGAAGTTGCCATGCAAGAAGTCCCTGGCCGTGTCGGGACGCTGGCAACGCAAGTTGAAACGGGTCGAGTACTGCCTGCCTAAAGAGCAACCGCACTTGTTATGCACTGGATTTGTTCAGATGGCTTTATGTTGATGGTAATAAGCAATCAAACCGTTAGTTGACGCATCGTGCTTGAGTTCAGCAGGGCACTGTTGAATCTCGGGCAAGATTTTGTGTGCGAGTTGTTTGCCGAGTTCAACGCCCCATTGGTCAAACGGATTGATATTCCAAATCACGCTTTGCACGAAAACTTTATGTTCATATAAGGCAATCAACATGCCTAGCGTGTGCGCATTGAGCTGCTCAAACAGCAGTGTATTTGAGGGGTTGTTGCCTTGAAATACTTTGTGCGGCAATAGTTTTTCTAGTGCTGCGCCGTGTAAGCCTTGCGCGCTTAATTCGGCGCGAGCTTCCGCTTTGGTTTTGCCTAACATCAGTGCGGCACTTTGCGCAAAGCAGTTGGCTAACAGAATGGCATGATGTTCACCTAGCGGATTGTGGCTGCGCAAAGCGACTAAAAAGTCCGCTGGTATCATGCGCGTGCCTTGATGGATAAGCTGATAGAACGCGTGCTGACCATTACTGCCCGACTCTCCCCATACCACCATGCCCGTGTGGTAATCAACGGGATTGCCGTCGCGATCAACACTCTTGCCGTTGCTCTCCATATCGAGTTGTTGCAAAAATGCGGCGAAGCGATTGAGGTAGAAATCGTAAGGGAATAAACCACTCGATGTGTCGCCAAAAAAATTGCCGTACCACACGCCTAGCATCGCCAAAATAACGGGCATATTGTTTGCTAACGGCGCGTGACGGAAATGCTCATCCATCGCGTGACCGCCTGCTAGTAATTGTTCAAATTGATCCATGCCCAAATACAACGCAATCGGCAAGCCTATCGCTGACCAGAGCGAATAACGCCCTCCCACCCAGTCCCAAAATTCAAAGACGTTGTGTGGTTTGATACCAAATTGTGCGGTGGCAGCGAGATTGGTTGAAACCGCGACAAAGTGTTGTGCCACGGCAGCTTCATCACCGAGCTGTGCAATTAACCAAGCGCGTGCTGAATGCGCATTCGTGAGCGTTTCTTGAGTGGTAAAAGTCTTGGAGCTCACGACAAACAGGGTGCTGGCAGCGTCCACTTTTTTCAAGATTTCGACTAAATGGGAGGCATCTACATTGGAGACAAAATGCGCGCGTAAATCCTCGCGTCCATAAGGCTTGAGTGCTTGACATACCATCAACGGACCTAAGTCCGAACCGCCGATACCGATGTTGATGATGTCGGTGATGCGTTTTCCCGTATAGCCCGAATGCGTACCGTTACGCACTGCATCCGAAAAATCCCGCATTCTGGCTAGCACCGCACGCACCGCTGGCATCACGTCGCGACCTTCAAATAATACTGGCTGATTACTGCGATTGCGTAACGCGGTATGCAAGGCGGCACGTTGTTCAGTGTGATTGATTTTTTCACCATCAAACATCGCGGCGATGTGTGCGGGCAAAGCGGCTTGTTGCGCTAAATTCATCAGCAACTGCATGGTTTCGCTGGTGATACGATTTTTTGAATAATCTAAAAAAATACCATCCAGTTGTAATGAGAATTTTTGAAAACGCGCAGCATCTTCATGGAACATCTGTCGCATGGACACATCCGCAAGAGCTTTTTGATGTTGCAGCAAGGCTTGCCAAACGGGGGTGCGAGTAACTTTAGACATGAGGGTGTATGTGAAAAAAATGGCGCGAATTATAAGTCTAATTAAAGAAAAAATTGCTGACCTTTAGTCTGCTCAGGCAGGTGGCGATTGCTTAATTTTGAGTGGTTGCTAAATACCAATTCACAGCCTGCCTGTAATCCAGTAAAGTGGCGACCCGTTTTACACTATAAGAGCTAAAAATGAGTACTAAAGGACAACAACTACAAGATCCATTTCTGAACACCTTGCGTAAAGAGCATGTTCAAGTCGGTATTTATTTAGTCAATGGCATTAAATTGCAAGGTCATATCGAATCGTTTGATCAGTATGTGGTTTTATTAAAAAATACCGTTACACAAATGGTTTACAAGCACGCTATTTCTACCATCGTCCCCGCACGCCCCGTTTCTGTTGAACAATCAGCTGAATAATGCAGCAAACCTCTTCTGGTCCTGAGTCTGCTCTGTTAGTCAGTATCGACTTAGGCGATACCGATTATCACGAGAGCTTGGCGGAGTTGCGCCTGCTTGCCGAAACGGCTGGGGTGCGGGTGTTGGCGACCGTAGAAGCGAAGCGGCAACGCCCTGATGTAGCCTTGTTTGCAGGCAGCGGCAAGGTGCAAGAAATTGCTGAGATGGTGGAGCGCATGGAAGTGCCGTTGGTGATTTTTAATCACGAACTATCGCCTGTGCAAATACGCAATTTAACGACGCATTTAGGTACGCGCATCATCGACCGAACGATGTTGATTTTGGATATTTTTGCGCAGCGTGCGCAAAGCCATGAAGGCAAAGTGCAGGTCGAATTAGCTCAGCTCAAGTATTTGTCTGCGCGCTTAGTCGGGCAAAACGCCGATATGGGGCAGCAAAAATTTGCCGTGGGCGCGCGCGGTCCAGGTGAAACTCAGCTTGAGTTGGATAGACGTAAGTTAGATAAGCGTGTGCATTTGCTCAAAGAGCGGCTGGAGAAATTAAAAGGTCAGCGCGATTTGTTGCGTCGTTCGCGCAATCGTTCTGATGTGTTGTCGGTGTCGATTGTGGGTTACACCAACGCGGGAAAATCCACGCTGTTTAATCGTTTGACGAAGGCGAATGTGTATGTGGCGAATCAGTTGTTTGCCACACTCGATACGACATCGCGCAAGATGTATGCAGAAGGTCAAGGCGAAATTGTGGTGTCGGATACGGTCGGCTTTATTCGTCATCTGCCGCATGGTTTGGTCGCTGCGTTTCGCAGTACGCTGGAAGAAACCATACAAGCGGATGTGCTGCTGCATGTGGTGGATTTGAGCAATCCGAATCACGACGATCAAATTGCTGAAGTGAATAAAGTCTTAGCGGAAATCGACGCAGGGGATATTCCGCAGATTCTGGTATTCAATAAAATCGACCAAGTTGATGGCGTTGAAGCAGGCGTGATGCGCGATGAGCATGATAGAATCTCGCGCGTTTTTTTGAGCGCGCAAAGCGGTGCAGGCTTAGAAGATTTGCGATTAACTTTGTTAGAAATTCGTGCGGCGCGTCAAGCGGCCACTATTATTGAAAAACAACTTAAACAAGCGAGAGAGTCATGGGAATAAACGATCCTCAATGGGGTAAAAATAACAACGGTGGCCCGCCTGATTTGGAAGAGTTGTTGCGTAAATTGAACGCGAAAATTACCGCCCTGCTGGGCGGTAAAAATGTGCGTGGCAATGCCAGCAATGGCGCACCGAATCCTCCTGCCACCAGCATCGCAGGTGGTGTGGGCTTGGTGGCGATCATTGCTGTGCTAATTTGGTTGGCAACGGGTTTTTACATTGTGGATGCCAGTCAGCGCGGCGTGGTATTGCGTTTTGGTAAACAGGTTGAAACGACCGAGGCGGGGCCGCGTTGGCACTTTCCGTACCCGATTGAAACCGTGGAAATGGTCAACTTGAGCCAAGTGCGCACGATGGAAATTGGCTATCGCGACAACGTCAAAAATAAAATGTTGAAAGAATCGCTGATGTTGACTGACGATGAAAATATCATCGACATTCAATTTGCCGTGCAATACACCTTGCGTGACCCTGGCGAGTATTTGTTTAACAACCGCAATCCTGATGAAAACGTGCGTCAAGCTGCTGAAACAGCGATACGCGAAGTGGTGGGTAAAAGCACCATGGATAAAGTGTTGTATGAAGAGCGCGAAAAAGTCGCGGTAGATGTGACTAAGTTGATTCAAGAAGTGTTGGACCGCTATAAATCGGGCATCGTGGTAAAGCAAATCACCATGCAAGGCACGCAACCGCCAGAGCAGGTGCAAGCAGCCTTTGAAGACGCGGTCAAGGCAGGTCAAGACCGTGAGCGTCAAAAATCTGAGGGTGATGCTTATGCGAAAGATGTTGTGCCGCGTGCCAAGGGGATGGCGGCACGCTTGAAAGAAGAATCTGAAGGGTACAAGCAAAGCGTGATTGCCAATGCCGAAGGGGATGCCAGTCGCTTTAAGCAAATTTTGGTTGAGTATGAGAAAGCTCCCGCAGTGACGCGTGAGCGTATGTACATCGACATGATGTCGCAGGTGATGGGCAATGTGAGCAAGGTGTTAGTGGATCAAAAAAACGGCAACAGTATGTTGTATTTGCCTTTGGATAAACTGATTGAAGCGAGCCGTAGCGGCGCGCCGCAAACGGAAGCCCCTGCTGTTGCTGCACCAGTGAGTTCGCAAAATAACGATAACAACGCAGCACAACGGGCGCGCGATTCTTTGCTCAGTCGTGATCGGGAGGCAAGATGAAACCTAATGTGATTAACGTATTGGTGGCCGTGGTCGGGCTGTTAGTGGTGTTGAGCTTAAGCGTGTTCGTGGTCGATCAACGGCAAGTGGCAATTGTGTTGCAACTGGGTGAAATGGTGCGCGTGGAAACTACGCCAGGCTTGAAGTGGAAAGTGCCGTTGATGCAAAACGTGCGTTATTTTGACTCGCGCATTTTGACCTTGGAGTCACCTGATCCAGCCCCTGTGTTCACCAAAGAAAAGAAAAATCTGTTGGTGGATGCTTTCGTGAAATGGCGCATTGTCGATGTGAAGCAGTATTACATCAGCATGGGCGGCGATGAAGTGCGCTTGCGTACGCGTTTAATGCCGACAGTGAATGCCAGTTTGAGCGAAGAATTTAGTAAGCGCACCATCCATGAAGCCATCTCGGTAGAGCGCGACAAAATTATGCAAGTGCTGCGTGAAAAAGCTGATGCAGATGCGCGTTTGTTTGGTGTGCAAGTATTGGATGTGCGCCTCAAGCATGTGGATTTTCCTGCCTCGGTGAGTCAGTCGGTGTATAGCCGCATGGAGGCTGAACGTAAGCGCGTGGCGAATGAATTGCGTGCGACAGGTGCAGCGGAAGGTGAAAAAATTAAGGCGGATGCGGATAAACAACGTGAAGTGATTTTGGCTGAAGCGTATCGCGACGCGCAAAAAACTAAGGGTGAAGGCGATGCCAAAGCCTCAGCAACCTATGCTGCTGCGTTTGGTCGCAATGCCGAGTTTTATTCGTTTTATCGCAGCTTAGAAGCTTACAAACAAAGCTTCAAAAATAAGAGCGATGTGATGGTGTTAGATCCGAGCTCAGCCTTTTTCAAATATCTGAAAGGCTCGTCCAAATCTGGAAAATAAGCGGCTTGCCTATTTGCCGCTTGAAGATGACGCGCTCTGGATGAGCGAACGCAGCAGTCTTATCAGATTGATAGACAAAGAATGAACAAACCGGCGACAAAGCGGGTTTGTTCAACAAATGAATTTTTTAAGGTTGTGTGATGCCTAATTGGTTACTCCCCGAATATATCAATGACATGCTGCCCGACGAGGCGTGGCAGGTTGAGCAAATTCGCGCGCAAGTGTTGAACTTGTTGCGTAAATCTGGCTATCAATTAGTCGCGCCACCATTGCTCGAATATGCCGAATCGTTGTTGATTGACGGCAGTGCTGAGATGGAGATGCGCACCTTCAAACTGGTTGATCAGCTCAGTGGTCGTACTTTGGGGTTGCGCGCCGACATCACACCGCAAGTGGCACGCATCGACGCGCATTTGCTCAATCGTCAAGGCATCGCACGCTTGTGTTACGCTGGTAGCGTGTTGCATACCCAACCCGTGGGGCTAACACGCACCCGTGAGCTGATGCAAATCGGTGCGGAGTTGTATGGGCATAGCGGGCTTGCAAGTGATTTAGAAATTCAAAGTTTGATGTTGGCATCGCTGCGTTTATTGGGCGTGCAAAACGTGCATCTGGATTTGGGTCATGTCGCGGTATTTCGTGCTTTGGTGCAACACGCTCAGCTCGATAAAGACATCGAAGCGGCATTGTTTGCCGCCTTGCAAAACAAAGACAGCACCACGCTGCAAAATTTAGTCGCCCCGCTCGAAGCCAAGCTGGCTAACGCTTTGCTGGCTTTGCCTAGTTTGTATGGCAAGTCTGCCGAAGTGCTGGCGCGGGCACAACAAGCCTTGCCTGATTTACCTGATATTCGCGCTGCCTTGGCAGATTTAGCAACGGCAGCACAGCAACTCGCACCTTTCGTAGGCACTATTGGCATCGACTTGGCGGATTTGCGTGGCTATCACTATCACACTGGCATGGTGTTCGCTGCGTATCACGCGGGCAGCCATGATGCGATTGCCTTGGGTGGACGTTATGACGATTTGGGTAAGAGTTTTGGTCGGGCGCGTGCCGCGACAGGATTTAGCATGGACTTGCGCCAGTTGTATCGCTTAATGCCCGTGCACGCCAGTGAGCGCGCCATTTATGCGCCACACTTGAGCGACCTAGCTTTGCAAACAAAAATCGCGCAATTGCGCGCAGCAGGTGAGTGTGTGGTGATTGATTTATTGAACGAACACAAGCATTGCAGCGAATTGCTGTGCGATCGTGAGCTGGTTTTGCAACAAGGTGTTTGGCAGGTTGTCGCGTTGTAAAGTGACTAAAAAAATTCAAATTGGAATCTGTGTAATGACTAAAAACGTAGTGGTAATTGGCACCCAATGGGGCGATGAAGGTAAGGGCAAAATTGTTGACTGGTTGACCGATCACGCGCACGGCGTGGTGCGTTTTCAAGGTGGTCACAATGCTGGGCACACGCTGGTTATCAATGGCAAAAAAACGGTGTTGCATCTGATTCCATCAGGAATTTTGCGCGATCATGTGATGTGCTACATCGGTAATGGCGTGGTGTTGTCGCCACAGGCTTTGCTTAAAGAAATGGATGAATTGCAAGCCGCTGGCGTGGATGTGTACAGCCGTTTGAAAATATCGGAAGCCTGCCCACTGATTTTGCCGTACCACGAAGCGATTGATAAAGCGCGCGAATTGGCAAAAGGTGAGGCCAAAATTGGCACCACAGGACGCGGTATTGGTCCAGCCTACGAAGATAAAGTGGCACGTCGCGCGATTCGTTTGCAAGATATTTTCTTCCGCGAACGCTTTGCCGCGAAGCTCGGCGAAGTGTTGGACTATCACAACTTTGTGCTGAAAAATTACTTCAATGCGCCCACGGTAGATTTCCAAAAAACGCTGGATGACACGCTGGCATTTGCCGAGCGCATCAAGCCATTGGTGATGGACGTGCCGCGTGCGCTGTATGAGGAAAATCAAGCAGGGCGGGGCTTATTGTTTGAAGGTGCGCAAGGGGCGTTGCTGGACATCGACCACGGCACTTATCCTTTTGTCACTTCCAGCAATTGCATCGCGGGTGCAGCTTGCGCAGGTGCTGGCGTAGGTCCGCAAATGTTGAATTATGTGTTGGGTATTACTAAGGCTTACACCACCCGTGTTGGTTCAGGGCCGTTCCCTACTGAGTTGTATGACGCAGTGAATAAACACGACCCAATCGGCGCGGGCTTGGCCAAGCGTGGTCACGAATTTGGTTCGACCACAGGACGCGCGCGTCGCTGCGGTTGGTTTGATGCGGCAGCGTTAAAACGCTCGATACAAATTAACGGTGTATCGGGTTTGTGCGTGACCAAACTCGATGTCATGGATGGTATGGAAGTCGTGCGTCTGGGTGTGGGTTATCGCATCAACGGCGTGGACAGTGATATTTTGCCGGTGGGTGCCGACGCGTTGGGTGATTGCGAAGTCATCTACGAAGAAATGCCAGGTTGGGCGCAAAGCACCTTGGGTTTGCAAAAATATGAACAATTACCGCTGGCCGCGCGTAATTATTTAGAACGTATCGCCAAAGTATGTGGCGTGCCTGTTGATATGGTTTCAACAGGTCCTGATCGCGATGAGACTATCGTGCTAAGACATCCGTTTGAGTAATGGGCATCTCTAAAAATCCAAATATCATCGCGATGCGTTGTTACTCACAAAAAATTACTCCTTACATAGTTGTTCTATGCGTCGTCGTAATTTTTTGTTCGCGCCTAGCCTCGCTTCGATATTTGAATTTTTCGAGACACCCTAATTTTTTTCAAACGACCAAAAACGCAGCGCATTTGATGTGCTGCGTTTTTGCGTTAATCGTATCTGTGGTTAGCATGGTGTTGTGTCAGTTCCGCTTAACTTTCCGTGTATTCGGCAGCGGTATGGCACGTTTTTTAGGCGCAAAAAAAAGACAGGTCGCTTACGCTTCCTATCTTATATTTGGTGCCCAGAAGAGGACTCGAACCTCCACACCTTACGGCACACGGACCTGAACCGTGCGCGTCTACCAATTCCGCCATCTGGGCTGATTTGCAACGGCGCGCAATTTAATTGTTAAAGGACTTAAAGTCAATGAAAAATACTAAAAACTTACGCGCGCAAGATCCATTTCTACAACGTGAGCGCGAGCAATATGACAATCCGCTACCGAGCCGCGAATTTATTTTGCAAGTGTTAACGCAAAACGGTGCGCCGATGCACGAAGACGAGCTGCTGGATTTGTTGGAAATTACCGATGCGGAAGAAGATTTATTTTCACGTCGGATACGCGCAATGGAGCGTGATGGGCAAGTGATGCGCAATCGCAAACGTGAAATTTGCGTGATGGACAAGCTCGATTTAATCAAGGGCAAAGTGCAAGGTCATCCTGATGGTTTTGGTTTTCTGATTCCTGAAGATGGCAGTGCCGATATGTTTTTGAGCGAAAAAGAAATGCACCAAGTGCTGCATGGCGATGTGGTGATGGTGAGCCAAAGCGGCGTGGATAGACGCGGTCGCCCTGAAGCGAAAATTATCGAAGTGTTGGTGCGCGCCAATAATCGCGTGGTGGGACGCTTGTTTGATGATCACGGTATTCAGTTTGTGGTCGCTGAAAATCGGCGTATCACGCAAGATATTTTAGTTATGCCAGGCGAAGCGCATCAGGCACAAGTTGGCCAAGTGGTGATTTTGGAAATCATGCAACACCCCAATAAACATGCGCAGCCGATGGGTCGTATTATCGAAGTGCTGGGCAACTACGCTGACTCGGGTATGGAAATTGAAATCGCGTTACGCAAACACGATTTGCCTAATGAATTCCCTAAGGATGTGGAGCGTCAAGCCAAGGCGATTCCGCCGACTGTGGCAGCGACAGATTGGGCTGGGCGTGAAGACATCCGCAGCTTGCCATTGGTAACCATTGATGGCGAGACCGCGCGCGATTTTGATGATGCGGTGTATTGCGCCCCAGAAAAAGACGGCTACCGTTTAGTCGTGGCGATTGCCGATGTGAGCCATTATGTGCAACCTAATGACGCGCTCGATCGTGAAGCGATTTTGCGTGGCAATTCGGTGTATTTCCCACGTCGCGTGATTCCGATGTTGCCCGAAGAACTATCGAACGGTTTGTGCTCGCTGAACCCACAAGTTGATCGCATGTGTATGGTTTGCGATATGCACGTTGATGGTCATGGTGAAATTACTGGTTATCGTTTTTATCCATCAGTGATGTATTCGCATGCGCGCTTGACTTACACCCAAGTCGCCGCGATGTTGGCGGAACCCGATGGTGAGTTAGCGAAAAGTTACGCCACTGTTGTGCCGCACTTGCAAGATCTGTATGGCTTGTTCCAAAAATTGTTGACGGCGCGTAACAAGCGCGGCGCAATTGATTTTGAAACGGTCGAAACACAAATGATTTTTGATGCCAACGGCAAAATTGAACGCATCGTGCCCGTAGTGCGTAACGATGCGCATAAGCTGATTGAAGAATGTATGTTGGCTGCGAACGTGTGTGCGGCAAACTTCTTGCACGAAAACAAGCATCCTGTTTTATACCGTATTCACCAAGGTCCTACGCCTGAAAAACTTGAAGCGCTGCGCGAGTTTATGAAAGAGTTTGGTTTGGAAATTGGCGGTGGTGATGAGCCTAAAGCCGTCGATTATTCCAAATTGCTCAAGCGCATCAAAGGTCGTCCCGATGCCGCATTGTTGCAAACCGTGATGTTGCGTTCGCTGCGCCAAGCCAAATATGAACCCGAAAATATCGGGCATTTTGGTTTGGGTTACGAAGCGTATGCGCATTTCACTTCACCTATCCGTCGTTACCCAGATTTGCTGGTACATCGTGCCATTAACGCGGTGCTGCAAGGTAAACAATACAAACCGAGCATGAAGTGGGAAGACTTAGGTTTGAATTGTTCGATGACTGAACGTCGTGCCGATGATGCCACGCGTGATGTGGATGCTTGGTTGAAGTGTTTCTATATGCGTGACCATTTGGGCAGCGTGTTTACTGGCACGGTGTCATCAGTGACTAGCTTTGGTATGTTTGTGTCGCTAGATGATTTATACGTCGAAGGCTTGGTGCATATCTCCGAATTAGGCAAAGATTATTTCCATTTCGATGCGAGCAAACATCAGTTGTTAGGTGAACGTACTGGACAAAAATATCGTCTCGGTGATCGCGTCGAAGTACGCGTGGTGAAGGTCGATATGGAAAACACTAAGGTTGATTTTGTGTTGCAAAACCCTGTGCAAATCGAAGGTGCAGAAGGCGAAGCGAGTTTTGAACGTAAATCTCCTAAAGGGAAAAAACGTCATGGCTGATTTGCGTTTAATTTACGGTTTTCATGCGGTGACCGCGCGTATCCGTCAAAACCCAGACGGCGTGCAAGAAATTTATGTACAGACGCAGCGGCAAGATCCGCGTATGCGCGAACTGATTAAATTAGCCGAAGCACAAAGCGTGCGCATTATTCCGCTGGAAGCCGCGCGCTTGGATGGTATGGCGGGCAACCAACGCCATCAAGGCGTTGCGGCGCGTGTTGATGCGGCGCAGCGCGTGCAGCATTTGTCCGATGTGCTGGATACGCTGACCGAGCCACCGCTCATTTTGGTGTTGGATGGCGTGCAAGATCCGCATAACTTAGGCGCGTGTTTGCGTAGTGCCGATGCGTTTGGCGTACATGCGGTCATTGCACCTAAAGATCGCGCGGTGGGTATTACCGCAACGGTGGAAAAAGTCGCCTGCGGTGCGGCTGAAACCGTGCCATACATTACCGTTACCAATCTCGCGCGTACCTTGCGCGAATTACAAGAAAACGATATTTGGGTGGTCGGCGCAGCAGGAGAAGCCGAAACTGATTTGCATCACTTCAAACATACGGGTGGTTTAGCTTGGGTGCTGGGTGCGGAAGGCGAAGGCTTACGTCGCCTGACCCGCGAGACCTGCGATGAGCTGGTACGCATCCCGATGCAAGGTAGCGTGGAGAGTTTGAACGTGTCGGTCAGTGCGGGAATTTGTTTGTTTGAAGCGCGCCGACAGCGCGCACAATAGTTACAAATAGGCTGCGAAAACTCTCAGTGCAGTCAATAAAAAAACAAGCGTAAAAAAATATCTACAACGCGCAATCACTATCAGGGACAGGATATGTTGCAAGCGCAAGAAAAAATCGACGCAGCGATTTTTAATGTAGAAAAAAATGAGGCATTGGCTAGGCAGATTTTTCATGCTTACTACCGTACGCCAGATGCGAGTGGGGAAATTTATCGTACTTTCCCAGAGTTCTTCTTAGTTAAGTCAAAAATTTTTGATGATGCTTTGTTAGCTTTTAATAAGCACGAAAGTCCGCTTATAGAAAGCTGCAAACGCCTAACTGAATTGCGTGCTGGCTGGATAGGCGTTACTCAATATTTTGATAAAAAATCCTCTTACCATTGGATAAAATATGCTGCGTATCCTTTCATGCTGGGTGACGCAGCTAGCGATTATCAAGATGAGTTTTTTTATATGCTCAATCAATTTGTCTTGTTTACTCAAAACAATCCCAATGTGTATGGTGACTTAACTAAGGATGTCAGTAGTGATAACGATGTTGCTTTAATGCTGGCGGCTATTCGTCTTAATGCGTCCAAAATGGATAAAAAATTGCAACATTATCCATCCACAATGTTGTTCTCGTTTGATGCAAGCTGGCCAAGTTCGCAAGTCAAAATGCTACTCGCCGCTTTAGAGCTCAATCAACAAAGTTGGAATGATTTATTTCTTGAGCATCTGCGTTATGTGATGCGTAAAAATAAAGGCTTAGCTAAACCCCGCGTTGAGGCGGTTGAGTTCACTTCAGATGTAGTTAGCTTTTCTTCTCATAGCGCAGCCGAGCTGTCCACCTCTTCTATCCCATCACCAACGCTTGAGCATAATGATAGTTTGGATATGGTGGCGACTTTGCGGATGAGAGCTTTTACGAATCCGCCGGTATCAGCACCTGTCGTGGTTACGCATAAAAATACCGAGTTAGAACAGCCGACGCGTATCGTGCTGCATGGGTGGCAAGCTGCGGTATTAGTAAATACTATCAAGCTATTGAGTCTCGCTGCTTTGTTGCTAGCCAGTGCTTTGTCAGGTTTTCTTTTTTCTCAATCTCAGCAAAATCGAGTATTAGCAACTGCCAGTGTAGGGCAGGTGACACAAGCGGCTAGCTTGCCTGTGGTCGCGAATCCTGCGGTGCCAAGTGCGGAGTATGTGGTGTTAGAAAACTTAAAGATGAGTGAGCATCTAACAGATGTTGAACCGAGTAAAAAACGTTGAAAATTGGGAACTATTCGTGTTTCGGATAGTCTGTGCTGCGGCTGTTGCAATATTGAATTGTGCAATGACCAGCCTATATATAATAACAAATTATTGAGAGTATCAGGGATGTCAGACCGAGAAGTCGATCAACAGTTAGTCGAGCGAGTGCAGCGTGGGGATAAGCACGCGTTTGATTTGCTGGTGACTAAATATCAGCGCAAATTAGGGCGATTGATTGCGCGTTTTGTGCGCGATCCAGGGGATGCACAAGATGTGACGCAAGATGCTTTTATTAAAGCCTATCGAGCTATGTCAGGCTTCCGTGGTGAAAGTGCTTTTTATACTTGGTTATATCGAATTGGTATAAACACGGCAAAAAATCATCTTTTACAGAATAAGCGTAGGCCGCCGACGAGTACTTATTTTGATGCGGCGGATTCCGAGTCGTTTGAAGAAGCTAGTTTGTTGCAAGAGGTGAGCACCCCTGAAAATGAGCTGATGAGCAAGCAAGTAGTTGAGGTTGTGCAGGCTTCATTGCAGCAGTTGCCTGAAGATTTACGCAGTGCTTTAACTTTGCGAGAAATTGAAGGGCTGAGTTACGAAGAAATTGCCAGTGTGATGAACTGCCCAGTGGGAACGGTTCGTTCTAGAATTTTTAGAGCACGCGAAGCGGTCGCAGAAAATTTGCGTCCCGTATTAGAAACCAGTAAAGATAAGCGGTGGTAATGATGAAAAATAAAATTTCGGCATTGATGGATGGCGAGCTTTTCACGGATGAGGCGAATCATGTTATTGCTCAGCTCAAAACTCAAGCGGATGCTCGGCAAGATTGGCAGCTCTATCATTTGATTGGTGATGTGCTGCGTCAACCAGAAGCGATTACGCGTGATGTGAGTAAAGTGGTGCATTTGCGATTGCAATTTGAGGCTTTGGTGGTCGCACCGCAGCGTAGCATGACGGAGAAAGCCCGCAATATCGCCTTGTCCGCTGCGGCTTCATTGGTAGCTGTTATCGCCGTCAGTTGGATGTCCATGCAAACAACACCCAATAAATTACCGCAATTAGCGGCGCAATCAGGTGCAGTAACCCGCGCGAGTTTTATCGTCAAGCCAAAAGTGAAGGCTTATTTATTAGCACATCAAGAACTCTCGCCGAATAGTGAGATGCAAGGTGGTAGTGCATTTATTCGCGCAGCAGATTACAACGCTGAGGATGGTGTGCGATGAAATGGTTGCTGTACATCTGTTTACTCTGCCCTGTCACGAGTTATGCAACTGAGACAGCGAATAGTCATGACTGGCTAAAAACCTTGGCTTTTGCTGGGCATGGTACTGATTTTAGTGGCGATTTTATTTATCAATACAATAATCAGGTCGAGACTTTTCGGATTAGTCATATTGTTGCCAGTGATAGTGAATATGAAAAAGTAATCAGTTTGGATGGTCCAAAACAAGAAATTATCCGACATCATGGTCAAACTTGGTGTTATCGCAACCATAAAATGGTGCAAATCGCTAATCAAGATGGCTACGCTAAATTTCCTTCGCGGCTCTTAGAAAATATGAGCGAGTTAAATGCTTTGTATCACGTGCAAGAGCTTGGCAAAGAGCAAGTAGCTGGCTATCTCGCACAAGTTGTTTTGCTGCAAAGTGTCGATAACTTGCGTTATTCTCATAAAATATGGGTACATACAGACACAGGTTTGTTGCTAAAGTCCGCTGTACTCGACGATAAAAAAAATCATTTAGAGCAGTATTTGTTTACTCAATTAAAAATAGGTGCGGCGGCCGATCGTACTTGGCTGGCTAGTGCGCAAGTAGAGAACAAAATTGTTTCCGTACCTAAAGTGGAGACATTGCCAGCCGCCAATAGCGGTTGGGGCGTAGATGCATTACCGACAGGTTTTAACAAAACACAAGAAATTTTGCGTCCTATGACGCAAAAACATGCTCCTGTGATTCAAATGATGTTTTCCGATGGTTTAAGTGCTATCTCGGTATTTATTGAAGTTGCGGATGATGACGAAGACGATAAAGAAGGTTTGTCTAGTCGCGGTTCGCTTAATTTATATCAAAAAGTAGTTGGGCAGCAGTTATACACGGTAGTTGGGGATGTCCCCGCTAGAACGGTCATGCAAGTTTTGGATTCGATACGATTTAAGGGAAAATGAACATGCTTACAACGCGCGCTAAAGTGGTGGCAACTAAACATTTGACTGCTTCGGTGTCGGTGCAGCAAGTTAGTGGCTGTGAGCAATGTAACGGAAAAGGGTGTGGTTCCAGTAAAGTTGCACAATTATTTTGTCAGCAAAATGCTACGTTTGAAGTGGTTAATTTGGTCAACGCTCAGCAGGGAGATGAAGTATTGATTAGTGTGCAAGAAGGGGCGTTATTACACGGGATTACCGTGTTGTATCTAATGCCGTTGTGTGCTTTGGTGATGGGCGCAGTTGTCGCTAGTTATAGCTTACATAGTGAATTTTGGGTGGCAATCGGGGCAATTTTGGGTTTGTTGCTAGGTTTTTTTGGTGTCAAATTGGTTGCCGCACGTTTAACGCCGCAGCAACCTTATATTCAACAAGTTATTTAACTTATTTAACTTATTTAACTTATTTAACTTATTTAACTTATTTAACTTATTTAACT
>JAVHRN010000081.1:31485-41372 GCA_036171695.1 Gallionella sp.
TATTAAGGAGCGAATTTTGATGCAACTTAAACTCTGGGCTTGCTTAGCAGGTTGCTTATTGGGTAGTGCGGTATGGGCTAAAGATTTACCCGACTTTACTGAGTTGGTTGAAAAGCAAGCTGCTGCCGTGGTGAATATCAGTACGACGCAGAAAATTAAGGAGGGTGCGAACCTACCTAATTTATCTGAAAATGATCCCTTTTATGAGTTTTTTCGGCGTTATGCCCCGCAAATGCCACAGGAACAAGAAAGTCAGTCATTAGGTTCTGGATTTATTATTAGCGTAGATGGTTACATTATGACCAATGCGCATGTGGTTGATCATGCGGATAAAGTCATGGTGCGTCTGAATGATAAGCGCGAGTTCAGTGCTAAAGTGATTGGTGCGGATAAGCGTACCGATGTCGCGCTGTTAAAGATAGATGCTAGTGGTTTGCCGAAAGTTAGCTTAGGTGATGCCTCTAAACTGAAAGTGGGTGCATGGGTCGTTGCGATTGGTTCACCGTTTGGTTTTGATAGCAGTGTTACCGCAGGTATCGTGAGTGCGAAAGGTCGCAGTTTGCCACAAGATAACTTTGTGCCGTTTATTCAAACGGATGTGGCGATTAACCCAGGCAATTCAGGTGGTCCATTGTTTAACATGAGCGGTGAAGTAGTCGGCATCAATTCGCAAATTTATACACGTTCGGGCGGCTCTATGGGTTTGTCGTTTTCAATTCCGATTGATGTAGCGACGCAAGTGGTTGAGCAATTACGCAGCACTGGCAAAGTAACGCGTGGGCGTATCGGCGTGACGATACAAGAGCTGACTCGTGAGCTAGCAGAATCATTCGGTTTGCCACAAGCCAATGGTGCGCTTATTAGCAGCGTAGAAAAAGGCGGTGCGGCGGATAAGGCGGGCATTGAAGTGAGTGATGTCATCCTCAAATTTGACGGTAAACTGGTGAATAGTGCGAATGATTTACCGCGTCTGGTCGCTGCGACTAAACCTGGTAATTCGGTGGGTGTGGAACTGTGGCGTAAAGGGGCGGCAAAAAGCCTTAACGTGATTGTCGCAAAAATGCCAGAGGAAGGTAAATTAGTCGCTAATAACGGTAAATTAAACGAAGATGCTGGTCAGAGTGTCGCTCGTTTGGGTGTCTCGCTAAGCGAGCTGAGTCGTGCGCAGCTACAAGAATTGCAATTAAGCGCAGGATTGTTGGTGCAAGAAGTTAAAGGTCGTGCCGCTCGTGCGGTAGGTTTACAGCGTGGTGATGTGATGCTCGCCCTAGGCAATGTTCCGCTGCGTTCGTTAGCGCAACTACAGGAATTGCTAAAAGCGGTGGGGGCAGGCAGAAATGTGGCAGTGTTAGTTAAGCGCAGCGAGTCTATTTCTTATGTTGCGATTAAATTAGATGAAAAGTAAGCAAAACTAGAATCTAGCCCCTCGATTGTGCGCAAATCGGCTAGAATCCGCGCTTTGCGCAACGCCCGCTACCATCCTATTTTCATCCTTTGATGCTGCTCTGATGCGAGCTTCCATATTTAAGGACGACGCTAGGACTGTGAGCGGACTTTTATTTGGACTTCCATGCAGCTAATCCGTAATTTTTCCATCATTGCCCACATCGACCACGGTAAATCGACGCTTGCCGATCGGATTATTCAATTGTGCGGTGGCTTGTCCGACCGCGAAATGGAAGCGCAAGTACTCGACTCTATGGAGCTAGAGCGGGAGCGCGGCATCACTATCAAAGCCCAAACCGCAGCGTTGTTGTACAAGGCGCGTGACGGTCAAATTTACAACCTCAACTTAATTGATACGCCAGGACACGTCGATTTTTCTTACGAAGTGTCGCGTTCGCTGTCTGCCTGTGAAGGCGCGCTGTTGGTGGTGGATGCCTCGCAAGGTGTGGAAGCGCAGACTGTGGCGAACTGTTATACCGCGCTCGAATTAGGTGTGGAAGTCGTACCTGTGTTGAACAAAATCGACTTGCCTTCCGCCAATCCTGAAAACGCCATCGACGAAATCGAAGAAGTCATCGGTATCGAAGCGCATGACGCGACTTTGTGTTCGGCTAAATCGGGCTTAGGCGTGCAAGACGTTTTGGAGGCTCTCATCGTGCGTGTCCCTCCGCCCGTTGGCGATGTCGATGCGCCGTTGCAAGCCTTGATTGTGGATTCTTGGTTTGATAATTACGTTGGTGTGGTGATGTTGGTGCGGGTTAAAAATGGCACGCTCAAACCCAAAGAAAAAATCGCTTTCATGGCGACTGGCGCGCAACATTTGACCGAACATATCGGCGTTTTTACGCCTAAAGCGCAAGATCGCGCCACCTTAAGTGCGGGGCAAGTGGGCTTTATTATTGCTGGCATTAAAGAGCTTAAAGATGCGCGCGTCGGCGACACCATCACACATGTGGCGCGTCCTGCCGCCGAGCCACTACCAGGCTTCAAAGAAGTGCAGCCGCAAGTATTTGCAGGGCTGTTCCCCGTTGAATCGAATCAATATGAAGCGTTGCGCGATTCTTTAGAAAAGCTGCGCCTGAACGATGCGGCGTTGCGTTTTGAGCCTGAAGTTTCGCAAGCCTTGGGCTTTGGTTTTCGCTGCGGATTCTTGGGGTTGTTGCACATGGAAATTGTGCAAGAACGCTTAGAGCGCGAGTTCGATATGGACTTGATTACCACCGCGCCGACTGTGATTTACGAAGTGTTGATGCGCGATGGCACGGTGCTGATGGTGGATAACCCGTCCAAAATGCCCGACCCGTCCAAAATTGCTGAAATACGCGAACCAATTGTTACCGTGAACCTGTATATGCCCAATGAATATGTGGGTGCTGTGATTACGCTGTGTACGCAAAAACGCGGTAACCAAATCAACATTAGTTACCACGGCAAGCAAGTGAATTTGGTTTACGAGATGCCAATGGCGGAAATCGTGATGGATTTCTTTGATAAATTAAAATCCAATTCACGCGGCTATGCGTCTATGGATTACGAGTTCAAAGAGTATCGCGCGGCCGATGTGGTTAAAGTCGATATGCTGATTAACAACGATAAGGTTGATGCGCTGGCGGTGATTGTGCATCGCGCTAACAGCCAATATCGCGGCCGTGAAGTGGCGGCAAAAATGCGCGAACTGATACCGCGTCAAATGTACGACGTGGCAATTCAAGCCACCATTGGTGCAAATATCATTGCCCGCGAAAACGTCAAAGCGATGCGTAAAAATGTGTTGGCGAAATGTTATGGTGGCGATATTTCGCGCAAAAAGAAACTACTGGAAAAACAAAAAGCGGGTAAAAAACGCATGAAACAAGTGGGCAATGTGGAGATTCCACAAGAAGCGTTTTTAGCGATTTTGCGCGTGGATAGTTAAGGTTAAAAACTGTTTTCCACAGATTACGCAGATTAAAAAGATTAAAAGTTAAGAGAGATTGAGTGGCGTGGTTAGAGTGGCTAGACTCAAAAAATCTGTGTGAATTTTCGTAATCTGTGGACAGAAAATGCTGTTGATGTTTTAAGAGGGAATTATGGATTTTGCTTTAATTATGTTTGTTTTGTTAGTGGTCACGGGAGCGGTGTGGCTGCTGGATAAATTCGCCTTGGCAGCTAAGCGTGGCGCGGGTGTCGCAGAGCCTTGGTGGGTGGAGTATGCCAAGAGTTTCTTCCCCGTTATTTTGTTGGTGTTTTGCATCCGTTCATTTTTTGTTGAACCGTTCAAAATTCCATCGGGTTCGATGATTCCCACCTTGCAAGTTGGCGACTTTATTTTGGTGAATAAATTTACTTATGGCGTGCGTTTGCCTGTCATCAATCAAAAAATTATTCCTTTGCACAATCCTGAACGCGGCGATGTGATGGTGTTTCACTATCCAGAAAATCCATCGGTGGACTACATCAAGCGCGTGGTGGGCGTGCCAGGCGACACCATTGAATATCGCAACAAACAACTCACCATCAACGGTGTGGCGCAGACGCAAACTGCGCAGGGTGATTACAACTATGTTGAGAGCGGTTTGAATTTTGTTCATACCGAAAAACGTCAAGAACAACTCGGCGAACATGCGCATGGGGTATTGCTTAATCCCGATATGCCGAACGTGCATTTGGGCGCGATTGCCGATTTCCCTGGGCGAGAAAATTGCAGCTATGACGAGCAAAAATTTATCTGTCGTGTTCCGCAAGGCAGTTATTTTATGATGGGAGATAATCGCGATAACAGTCGTGATAGTCGTTATTGGGGCTTTGTTCCAGACCAACAAATTGTCGGCAAAGCGTTTTTTATTTGGATGAACTTTGCTGATTTGAAGCGTATCGGTTTGTCAATTAACTAAGGAGTCACGTTATGAATTTCAATCAACAACATGGATTTAGTTTTGGTGGTTTTTTAATCATTTTGATACTGCTCGTGTTTGGCGCGCTATTCGGTTTTAAGTTGATTCCCGCTTATATGGAAAATGGCAAAGTGCAAAATATGCTCGAAGCGATTGCGCATGATCCTGATATGCAAACCGCTAGCATTGCCGAGCTCCGTAACTCGTTTGATAAACGTGCCTCAGTGAATTGGGTGACCTCAGTTAAGGGCGCGGATTTGGTTATCGAAAAAGGTCAAGATGGTCGTCCCGTGTTAAGTACCAGCAATGAAGTGCGCATCAAACTGGCGGGCAATATGACTTTGTTGTTGGAATTTAATCCCAGCAGTTCTGGCAAATAATTGCTTTGCCAACGCAGCTCAAAATCCCCGTGCTACACCGCGCGTTATGCACCGCTTTAGGCTACCAATTTAATCAGCCTGAATTGCTGCAACGCGCTTTAACGCATCGCAGCTATGCCGCCCAGCACTACGAAAAGCTAGAGTTCCTAGGCGACAGCGTGTTGGGCTGCGTGATTGCCAGCTATTTGATTGCGGCGTATCCCGACCTTGCCGAAGGTGATTTGTCGCGCTTACGTTCTAATTTAGTCAAAGAAGAAACGCTGGTGATTTTGGCGCAACAACTGGATTTGGGACGCTGCTTAAAATTAGGCGAGGGCGAGTTAAAAAGTGCTGGATTCCGCCGCCCGTCAATTTTAGCCGACGCGCTAGAAGCCATATTTGGCGCGGTGTTTATGGATGCAGGCTTTGTGGCAGCCGAGCAAGTGATCTTAAATTTATTCGTGCCGTATTTAGCCAGTATTGACCTAAAGACTTTAGGCAAAGATGCCAAAACCTTGCTGCAAGAATTTTTGCAAAGCAAATATATCGCGTTACCCACTTACACCGTACTAGCCACCGAAGGACTCGCGCATGAGCAAGTTTTTCAAGTGGAGTGCGCCATTCCGAGCTTAAAAATTATCACACGCGGACGTGGTGCTAGCCGCCGCCACGCCGAGCAACAAGCAGCCCTTGCGGCCTATCAATCGTTAGGAAAAAAATGACCGAAATCACCTCGCCAACTGCATCATTTCGTAGCGGCTTTGTCGCCATCGTTGGCCGCCCAAATGTGGGCAAATCAACTTTGCTCAATCACCTCATCGGGCAAAAAATCAGCATCACTTCGCGCAAGGCGCAAACCACGCGCCATCGCATTCACGGCATTTTTACCGATGCGCAATCGCAGTTCGTGTTTGTCGATACGCCAGGGTTTCAAACCAAACATTTGAACGCCTTAAATCGCGGTATGAACCGTGTTGTCACCAGCAGTTTGCGCGATGTGCAAGTGGTGATGTATGTGCTCGAAGCGATGCGTTACGACGAGCGCGATCAAGAAGTTTTGCAGCTGCTACCAGACAATCGTCCCGTGTTGCTGATCATCAACAAAATTGATGAAGTGATGGATAAAGGGCAGTTATTTAGCTTTGCCGAACGCGTTGCACAAGACTTCAAATTTGCCGAAATTGTCCCCGTCAGTGCCAAAAAGGGCATTCGTTTAGACGAGCTTAAAGACTCGTTGCGCCGCTTGTTACCTGAAGGTGGATTGATCTACGAAGAAGACGACATTACCGATCGCAGCGAGAAATTTTTGGCCGCCGAAATGTTGCGCGAAAAAGTATTCCGCTTCACGGGCGATGAGCTGCCTTATTCGGTCAGCGTGGTAATCGAACAATTTATGTTGGTCGGAAAATTGCGCCGTATCAGTGCCGCTATTTTGGTGGATAAAGAAGTGCACAAAGCCATGCTCATCGGTAGCAAAGGCGAAAAGCTCAAAGAAATTGCCACTCAAGCGCGCCTCGATATGGAAAAACTTTTCGATGGCAAAGTGTTCCTCGAAGTGTTCGTCAAAGTCCGCAGCGGCTGGGCGGACGACGCACGCACCTTGCGTACTTTGGGTTACGAATAATTTGTTGCTGTGCCGCTGCGCGATTTTTTAAGCTGAGATGACGACCCGCAAGCAACGCATCCAAGATGAGTTGGCATTCGTGCTGCACACTTATCCGTATCGCGAAACTAGTTTGATTGCCGAGGTGTTAAGTCGTACACATGGGCGAGTGGCGTTGATGGCGCGTGGCGCACGCCGACCCAAATCTGCGGTGCGCGGCGTGTTGATGAGTTTTCAGCCCGTATTGTTGAGCTGGTTTGGTAAAGGCGAATTGCGCACTTTGCATAGTGCGGAGTGGCAGGGTGGTCAGCCTTATTTACAAGGCACAGCGTTGATGTGTGGGCTGTATTTGAACGAGTTGCTGCTCAATTTATTAGCTCGCGACGATAGCCACGAACCGCTGTTTGATTACTACCGCGCCACCTTATATCGCTTGGCACATGAAACCGATCACGCCGCGACCTTGCGCTGTTTTGAAAAACATTTATTGCAAGAATTAGGCTACGCCCTGAATTTGCAACACGCAGCGGATAGTCATATTCCGTTACAGCCAGAACAGTATTACCGTTATGTGTTGGAACATGGCGCGGTGTTGGACGATGGCGCTAGCAAAACGGGCTTGCCTGTACTGGGCAAAACCTTGCTGGATATGGCGATAGATGATTATCGCGATCCTGTTACCGCGCAGCAAAGTAAGCAGTTGATGCGCGTGCTACTGAATCATTATTTGGGCGGAAAAAGTTTACATACGCGCGATTTGATTAAAGACTTACAAAAACTATAGAGACAAAAACTTTCCACAGATTAAATTCAACACAAAAAATTTGGATTTTGTTTTTAATCTGCGTCAATCCATTTAATCTGCGGACAAAAAAAGGACGTTAAACAATGCTCAAACTCGGACTGAATATCGACCATGTTGCCACCTTGCGCCAAGCGCGTGGCGCGCCTTATCCCAACGTCATTCGCGCAGCCTTGATGGCGGAAGCGGCAGGCGTAGATGCAATTACCTTGCACCTACGCGAAGATCGTCGCCACATTCAAGATGCCGATGTCGCCGCCTTGCGCGAGATGTTGCAAGTGCGCATGAATTTAGAAAGTGCGGTGACGGAAGAGATGATTGCGATTGCGTTGAAAACGCGTCCGCATGATTTATGCCTCGTGCCTGAGCGTCGTGAAGAGCTGACCACCGAAGGCGGCCTGGATGTGTTGCGTTATTTCGACACAATACAAGCGGCGTGCCAACGCTGTGCCGAAGTGGGCATCCGTGTGTCGCTGTTTATTGACCCCGATGCACGGCAAATTGATGCCGCCAAAGCGGCTGGCGCGCCCGTGATTGAATTGCATACTGGCCGATATGCCTGCGCTAACAGCGTGCCGGAACACGCGCACGAGTTGCAACGCTTGCGTATTGCCGCCGCGCACGCGCAAGCACAAGGCTTACAAGTCAATGCGGGACACGGTTTGCATTACCACAACGTGCAAGACATCGTTGCCATTCCCAACCTCGTTGAACTCAATATCGGTCACGCCATCATTGCCGAAGCACTATTTATCGGACTCGATGCGGCAGTGAAAAAAATGCGTGGATTGTTAGCGGGCTAACATGATTTTCGGCATCGGCACCGACATCGTTGAATACGCGCGCATCGAGACTTTGTATGTGCGGCATGGCGCGCGTTTTGCGCGGCGGGTGTTGAGCGATGCTGAGTTAGCCGAACTCGAAATGCACCCGCAGCCCGCGCGTTTTTTAGCTAAACGCTTTGCCGCCAAAGAAGCTTTTTCTAAAGCCGTCGGCAGTGGGTTACGTCATCCCGTTACCATGCCGCGCATCACCGTCAGCCACGATGAGCTAGGCAAACCCGTATTGCAATTTGACGCATTGTTGCGTCAGTATTTGTCGCTGGCAGGCGTACGCGCACACCATCTGTCCATTAGTGACGAGCGCAGCATGATGGTGGCTTTCGTGGTGTTGGAAAGGTAATTTATTGATCGTTAACGGTCATTTTTTTGACTAACGACAGACAAAAAAATCCCGCCATTTGGCGGGATTTTTTATGAGGCACAGACTAGGGAAAACTTATCGAGCTACTAAACTACCCGCATAAGCGCGAATCATAAAAGTGTTATTGCCCACGTACTGCAAATCCACCGAGTCATATTGCGCACCACTCAATGAGCCACCTACACCCTGGGTCGTCGCGGCGGAAGAGGTAGAAATTGTGCCGTTGCTATCTGTGGTTACTAACACTAAGCCATTGCCCGAAATCGCTGCTGCCGTAAACGAACTGGTGCTTGTCGGTTGATAGTTCCAGGTTGTGCCGCCATCGGATGATGTCTGCATATAGCCCCAACCTATGCTCATCAGCTTTGTACCATTCGCCGACATGGCAATTGCGTTGCTATACCCATAGAGTGTCGATTGCCACGTGATGCCCCCATCAATTGAGCGGAATACACCAGTAAAGTTACCTGCAAAGTTACCTGCGATTACGAGTGTATTGCCGTCCGCAGAAGAGGCTGTGCTGCTCAGTGAACCTTGTTGCAGGGCGGGTACGCTAGCTAGTGTCCAAGTTAGCCCCGCATTGTTCGAGAGATAGACCAAGCCCGTAGGTGTCCCCGCAAGGCAAAACGCACAAGCTGTACCCCCACTTGCTGTGGTTGCAATCAGCTTGCTGCCATCGGCGGAAGATGCCACGGCCGTCCAGTCGCGTGCAGTGAAAGTGGCATCAGTCGCGCGTACTGTCCAGGTAACCCCGGCATCGCTAGACGTATAGATTTGGTCGCCTGCGAACAATCCCGCACCCGCAACCGCCACCAGTTTGAGTCCATCGGTCGATGAGGCAACGGCTTTCCAACTTCTTGCTGTGTTGGCTAAGTCGGTTGGACGCACGATCCAAGTTAAACCCGCATCAGCGGAAGTGTAGAGTTGCCCGCCATTTTCTGCGGCAAGCAGATTGTTACCATTCGCTGACGAGGCAACTGCACTCCAGACATGTGAGGTGTTGGCAACATCGGTAGGACGAGCCACCCAAGTTAAACCTGCATCACTAGACGTGTAGATATGTCCACCCGCGACCGCAGGCACGCCCGAAACAGCAGGCACGCCCGAAACAGCAGGCACGCCCGAAACAGCAGGCACGCCCGAAACAGCAGGAACGCCCGAAACAGCAGGAACGCCCGAAACAGCAGGAACGCCCGAAACAGCAGGCACACCCGAAGCTGGCGCGGACGACACTGCGACGAGTTTCATGCCATCGGCAGAAACAGCGATAGACGACCAAAGTTCATTTTGGCTGCTGCTTGTCCAACGTGAGGCAAAGTTGCCCGCGATGTTAGTGGTGATGATGGATTGCGCCGCGTTCTGGGCGATTTTCCAACCTGCCGCACCCATGCCTGAAATGGACACAATGTCGCCTACAGCGGGGGCTGCGGGCAAGGTGATGGTGACTGGGCTGGTCGCGTTGTTGGCTAAGTAACCTGTATTGGACACGGCTTGCACCGCGCTTGCCGACACGTTCACCCAAGTGATTCCAGAGCCCGCAAGACCTGTTGCTCCAGTTGCTCCAGTTGCTCCAGTTGCTCCAGTTGCTCCAGTTGCTCCAG
>JAVHRN010000082.1:0-145470 GCA_036171695.1 Gallionella sp.
TTCCGCCAAGGGTGATTGGCAGCGGGCGGATGGCCTGTATTGCGCCGAATCACCGCTTTATCCACCCGCGCATTCACCGCCTTGCCATCCGCCACCTCGCTTTGTCGCACAGGTTTGCTTTGCACACTAAAACTCAGCTTGCGTTTTTGCCAGCGCAACTCCCGCCGTCCATCAAAGTGTTCATGCACCGTCACCTGCGCACCCCGTAACGCCAAACCTGTCCCCGTAGTTTTAACCTGCATCAACTCATTCTCATACTGGCACGACAGATTCTTCGACAGCGTTCTGTGTGATTGCACCGACAAGCTCCGCTCCAACGCTGCAACTGTGCCCGTGTAAGCTAGATGCGCATCCTCATCCAGCTGGGCTTGCACCGCAAAGCGGCGGTTGTAATCTTCTATAAAGGTCGGCAACCAAGCGTTGGCTTCTGTCATGTTGTTGATGCCCGCCAGCCGCATTTCTTTAACCAGTCGGTCTTGCAACGTTTGATTGGCGCGTTCTACGCGCCCTTTCGCTTGTGGACTATTGGCATGAATCGACGCGATGCCCAGTTCCCGCATTGCCCGTCCAAACTGGGTTTCGGCCTCCGCATCCACTTCTTTGGCGTTGATGCGAAACACGCTGTGTTTATCGCTGTAGAGCGACACAGGCACACCATGAGTCTGAATGTGGTCGTGCAGGACGTGCATATAGCCTAGCGTGGTTTCGCTAGGCATAAAGCGCAGTTGGGTTAAGCGACTGGTGGCATCGTCGATGAATACGATGAGGGTGCAATACGCACCGCGTCCCTCGAACCAATCATGCGGACTGCCGTCGATTTGAATCATCTCGCCAAAGCGGGGGCGGCGGGCGCGTATCGGATGCGTGACGAGGGCATGACCGCGCTTAGGCTGCCACAAGCCAGCGGTCATCATCAGTTGGCGCGTGGTTTCGACGGAGAGATGCAGGTCATGCCGCTCGCTCAATTTCTCAGCCGCTAAGGTCGGACCGAAGTCAGGGTAGTGGGCGGCGAGGAGGTTGATGGCGGTCGTGCGGGTGGCTTCAGCTAGCTTACGATTGGAGGCTTTGCCGCGTTGCTGGCTGATTAAGCCCGTTAAGCCTAGGCTTTGATAACGTATTGCAATACGCCGTACTTGACGGGTGCTGATACCCAGTCGCTGTGCGGCTTGTTGTTGGGTGATTTGCTGGGCGCGCAGTAAATCCAAGACTTGTGCGCGCTGTACTTCTTGCTGACTCATAAACGTGTCCACTTTCGTCATTTCCTCCGCTGGTTGAACAGCCGAGTGTTGTATCACCAGCGGACATTTCTATTTGGCAGAAAGCGGACATTACTACTTGGGGCTAACACCTTGAGCGCGGTGTCATATATCTGTCATCATTCCGTCATATCCTCACGCCTTCTTAATTGCCCTCTGGAATGATGATGACTGCCAAAATTTTAATTGTAGAAGACGAGCCTGCTATCGCCGAGCTGTTGGCGTTTAACGTGGTGCAAGCGGGCTTTATCGCCTTGCGCGCACACGATGCAGAAGAGGCTTGGGCGCAGATACGCGAACATTCGCCTGATTTGATTTTGCTCGATTGGATGCTGCCCGAAACCAGCGGGGTGGTGATTGCTAAGCAGCTGCGCGCCGAACCGCGCACGCGCGATATTCCCATCATCATGCTCACTGCGCGCGGCGATGAACGCGACAAAATTTTAGGCTTGGAATCGGGTGCGGACGACTACATCACCAAACCGTTTTCGCCACGCGAATTGATGGCGCGTATCCGTGCCGTGTTGCGTCGCCATATCCCCGCCATGCCCGATGAAAGTGTCAGTTCGGGCGGGCTAGCATTATCGCCGACCACGCATCGCGTTATCGCAAATGGCACGAGCATAGAGTTGGGGCCAACTGAGTTTCGTTTGTTACAATTCTTTATGACGCACGCTGAACGCGTTTACAGCCGCACGCAGTTGCTAGATCAAGTGTGGGGAACGCAGGTTTTTGTTGAGGAACGCACGGTCGATGTGCATATTCGCCGCTTACGCGCCGCGCTCGAACCTGTGGCAGCAGACAACTTAATTCAAACGGTGCGCGGCAGCGGTTATCGTTTTTCTACGCAATAGATATACCCAATCACGAGGATAAACATGTTGGATTTTTGGCTCAGAGCAAGCTCGCCCGTTTTATTTGCCAGCGTTATCGCCCTGTTGCTCTGGGCTATTTTTTCACCGCTACCCGCGCTGATTTTTATGCTGGTGGTGATGTTGATTTTGATGGCACGCCACGCGCGCCAGCTTTGCAAACTGACCGATTGGCTCGCGCAACCACGCCTGCAAACCATTCCTGAAGGCTATGGTATTTGGGACGATGCTTTTTCGTCGCTCTACCAAATGGTGAAGCGGCATCAACAAACCAAGCTGGATTTAGCCGCTGAATTACAGCATATCCAACTGGCGACATCGGCCTTGCCTGATGGTGTGGCGATTCTCAATGCGGGTAATCGCATCGAGTGGTGTAACCCGCTATGCGCGGAACATTTTGGCTTGAATATCGAGCGCGACATCATGCAGGACATCACTTATCTGGTGCGCCAACCCGACTTTATCGAATACTTGCAAACGGCGAATTTCAGCGAGCCGTTGGTGATGAGTCCAGTGCGTCAGGACGAGCTGCGTTTATCGGTGAAACTGATTGATTACGGCGATAACAAACGTCTGCTGATTAGTCGCGACATTACCCAATTAGAGCGTATCGAAGCGATGCGCCGCGACTTCGTGGCGAATGTGTCGCACGAGCTGCGCACGCCGCTCACGGTGATACATGGCTATGTAGAAAACCTGCAAGACATGGAAGATTTGGATCACACGCAAATTAGTCGCGCGCTGTTTTTAATGTCCGAACAAACCCAGCGCATGGATAACTTGGTAGCGGATTTGCTGACGCTGTCGCGTTTAGAAAATGACCACAGCTCCGCAGGTGAAGAGTTGCTCAATATCAGCGCGATGTTGGATGACATTTATCGTGAAGGGCAATCGCTGAGCAATGGCAAACATAGCATCACGCTAGAACTTAACGTACACAAAAATGTGGTGGGGAATTACGACGATGTGCGCAGCGCATTTAGCAATTTGCTTAGCAATGCGATTCGTTATACCCCCGCAGGCGGGACGATTGCGATACGCTGGAGCGAGCGCGGCGAGCAGCTAATTTATGCGGTGCAAGACAGCGGCATCGGCATCGCCGCACAACATATCCCACGCTTAACTGAACGCTTTTACCGCGTTGATCGCAGCCGTTCGCGCGAGACGGGCGGGACAGGCTTAGGTCTAGCGATTGTTAAACATATCGCGATGCGCCACCAAGCCAAGTTAGAAATTAGCAGTGTCGAGAATCAAGGCAGCACCTTTGCCATCGTGTTTCCACCTAGACGAGGCAAAGCCTAGAAGCGGGATTCGGAATTCGGGAGAGCGTAGCGAGGAGTGGAGGATTGAAAACCTCCGCGCTACCACTGACCACTTCGCTAAAGCAGCGTAAAGCTCACTCGCTCAAAATCTACGCCGCGCGCCACGCTGAAGCCCAGCTTGATAGTTTGCTTGACACCATTGTTACGTTCTATGGGCAAAGTTGCATTTGGCTTGAACACGTTACGCGGCAACACTAGGCTGGCTGGGGTGCGCATGCTGGGCATCTCAGCGAGTAGAAAGCCTGCCACACTCACTTTGCCACGCTCGCTCGTGCTCGCCAGTGTCGGCAAAGTAACCGCTTCCACTGTCCCTGGCAGATATTCCATCCCCAGTTGCAACTGTCCTAACGCGGAAATATGCAGCCACGCAACACGGGCGAGTTGCACCGCTGTCTCAGCATTTTTTTGCACCGCAACCAATTGATTTAGCCGCACACGCGTTGCGCCAAAAACGGTGCGAGTGAGGCGCGCGCCCATCAAACTGTCATTATCTAATCGCCACACTTGTTCATCCGCTGTGGGCTTTTCTGCTAACAATGCGCAAATTTCCGCAGGTGCGGCTGCAAAGCTCACGGGCTGCCACGTTTCTTGGCGCAACACCACACGAGTGTTTTGATCTTCGCACCAACAGCGATGTAAAAAAGTCAGCAGTTCAATCGCAATGGCATGACTGGGTAATTCGCCCAAGCCTACCTCGGCTAGACTTGTGCCTTGCTGCAACAAAATCAACTTCACGCGCAGCAATTTACTCAGCGGCACGAGAGCGATGTAACGCCCATGTTCACTGAACTCCATGCGGTCAACCGTTTGCAATCCTTGTTTACTCGCTAAATCAACTGCCAGCGGCTGCGCATCGCCTTTGCTGCGACTGAAGGTTTTTTCCACGCGTAAATCGTTACTCCAGACATCCAACCAACGCTCCAATAATTGCAGTTGCGAGCGGCTTAATTCAGCGGGGCGCGCATAACACGCGAGCAGAATTTTCAAGTAACGATTGCGACAAGTGCTGCTGTGCCCTAACACCGCATCGCTCACTGCACGCTCTTCTAAGCCATGTGCTTCGACAAAAGCATACAAATCGTGGAGCTGGTACCACAACTTAGGATTGCATTCGTAGCCAGCGCGTAAATGTTCAAAAATCGCCAAGCCGGTGTATTGCAAACAACGATCACATAGCAGCGCGCCTTGTTCGGCAAGTTTTTTATCGCCCGCCACAAACGCCTGCAAACAGCGTTGATAGCCCGCCACCATCGCTTGCCAAAGCTGCGTAATCGCGACAAAAGTTTGCAGCTCGCTCTCGCTTAAAGGCAAGGGCAGCGCAATCAATTTTTTCGCCATATCTTCTTGAATAAAACCCACCGTTTCGCGCAACGCTTCGAGCGTATTCATGCGCTCTAGTCCCGCCATCGGATAACGATTTAGCTCGTTAATTTGCGTGAGCAACTGTCCGTGTGCACGTTGTAAGTTAGTCAGTTGGAATTGCGCTAGCCAAGCCGTACAGCTCGCCACATCTTTGAAAATCGGATTAGCGCGGTCGTCAGTGGGGTCGAGTGGCAGAGTTAGCATGAGGCGTTCAGATGGGCTTGCAGTGTGGTAATGAGCGAGGTTTTCCAATGAGCTGGCAGCGACACATCACCCTCTCGTTGTGGTGCGGCCCAGATAGCTTGCGGGAAATGTTTATCGTTGCGGTAGCGCGGAATGACGTGCCAATGCAGATGCGGAGTCATATTGCCTAAGCTGGCGAGATTGATTTTGTCGGGGTGCAGCGTGTCGCGCAGAGCTTGCTCAACTTTACACACCGTCATCATCATCTGGCTGCGCTGGGCAATGGCAAGGTCGGTCATTTCGCGGATATGCGCGTTGCAAATCACGCGGCAAAATCCCGCGTAATCGGCATCATCAACTAACACCACGCGCAGCAAATCATTGCGATAAATCACTTCGCCACCGTCTTGCTGACACAGATCACAACTTACTTCAGTGTTCATTTTTACTCCAAACATTGTCCACAGATTACGCAGATTCACACAGATTAAATCGGTCAAAAATCTGCGTCCATCTGCGTAATCTGCGGACTAAGCCTTTTACAACAATACTCTTTCGATGCCGCCGTTATTCGCCTTGGCGACGTACTCCGCCATCCAGTTTTCACCCAGCAAATGCTTGGCCATTTCGACCACGATGTAGTCGGTTGTAGTACCCGCGTCATCGTTGTAACGGCTCAAACCTTGCTGGCAGGCTGGGCAAGAAGTTAGCACTTTAATCTCGCCGTCAAAACCATCGGCGCGCAGCGCGTCCGCACCCGTTTTCATTTCATGTTCTTTACGGAAGCGCACTTGCGTCGCAATCTGCGGGGTGGCCACGCCAAACGTGCCCGACTCGCCACAGCACCGCTCATTGAGCGTGACTTCCGCGCCCATCAAGGTCTGCACCACGTCCATTGATTTGTAGGTTTTCATCGGCGTGTGGCAAGGCTCGTGATACATATAACGCGTGCCTGCCACGCCATTGAGCTGCACGCCCTTTTCTAGCAAATACTCGTGAATATCCAGCAAGCGACAGCCTGGGAAAATTTTCTCGAATTGATATTTTTGCAACTGATCCATACAAGTGCCACACGACACAATCACCGTTTTAATGTCGAGATAGTTGAGCGTGTTAGCAACGCGGTGGAACAGCACACGATTATCAGTGGTGATTTGGCTGGCCTTGTCTTGCAAACCTGAGGCATTTTGCGGATAACCGCAGCACAAATAACCCGGCGGTAACACCGTGGTCGCACCCGTCTCATACAGCATCGCTTGCGTGGCTAAGCCCACTTGTCCGAACAACCGCTCCGAGCCACACCCTGGGAAATAAAACACTGCCTCGGAATCGTCGCTGGCGACGCGCGGATTACGAATAATCGGCACGATGTCGTTGTCTTCGATATTGAGCAGTGCGCGCGAAGTCTTTTTAGGCAAATTACCCGGCATCGGTTTATTGATGAAATGAATCACCTGCGCCTTAAGCGGGGCGCGTCCCACCGTGGCAGGCGGATGTTTAAGCTGCGCATTTAACAGCCCTAAACGCTTCGCTACCTGATGCACCCCGCGCTGCAATTTGTAGCTCCACTCGATGGTCACTTTACGCATCAACTTAATCGTCATAGGGTCGCTAGCATTCAAAAAGCCCATCGAAATCGCGCTGACTAAATTGAATTTTTTCTTACCTTGCTTGCGTAAAAAATCGCGCATCGCCATCGACACTTCGCCAAAATCAATGTTGACTGGACAGGGATTCAAACACTTGTGACACACCGTGCAATGATCGGCAACATCGTTAAATTCGTCGAAGTGATGAATGGAAATGCCACGCCGCGTTTGCTCTTCATACAAGAAGGCTTCAATCAGCAACGATGTGCCGAGAATTTTATTGCGCGGTGAATATAAAAGATTGGCGCGCGGCACATGCGTCGCGCACACGGGCTTACATTTGCCACAGCGCAAGCAGTCTTTAATCGAATCAGAAATGTGACCCAGTTCGCTTTTTTCTAGAATCAAACTTTCCAATTCCATCAAATTAAAACTCGGCGTGTAGGCGCGCTCCAAATTACTGCCCGTGAGCAATTTACCTTTATTGAAGCGACCTTCAGGATCAACTTGTTGTTTGTAATCGCTGAAGGCTTTGATTTCGTGCGGCTCAAGAAAATCAAATTTAGTGATGCCGATGCCATGCTCACCAGAAATCACGCCGCCCAACGTTTTTGCCAACTGCATGATGCGATCCACTGCGTCATTCGCCTGTTGCAGCATCGCGTAATCGTCAGAGTTGACGGGGATATTGGTATGCACATTGCCATCGCCCGCGTGCATGTGTAAGGCGACAAACACGCGGCTTTTTAGCTCACGCTGGTGAATAATGGTGCATTGCTCCAACACGGGTTGATAGGTACTGCCACTAAATAATTGGCGTAACGGCTCGCGCAACTCTAGCTTCCACGAGGCACGCAGCACATGGCGTTGCACCGCATCGAACACACTATGGGCAGCCGATGCGTCAGCGGGTGCAAAGGCACAATCGCTTAGCTTCGCATCCAAATTATTTTGCAACCACGTCCAACGCGCGCGCACTTGCGCCAATAATTTTTGCGCCTCGTGCTGGCGCGAGCCGAGTAATTCGGCATCGCCCAACTGCTTATCGTCTTGGTAATACAACGGCAACTCGCCTGCGAAAAGCTCATCCAGCGCGTCTAAAAATTTGAGCTTGTTATGCAAGGACAATTCGATATTGATGCGCTCGATGCCGTCGCAATAATCGCCCATGCGCGGCAGCGGAATCACCACGTCTTCATTGATTTTGAAGGCATTGGTGTGCTTGGCAATCGCCGCCGTGCGCGCTCTATCTAACCAGAACTTTTTACGCGCTTCCGCCGACACCGCGATGAAGCCTTCACCGCTGCGCAAGTTTGCCAGACGCACAATTTCGGAGGCAGCCGCTGCGGCCGCATCGGCATCGTCGCTCACCACATCGGCCACCAACACCATCTTGGGGCGCGTGCCACGCCGCGATTTAGTCGCGTAGCCCACTGCTTTCAAATAGCGTTCGTCGAGATGTTCTAAGCCCGCCAACAAGACCGGGGCAGCGGTCTGAGATAAAGGTGCAGCCTGCGCGTTACGCGCGTCGAACAACGCGGTGATTTCCACAATCGCGGGCACAGCCTCATGCACTTGACCGAAGAATTCCAAACATACCGTGCGGGTATGCGCGTGTTCTTTATGCAAAATAAAACGCGCCGAGGTAATGATGCCGTCGCAGCCTTCTTTTTGAATGCCAGGCAGTCCCGACAAAAACTTATCCGTGACATCTTTGCCCAGCCCCGCTTTGCGGAACGCATTACCAGGAATGGTTAGCAGCTCGCTTGCACCATGCTGCGTCTTGCCGTCCAGCTCATAACGCGTGATGCGGAAAGTCGCTTGTGGCGCGTCGTGTATCTTGCCCAGATTGTGATTGAGGCGTTCTACCTCCATCCATAAACCATCGGGCGTGACCATTTTCCACGCTACCAAATTGTCCAATGCCGTGCCCCATAGCACAGCCTTTTTGCCACCTGCGTTCATCGCGACATTGCCGCCTATGCACGATGCATCGGCGGAAGTCGGATCAACCGCAAAGACCAGATTATTTTTTTCCGCTGCTTCCATCACGCGCCGCGTGACCACGCCGGCTCCGCAATGAATAGTGGCATAAGGCTCAGTTAAGCCTGGCAAAACCAACGCTTCAACAGCGGAAAGCGTTTCCAATTTTTCGGTGTTAATCACTACCGAGCGTTTGTCCAAAGGAATCGCGCCACCGGTATAACCCGTGCCGCCGCCGCGCGGAATGATAGTGAGCTTGAGTTCAATACAGGCGCGCACCAAGGCAGCAATTTCGGCTTCGGTGTCGGGGTTGAGTACGACAAACGGATATTCGACGCGCCAATCAGTCGCATCGGTAACGTGCGAGACGCGCGCCAAACCATCAAACTGAATGTTGTCCTGACGGGTTAAGTGACTTAACGCTTTAAGCGTGCGCTTACGCAGCGCAAGGGTAGCTTCAAATTCTTGCTCAAAGGCATCGACTGCCGTAGCGGCCAACTCGATGAGTCGCGCCACCACTTCGTTATCCTGACGACGCGCTTCGATTGCGCGCAAGCGATGCCGCAATGCACCCACTAACGCTCCGCGACGTTTACGATTACCTAACAAATCATCTTGCAAATAAGGGTTGCGACTCACCACCCAAATGTCGCCTAACACCTCGTATAACATCTGCGCAGAGCGACCCGTGCGGCGTTCTGCGCGCAAGGTATTGATGATTTGCCAAGCCTCTTCGCCCAAGATACGCAAGACAATCTCGCGGTCGGAAAAAGAAGTGTAGTTATAGGGAATTTCGCGCAGACGTGCGTTCATTTGAAATGTTCCTTAGTGGGAGCGTGCGAGTTTTTGCAAGGGCGGCATTCTACCGCATCAAGGCATTTTTCTGCCCCTGTAGCGAGCAAGGTTTAGTGGGCGAAATCGGGGGTTACAGGGAGACAGGCACTTCTTCGACGGCAAAAATTCTGCGGTGTTCGCGGATTGCATAGCGGTCGGTCATGCCAGCAATATAGTCGGCAACTGCGCGCGCACGATCAGCAACAGCAGCAGCTTGAAATTGCGGCGGCAGCAAACGCGCATCGCTCATAAACACCGTAAATAAATCAGTGATGATGCGCTGCGCCTTACTGCTCATGCGCATCACTTTGTAATGGCGATATAAATTTTCATGCAGAAATTTTTTCAAAGCGCGCTGCTGTGCAAACACTTCACTGCTAAACGCCAACATCGGCGGGGCTTGATAGACCTCCGCTAAACTCGTTAGCTGCGCTGTGCGGATATTATTTTCACTGGTTTGGATGACATCGCTCACCAGCGTGTTAATCATCTGGCGGATGGTTTCATGCACTAGGCGACGTTCTGACAAAGCGGGATATTGCTGCTTAATGCGCGCCAGATGGTTAGCCACCAAAGGCACGTCACATAAGGCCTCTAAGGTAATCAATCCAGAGCGCAAGCCATCATCCACATCGTGATTGTTGTAGGCGATTTCGTCGGCTAAATTGGCAATTTGCGCTTCTAGCGAGGGGCGTTGCTGATGTAAAAACCGCTCGCCCACCGCCCCTAACTGCGCGGCGTTATGCGCCGAGCAATGTTTCAAAATACCTGCACGCGTCTCAAAGCATAAGTTCAATCCATCGAATGCGGCATAGCGTTCTTCGAGCTGATCGACCACGCGCAATGATTGCAAATTATGCTCAAAACCACCGTATTCTTGCATGCACGCATTGAGTGCGTCTTGCCCCGCGTGACCAAATGGCGTGTGCCCTAAATCATGAGCCAGCGCAATCGCCTCGGCTAAATCTTCGTTCAAATTTAAGCGGCGCGCGATAGAGCGCGCAATTTGCGAAACTTCAATACTGTGGGTTAAACGGGTGCGAAATAAGTCCCCTTCGTGATTTACAAACACTTGCGTTTTATATTCTAAACGGCGAAATGCGCCCGAATGAATAATGCGATCGCGGTCGCGCTGAAACTCTCCTCGCCCGTGCGGTGCAGCTTCTGCCACGCGGCGACCGCGTGAATTAGCTTCGCTAACTGCATACGACGCGAGCTTATTCATGGACGCAGGCTCGTAAGGTTTGTTGCAACAGTGGCATCGGTACGTCGGAGGTCATCACTGCCTCGCCTAGTTTTTTTAGCAGTACAAAACGAATTTTGCCTTGCTCCACTTTTTTATCGTGTCCCATCCATTCAAGATATTTTTCTTCGCCCAAGTTGGGCGCGATCACGGGTAAATTGGCGCGCTGCAATAGCGTGCGCACTCGTGCAACATCCGCCCCACTGAGCCAACCTAAACGCTGCGACAAATCGGCTGCCATCATCGTCCCTGCCGCCACGGCTTCGCCGTGCAGCCACACGCCATAGCCCATGCCCGTCTCAATTGCATGACCAAAGGTATGCCCTAAATTGAGTAGTGCACGCTCACCACTTTCGCGCTCGTCCACGCCGACTACCTCGGCCTTGTTTTGGCAACTGCGCGTAATTGCATATTGCAACGCAACTGCATCGCGCGCGCAAAGCGCATCCATGTTGTCCTCTAGCCATTGCAAAAACGGTAAATCGCGTATCAGCCCATATTTAATAACCTCTGCCAAGCCTGCGGAGAGCTCTTTATCTGGCAAAGTTTGCAAGGTGTTGATGTCCGCTAACACCAGTTGCGGCTGATAAAACGCCCCTATCATATTTTTGCCTAGCGGATGATTGATACCCGTTTTGCCACCCACCGAAGAGTCCACTTGTGACAGCAACGTAGTGGGGATTTGAATAAAGGGAACACCACGCAAATAACACGCCGCCGCAAAGCCCGTCATATCACCAATGACACCGCCACCAAGTGCAATAAGCGGAGTACTGCGCTCGCAACGGTGTTGCAACAGCGCGTCAAAAATTAAATTAAGAGTATCGCTGGTTTTGTATTTTTCACCATCGGGCAACACAATTTCAATTGTGCTCACACCTATGGTTTTTAAGGTGGCGGTAAGTTGCGCTAAGTAGAATGGTGCAACGGTAGTGTTGCTGATAATCGCCACGCGCTTATGTGGAATGTGCGCAAGCAACAAAGGCGCGTGGTCTAGCAAACCCGCACCGATGTGAATCTCATAACTGCGTTCTTGCAGTCCTACGCTGAGTACTGTTTTCATAGTGACGACCTTGATTGTTCAGCTTGAAACGCATTGATTTTTTCGACTAAATGCAACATTAAACTTTGCACACTCTGTCGCCCTGTTTGCACCACGATGTCGGCCACCTCTAGGTATAACGGGTCGCGCTGTACAAATAATTCATTGAGTTTCGCAAGTGGATCAGCCGTTTGCAGCAAAGGACGATTTTTATCATGCCGAGTTCGTAGCCATAAATCTTGCACGCTGGCTTGCAAATAAATCACGATACCTTGCTTCTGCATTAAGCAACGGTTCTCCTTCAATAACACTGCGCCACCGCCTGTCGCTAGGACGCTTTGTTGTCGTTGCAAGATTGTTTCGATTTCCGCAGCTTCACGTTGACGAAAACCAGCCTCACCTTCGACATCAAAAATATGTGGAATCGACACCCCAGTACGCGCTTGTATTTCACAATCGCTATCAAAGAAAGACTTCCCCAAATGTTTGGACAAAATCCGCCCCATAGTGGATTTACCTGAACCCATCATACCCACCAGAATCAAATTTCCCGTAGCCAGCTTTTCTGTGAGATTTTCACGATGTGACATAAAATTACTCAAATTTTCCTAAAAATAAAATGCCCGGACTCGCCGGGCATTTCCTTAAACTCTACAGGCAAATTATTTAAGATTCAAAGTATCTTTCATAATTTTAGGTGTGATGAAAACTAACAATTCAGCTTTTTTATCACTCTTAGTTTTAGTTTTGAATAAGTAACCCAACACAGGAATATCGCCTAACAACGGGACTTTATTCACGGTTTCAGCCTCAACTTGAGAGTAAACACCACCAATCACTACGGTCCCACCATTCTCCACTAACACTTGCGTGTTGACCTTGTTGGTATTGATGCTAGGTATTTGTGCCGTACCAAACAAAACCCCAACCGAATCCTTATTAACTTTTACATCCATGATGACGTTATCGTCTGGTGTAATTTGTGGTTTAACCAGCAAACTCAAAACCGCCTTCTTAAAGGCTACGTTAGCAGCACCACTACTTGAAGATTGCAAATATGGAATTTCGGTACCCGTCTCAATTAAAGCTTCCGCTTTATCAGCCGTAATAACGCGCGGACTGGAAATAATCTTGCCTTTATCATCAGTTTCTAAGGCTTGTAATTTCAAGTTGAGAATCTGCGTCCCTGCTTTATTAAACAAAATGGCATTCAAAACTCCAGCACTTGGCAATGTAGTGCCAACCACTCCAGCCGTAACCTGAGGAGCGGCAAAACCAGCTTGGGGTGTATAGGTTGTACCGCCCAAACCCAAAGTAGTGCTATATCCATCAGTCGCTTCTACCACGCGGGCTTCAATCATTACCTGACGTACGGGTATATCAACTTGCGCAATGATTTTACGCACCTCATCTAACTTACTAGGCGTATCTTGAATAAAGAGTTGATTGGTACGCTCATCCCAAACCGCGCTACCGCGCTTAGATAATAACTTTTGCTTATCATCCGTCAGAATTTTGGTAAATGCTTCAGCCTTAATGTAATTGAGCTTAAAGGTTTCTGTGCGTATCGTTTCTAATTCTGAAATTTCTTGACGAGCGGTTAGGTCAATCTTTTCTTTAGCCGCTAACTCTTCACGCGGTGCCACTTGAATTACATTGCCATTTTTACGCATGTCTAAACCACGACTTTGCAGAATAATATCCAAAGCCTGATCCCACGGCACATCTTTCAAACGCAAAGTCAAATTACCCGTTACAGTGTCACTAATAACCACATTCAGGTTCGTAAAGTCTGCGATTACATTTAATGCTTCGCGCACAGTAATATTTTGGAAGTCTAAGGTCAGCTTTTCTCCTGCATAGCCAGGCTGATTACTTTTTACCAACTTATTTGGATCTTCAACGACAGCCTTTACTTCAACGATAAACTTATTATCAGTTTGATATGCGGAATACTCCCATAAGCCTTTAGGCTCGATAACCATCTGCACATTGTCGCCCTTGGTAAAAGTATCAACAGCCTGCACAGGAGTGCCAAAATCAACCACATCTAACTTGCGTTGCAAATTTTTAGGTACATTAGTTTTCAAAAAATCAACGATTAGCTTACTGCCTTGTTGACGAATATCAATGCCCGTACTTGCATCTGATAAATCAATTTGAACGCGCCCTTCACCATTTTTACCGCGACGAAAGTCCACATCACGCAAAGCATGTTTTTGCTGCGCAGGTTTCGCTTCGGCAAAACGTGATTTATTCACCGCGCCATCAGCACTTGGCTTCGATTGCAAGGTAATCAGTACGCTATTGCCGTCTGCTTTAGCTTCATAAGCCAGCATCTGGCTTAAATTGACAACCAAGCGCGTTCTATTTCCAGCTTGGATCAAAGTTATGCCGCGCACATCCCCTTCATTAACCTCTTGGGTATTTTTACCCATGCTGTTAACAGCATTAGGAAAGTCAAAAGCAATTTTAGGCGGATTGTTGATCGAAAACCCTGTAGGCAAAACTGCCAAAGGCGAAGTTAAATCGACCTTAACAATCACAGCTCCATTAGCTGAAGTGCTTGTCGAAACAGCAGTAATCGAATTTTGCACATCGGTTGCCGCATGAGCGACCGATAAACCGATTACAGCAAACAATCCCAGCAAGGCAGTATGTATATTTTTTAAAAGGCTCATGTCTAAACTCCTAAATTACTCAACTAATTGCAAGGTGCTCATACGCTCAGTCCAATCACCCGCACTGTCCTGAACCATTTCCTTGATTTTGACTTCGTTACCCGCAACCTCTAACACTTTGCCAAAATTCAGCCCTAGATAGTTTCCCGCTTTGACGCGATAAATTTTACTATCAGGGGCTTTAACCACGGCATAACCAACACCTTTCTGCTGCATATAACCAACCATTTTTAAGGCTTCTAAAGGAAAATCTTCCAAAGCTTCTTTAGGTCGATCTAAATCAGGTTGATTCAAACCCGCTTTGTTACCAGAACGTAGATCAGGTTTACGTGGCTTAAACGGATCCGATATCGCACTCAGATTGTCATAAACAAAAGGTTCATAAGGCTTAACCTCTGGAGCTGGTGGAATTTTTCCACGCATATCAGCCCCTGCCGTCTTAACAAAATCACGCAAATCCTGAAATTCTTCTCCGCCACAACCGACCAACAGCAGCGATGCAATCACAATATAATGAAATCTCATTTTGCCCCCGCTGGTTTGCTAACTTTCTTTTGCGCAACAACTTCATTCTCATCCAAATAGCGATATGTTTTAGCCATTGCTTCCATGACCAAACCACCCGAGACTGGCGCAATACTAATTTCATTCAAAGTGACGATGCGCGGCAACATGGATATATCACTGGCAAATCTCCCAAGATCATCATAGTTACCATTAACCTTGAGTGCGATTGGCTGCTCAGCAAAAGAACCATTTATAACAGACTCAGCACCTGGCTTAAACAAGTCAAATTGCAACCCTCGCCCCAGCCCAGCTTGATTTATGTCGGTTAACAACGCATCCATTTCAGACTTGTTCGGTAATTGCTTTAACAATGCCCCCAAAGATTCCTGAGTTTCGGTCAATTGTTTTTTAATCAGATCCAAATTAATCGCTTGTTTTTTCTTATCCAAGAATGAGGACTTCAATGTATCTTCCTCAAGCTGAACAAGCTGTAACTCATTCCATTTATCCTTGGTGAATAAAAATGCACCAGCTGCAATTACAACTAAAAATACCATCAAAAACGCCAGCAGCTTAGCAACCCAAGGCCACGATCCAGGATCTTGAGGATTTAAATTCTTTAGCTCGTCGAAATCTATCATGTTCTTAGACCTTATTGGCTGCCGCTTTCACAGCAGGAGGGGCGACAGGAACATCAGCCTTGGTTACATTAAATGTCAAAGTGTACTCACTCAATCTGCCATTGTTAACACTCGCAGCTTTAATTTCAACCAATGCTGGCGTATCCAACCAAGGCGAGTCTTCAATTGCTCGCATTAAGGTAGATACACGCGCATTTGATTGTGCATAACCCACCATCGTAATTTTATTACCCGCCTGTTTTAATGTTTTGATATACACGCCATCAGGCAGAATCCGCAGCATTTGATCTAACAAGTGCACGACATCTGTGCGGGTACTTTGCAGGCTTTCGACTACGTTTTTTCTAGTTAATAACGAGTTAGTCTCTTCACGCAACTTTTTAATTTCTTCAATTTGCTTATCTAAGATAGCAATTTCTTTTTTAAGATAACCATTTCGTCCTTCTTGATAAGAAATTTTCGCACTTAACAAACCCTGCACAAAACCTATTAACAAGACCGCTGCCAAGCCACTCATTGCAGCCAGTGCAACAAACTGGACTTTACGAGCGCGCCGCTTTTCAGCACGATGAGGAAGTAAATTTATACGAATCATGATGGATCAAACCTCCGCATAGCTAAACCACAAGCGATAATCAGTGACGGCGCATCAACCTGCATTTGACGAGGTTTAATGCGAGAAGACAAAGTCATTAGCGCGAAAGGATTGGCCACCATAGTGCTAACTTGCGTCTTCGCGGCAACCGCATCATCCAATCCTGGCAAGGTTGCACAACCGCCCGCCAACACCAAATAATCGACCTGACTATATTGCGTTGAGGTAAAGAAGAATTGCAAAGCACGTGCAATTTCCATCACAATATTTTGACGGAACACACTCAAAACGTCAGATTCATAATTGTCTGGCAAACCGCCATTCTTTTTGCCCGCCTCGGCTTCTTCTACGGACAACCCGAATGCCGATTGAATCAATGATGTCAATTGATTACCACCAACCTGCTGGTCGCGCGCGTACACCGACTGACCATTTCTCAATACATTGATATTGGTAACATTGGCACCAATATCAACCAGAGCTACACACATATCCCTTGCGCCGCCTGGCAGCTGAGAACGAATTTGTTCAAACGCCAATTCAGCAGCGTAAGTTTCAACATCCATAACAACAGCTTTTAATCCAGCGGATTCTGCTGCCGCAACGCGGTCTTCTACATTAGCTTTACGCGATGCAGCCAACAGCACTTCCACCTCTTCGGCATTGTCAGCTACCTCGCCTAGCACTTGAAAATCTAAATTCACCTCTTCCAACGCAAATGGAATGTATTGGTTAGCCTCAGATTCAACTTGATATTCCATTTCCTCATCACGCAAACCGGCAGGTAAACGGATTTTTTTGGCAATCACCGCACCCTGAGGCAGTGCCAAGCTGGCATTCTTAATACGACTGCCCAATCTTTTCAAGGCACGACGTAAAGTTTCCGAAACCGCATCCAAATTATTGATATTGCCATCACTCACGGCATCTTTTGGCAAAACCTCAATTGCGTAACGCTCAACGATAAACCCAGCATTTTTTGGCAGCGCACTAAGCTCCACCAACTTAACGGAAGAGCTGCCAATATCAATGCCAATTAAAGGAGGAGTTTTAGTTTGGAATATATCCAAAGGGATTTCAAAATTTACTTTAGTCATAGACCGTTTTGAGCTGTTCTGTATAAAGTGGATTAAATCCTAGCAATAACTCTCGAAAGAGTAAAGCAATTTTATTTTCCTCGCCACTGAATATGGTCTTAAGTTTGCTGCGATATAATCATACGTTGGTAACTTCTCACTTATTAATTTAGGTAACTCAAAATGCTTACTCGCCGCTTAACAATCACCCTGTTGGCTATCGCCGCTATTGTGTTATTACCTTTTATTTTGTTAAGCATAGCCGTTGTCATCACGTACCCAACGCTACCAACGCTTGAAGTGCTCACTGATTACCATCCTAAGGTGCCGCTTCGTGTGTACAGTCAAGAAGGTGCATTGCTAGGCGAATTCGGCGAAGAGCGACGCGCCTTGGTAACCATCGCGGAAGTGCCTGACCTGATGAAAAAGGCCATTTTAGCTGCTGAAGATGATGCTTTTTATCAGCATGGCGGAGTTGATTACACAGGGGTTCTGCGTGCGGCAATCGCCAATTTGACGGGTGGCACGAAACAGGGGGCGAGCACGATTACGATGCAAGTGGCGCGCAATTTTTTCCTAACTAAGGAAAAAACGCTCTCGCGTAAATTTAATGAGGTGTTGCTCACTTTCAAAATCGAGCATGCCTTAAGCAAAGACGAAATTCTGCAACTTTATATCAATCAAATTTATTTAGGACAGCGTGCTTATGGTTTTGCTTCCGCTGCGCAAGTGTATTTCGGTAAGCCATTAAATCAACTTTCCACCGCCGAATTTGCCATGTTGGCAGGCTTACCTAAGGCACCCTCCAGCTTCAACCCAGTAGTTAATCCGAAGCGTGCCAAACTACGTCAAATGTATGTATTACGTCGCATGCATGAACTCAATTTTATTGATGATGCCGAGTTTCAACGTGCGCAAACTCAGCCGCTCGACACCAAACACAGCTCTACATTTGAAGTTAAAGCCGACTACTTGGCCGAAATGGTAAGAGCTGAATTATTTGAAAAGTTTGGTGAGGCAACCTACACCCAAGGACTAAAGGTCTATACCACTTTGCGCGCTGCCGACCAAATCGCAGCTTATCAAGCGGTGCGTACTGGCGTGCTTGATTACGACCATAGGCACGGTTATCGCGGGCCCGAAGGCTTTGTTGATTTGGCCAAAGTAGCCAACGACAAAGTTGCGATGGAAAACTTACTTGATGAAACACTGCAAAGTCATCTTGATAACGATGATTTAGTACCCGCCGTGGTCACGGCAATGAACGCTAAGTCACTCATGATTTACACCAAAAATGGCGTAACAGCGCAGCTAGAAAATGCTTCTTTACATTTTGTGGAACGCTCACTAAACAATAAAGCCCCACTGGCACAACGCATCAAAATAGGCTCAGTAGTACGCGTACAACTAGATGAAAAAGGTAGCTGGCAAATCACTCAGTTGCCGCAAGTTGAGGCGGCTTTTGTATCAGGCAACCCACAGAATGGCGCAATTTACTCACTGGTTGGTGGCTTCGACTTTAATCGCAACCAATTCAATCACATCGCCCAAGCTTGGCGACAACCTGGCTCCAGCATTAAACCGTTTATTTATTCCGCATCCTTGGAAAAAGGCTTAACCCCCGCCACCGTTATTAACGATGCCCCACTTGAGTTTACCGAGGAACAAACGGGCAGTGATGCTTGGCAGCCTAAAAACTATGACGGCGGCTATGAAGGCCCGATGCGAATGCGTACCGCGCTGATTAAGTCAAAAAATCTGGTTTCGATTCGGATCTTGCAAACCATCACACCGCAATACGCGCAAGATTATTTGGCAAAATTTGGCTTTGACCCTGCCAAGCATCCCCCTTATTTAACGATGGCGTTAGGGGCTGGCACAGTGACACCGATGCAAATGCTTACGGGTTATTCAGCGTTCGCCAATGGTGGTTACAAAATCACACCTTATTTTATTGATCGTGTCGAGGACGACCGAGGCAATACATTGAGCAAATCCACACCTCTCGCAGTCGGTGCGGGAGCTGAACAAATCATCGACACGCGCAACGCCTTCACTATGGTCAGCATGATGCAAGACGTGGTGAAACATGGCACGGCGATACGCGCGATGCAGCTTGGGCGACAAGATTTAGCAGGTAAAACTGGCACAACTAGCGATTCAATTGACGCGTGGTTCTGTGGTTTTCAACCTACCGTGGTCGGTATTTCCTGGCTAGGCTTCGATCAGCCGCATAGCTTGGGCGATAGAGAAACTGGCGGTGGCGCAGCCTTGCCGATGTGGATGAACTATATGAAGGTGGCGTTGAAAGATGTTCCACAAGCGACTTACTCTGTGCCTGAAGGGATAGTCGCGGCACGCATCAACGAGGCTGGGCAGCGCGATGACAACGGTGCGCGTACTGAGTATTTTTACAGTGAAAATTTACCTCGCACCTATATGCAGCCTAGCCCAGATGCCGCTGATTCGGCTGTCCCCGCCACCGAAACCATTAAAGATCAATTGTTCTAATTATGAGTAGAACAATTTTGCTGCGGCGCGATGCGATGCGTGAGCAGCTCGCTCAGTGCGCCGCCAAGTTGATGGCGGAGGATGGCATTACCGACCACGCGTATGCCAAGCGTAAAGCCGCTAAACAGCTCGGTGCGGCAGACACACAGCACTTGCCCAGCAACGAAGAAATTGATACCGCTTTACACAACTTTCGCTTGCTCTTCCAGAGCCACTCACACCCGCAGGTGTTGCATGAACTTCGCGCGCACGCCTTGCAAACTATGCGTCAGTTTGGCGATTTTCATCCCTATTTAACGGGTTCAGTTTTGAGTGGTACGGCAGGCGAGCAATCCGACATCAACATCATGCTATTTTCTGACGATGCTAAAGCGGTGCTACTGTTTTTGCTCAAACACAACGTCGAGTTTGCTGATGGCGAATGGAAAGTGCGCTTGAGTGGGCATGAGCAAAGCGTGCCGAGCTACGCTTTGACGGATGAATCGGGGGTGCAAACTCACCTTATCGTGTTACCCGAAAACGCCAGACACAGCGGTAGCCGCCACCCCGAAACACATGCAGATATTGCGGTGCTGACAACGCTGTTGGCTAGCAGCTGATTATTTTTGTAACCAACGCGCCGCATCCAAGGCGAAGTAAGTCAGGATGCCGTCCGCGCCAGCGCGTTTGAACGCCAGTAAGGCTTCCAAGACACAAGCCTCTTCATTCAACCAGCCGTTTTGCGCAGCAGCTTTGAGCATGGCGTATTCACCGCTGACTTGATAAGCGAACGTAGGTGCTTTGAATTCGTCTTTGACGCGCCGCACGATGTCCAAATAAGGCATCCCAGGTTTGACCATCACCATGTCCGCGCCTTCTTGCAAGTCCAAGCCCACTTCCCACAAGGCTTCGTCCGAATTGGCAGGATCCATTTGGTAAGTATTTTTATTACCCTTGCCGAGATTACCACTTGAGCCTACCGCGTCGCGAAATGGACCGTAGAAGCTAGACGCATATTTTGCCGAGTACGCCATGATGCGCGTGTGAATACAGCCTTTGCGATCGAGCGCGGCGCGCACCGCAGCAATACGACCATCCATCATGTCGGACGGCGCAACCACATCCGCACCCGCCATCGCATGAACTTGCGCTTGTTGCGCCAGCACTTCCACGGTTTCATCGTTCATTACATAGCCATGCTCGTCGATTAAACCATCTTGCCCGTGACTGGTATAAGGGTCGAGCGCGATGTCGGTCATAACGCCTAATTCTGGACAGGCTTGTTTAATCGCAGCTACCACGCGTGGCACAAGTCCATTCGGGTTGTAGGCTTCTTCCGCGCCCAAGGTCTTTAACGATGCGTCAATCACTGGGAAAATCGCCATCATCGGAACACCCAGTTCCACGCACAACTGAGCATCTTTGAGTAGCAAGTCCAAAGTTTTGCGTTGCACGCCCGGCATAGACTTCACTTCTTCAACTTTATTCGTACCTTCAATTACAAATACGGGATAAATAAAATCAGCAGAAGTCAGTATGTGTTCGCGCATCAAATTACGGGAGAAGGCATCACGGCGCATTCTGCGCATCCGAGTTTGCGGGTATTTACCTAGGGTTTGCATGGCACTCCTAACATTTTTGAAAAAAATTGAATTATTTTTGAACTAATTTGACAAGTGCTACTCAGATAGCGCGAATGATGATGAATCGTTCCACGTTTCTCCTCCCTGAGCGTGAGTCTTTACCAAGTGAAGACTTTTCAACCCCCGACGATTCGGGGGTTTTTTTTGCCTATTCTTCCGCGCCGAATCCATCATCAGCGATTTCTTCAGGTGCGGCAAACCAACTCGCAATCACCGCTTCGGCTTCTTCGATGCCTTGCTTTTTCAGGCTAGAAAATAACTGCACGGTGCAGTGCGGGAAAAACTCGGCCAAATGCGCGCGTACTTTAGTCAGCGTTTGGATGGCTTGTTGACGGCTATATTTATCAGCTTTGGTCAGCAAAATATGTACGGGCTTATTGGTCGGTGCGAACCAATCCAACATTGCTTCGTCCAATTCGGTAAGCGGATGCCGCACATCCATAATCACCACCAAACCGCATAGTTCATCGCGTTTTTGCAGATATTCGGTGAGCAACGCTTCCCAATGTTTTTTGCTAGCGGGCGGCACTTTGGCGTAACCGTAACCTGGCAAATCAACCAAGTAAGTATTAGGGCTCAGCGAAAAGAAATTCAAATGCTGAGTACGTCCTGGCGTTTTACTAACGTAAGCCAAGCGCACATGGTTCGCCAGCGTGTTAATTGCGGAAGATTTGCCTGCATTAGAGCGACCGACGAAAGCGACTTCGCGTCCGCCATGCAAAGGCAAATCTTTGAAGTGATTGACCGTGGTGTAAAAAGTCGCGAGGGAGAAGAGTCCCATTATTTCCAAGCCGCGAAAATTTTATCGGCAGCGGCGATCGTCGCCGCGATGTCGGCTTCAGTGTGCGCGGCAGAGACAAAACCCGACTCAAATGCCGAAGGCGCGAAGTAATGTCCCGCATCTATCATGGCGTGGAAGAAGCGATTGAAGGCAGCTTTGTCGCCGCTCATTACTTCCTCGTAAGACGTTGGAATGGTTTTGCTGAAATACACGCCAAACATGCCGCCCACCGATTGCGCGCAGAACGCGATGCCATGTTTTTGTGCGGCAGCAGTTAAGCCTGCGGTGAGTTGTGTGGCGCGCGCCGATAAGTTTTCGTAAAAACCTGCGGCTTGCACTAATTTCAAGTTAGTTAATCCTGCCGCGACCGCGACGGGATTGCCCGACAGCGTGCCCGCTTGATACACCGCACCCAACGGCGCGAGACATTGCATGATGTCGCGACGACCGCCAAATGCCGCAGCAGGCAAGCCGCCGCCCATCACTTTGCCTAGCGTGGTTAAGTCAGGTTTGATACCGTAGAAGCCTTGCGCACCTTGCATACTCACGCGGAAACCGGTCATCACTTCATCGAGTATCAGCACCGCGCCGTGTTTAGTGCACAGCTTACGCAGCGCATCCAAGAATTCGCGTTTAGGCAACACCAGATTCATATTGCCTGCGACAGGTTCAACAATCACCGCTGCGATTTCATCGCCCATTGCGGCGAAACATTTTTCTAATGCCGCTGCGTCGTTGTAAGGCATCACGGTGGTCAATGCAGCGATTTCAGCAGGTACGCCTGATGAACTTGGCTGACCAAAGGTCAGCGCGCCCGACCCTGCTTTGACCAACAAGCCGTCGGAATGGCCGTGGTAACAGCCTTCAAATTTTACGATGCGTGCACGCTGCGTAAAGCCGCGCGCCAAACGGATTGCCGTCATGGTCGCTTCTGTGCCTGAGCTGACTAAGCGCACCATTTCCAAGCTCGGCAACAATTTGCATAACTGCTCGGCCATGACCAATTCGCTCGCCGTTGGTGCGCCAAAGCCCAAACCTTGCGCGGCGGCATCTTGTACTGCTTTGACCACTTCAGGATGGCAGTGACCAACAATCATCGGACCCCAAGAACCCACGTAATCGGTGTATTTTTTACCGTCCGCATCCCACACATACGCGCCTTGTCCGCGCTGAAAAAATAAGGGCGTACCGCCCACCGAACCAAACGCGCGCACGGGCGAATTCACGCCACCTGGAATAAGTTTTTGTGAATCGGCAAACAGTTGTTCGTTATGTGTTGTCATGTTGTTTAGTCCACTTCTAAAAAATTTAATTAAAAATTATGCTGCGGTTATTTCACTAAATTGTCGCGCGTTGTGCGCTATATCGGGTGCGGCGAACACCGCCGAAATCACCGCCAACGCATCTGCGCCCGCCGCGATAAGCGATGCGCCATTTTCAAGCGTGATGCCCCCTATCGCAACAATCGGCACGGCAATTGCGCGCCGTGCCTGTTGCAATAGAGCCACACTGGCGACGGGCGCATGTGGCTTGATAGTAGAGGCAAAAAACGCGCCAAACGCCACATAATTCGCACCCTCTTGCACCGCACGGCGCGCCAAATCCAAGCGATTATAGCAAGACACGCCTATCATTTTGTCGCTGCCTAACAGCGCGCGGGCAGCAGCAATCGTGCCGTCTGCACCACCTAAATGCACGCCATCCGCCGCGACTTGCTGCGCTAACAACGCGTCATCATTCACAATAAAAATCGCGCCAAATTCGCGCGTTAAGTTGCGTAATGCCGTGGCTTGTGCAAGTTGTAAATCAGCAGCGGCGAGTTTGTTGCGATACTGCAAAACGGTTGCGCCACCTTGCAACACCGACCTGCTTTTATCTAGCAAACGCGCCGTATTCAGCTCGTCTGGCGTAATTGCGTACAGCCCTTTAATGGCTGACGGCGGGCTTGATTTCATCGTCTGCGTCGTCATCGCTACGCGCCCAAAATAAGCGGTCAGGAATATATTGCCCCATGCCAGGACGAAAGCCCGATTTCAGGGTTTGCCAAGTGTATTCCTGCGCTTCTTGGACGGCTTCTGGCACATCCACGCCTTGCGCCAACAAGGCAGCAATTGCTGAAGCCAAGGTACAACCTGAGCCGTGATAACTGCCAGGTAAGCGTTCCCAACTGTCGCTGCGTATCACGCCCGCCGCGCCATACAAGGTATTGGTGACTTTCGCAGTTTGCTCGTGCGTGCCGGTAATCAGTACATATTCGCAACCCATAGCCAGCAAGCGTTTGGCACATTCGGCTAAAGAAGGATCGTCGCTGTCGTCGTCTTCGTTAATCGCTAAACGACGTGCTTCGATGCTATTCGGCGTGATGAGCGTGGTTTGCGGAATCAACAATTCGCGCATCGCGTCGAGCATATCTTCATCCGCCAATTCATCGCCGCGCCCTGATGCTAAAACGGGATCGAGCACCAGCGGTACATCGGGATAGTCTGCCAACACTTCGGCAATCGCGGGAATGTTATCAACGCTGCCCAGCAAGCCGATTTTGAACGCCGCGACAGGCACATCTTCCAACATCGCACGCGCCTGATCGACCACCCATTCGGGATCCATCGCCAACACATCATCTACACCGCTGGTGTCCTGCACGGTAATAGCGGTGACCACCGAGAGTGGATGACAACCCATGCTGGCGATGGTCAAAATATCGGCTTGCATACCTGCTCCGCCGCTAGGATCGGTGGCGGAAAAAGTCATCACGAGAGGGAAGGATTCAGACATATTTTTTGGAATGCTAAAATGCGCGGCTAATCCAACATTTTACCCTATATGCGCCACCTATCCGCATACAAAACAGTGTTCGATAACTTCAACCACACCGTCGCTGACGCGTCAGCCTAAGTTTTAGCTAAAGGTCGCAGCGAAATACCCAATGAATCGGCATATTGGCAAGGTAACAAGCCAAATAATTTTACAAGAGGAAGACACTCATGCGCATTCTGCACACCATGTTACGCGTCGTCGATTTAGAAAAATCGCTGACGTTTTATACCGACGTACTCGGTATGAAACTGCTGCGGCGTACTGATTATCCCGATGGCAAATTCACCTTAGCATTTGTCGGTTATGGCAGTGAAGCGGAGGGCGCAGTCATCGAACTCACGCATAACTGGGGCATAGCAAGCTATGAACTCGGCAATGCGTTTGGCCATATTGCGATTGAAGTTGCTGACGCGCATCAAGCCTGCACCGAGATTAAACAACGCGGCGGCAAAGTGGTGCGTGACGCGGGCGCAATGAAGCATGGCAATACCGTGATTGCTTTCGTCGAAGATCCAGACGGCTACAAAATTGAGCTGATACAGCAAAAATAACGCTGCAAGATTGCTTGAAGTTCGCCATGTTGTAATTACGCCGCGTCCCCAATTGGGCAGGTCATGCCAGAACAGTTCACGACTTTGCAAGGAGTTTAGCCATGCGTAACGTCACCTATAAAACCCTCGTCGATACTGAAGTTGTCAGTCTTGCGCATCAGGGTGCGTATCAAAATATCAGCCTAGCCTTTGAACAGCTCGGCAACTGGTTGAGCGCGCGAAATTTGATTACCCGCAGCACCCGCATGATGGGCATTTATTACGACGACCCAGATCGAGTTGCGACAGAAAAGCTGCATTCGCGCGCATGTTTTACCGTACAAAAATCCTGCGTACTCGATGCGCCATTTGAGCGGATAACTATCGCAGGCGGTGAGTACGCTGTGCTGCGTCATCAAGGCTCTTACGCCGCCCTACCCGCCGCGTATCGCTGGTTTTTTGCGGTTTGGTTAGTGCAAGCTGGGCGTGAGGTGCGCAACCAACCACCTTTTGAGGAGTATCTCAACACACCACAGGACACCGCGCCTGAAGATTTACTAACGGATATTTATTTACCGTTGCGCTAGCGACTTAATACCGCCCGTGCAAAGAGTATAAATAATTGCTCATCTCTTCTTTTTCTGCACTGCTGCGCCGCGATACTTCGTGCATGTAACGCACTAAATTACGCATCACAAAATACGCCAAGGTGGGATGCGCATACGCCTTGCCAAGTAGCGTCGGTAGCGTCGCTTCCAAAGTCGCGCGTTTAAGCAGTAGCACAGTACTGGCGCGCTTCACATTGATGGCCGCTTTAATGCTCACTTTGCCACCAACGAAACTCACCACGCGCGCCAAATCGCCCGGCAGGTCTAAATGTAAAAACACCGGCTCGTTGTTTACCAGCGCGCTCACTTCAATTTCTCCCGCAACCAAAATCAGCAAAGAATCGGCGAGTGCCACGCTGTCCATTTCCACGGGCACATCTTCCACGCGGTAATCGCGCACCGTGACCAAACTCGCCAACACCAACACCTCGTCGTCCGATAAATCCTCACTCAACTTGCTATGGCGCAACGCCGCCAACACCGCTTCCTTACTCATGTTTTTCTCCCTAAAAAATAATTTGCACACAATTTCTGCCGTGCAACGAAACATAAAGCAAGGTGCGTGCCACCATGAAACAAGCTAGCAATAACTCAACATGAATCGCCTGCGCGCACCAATTCTGTGCAACTTTTAGTTGTGTCGCGCACGCGCTGCTACAATCCGCGCTTTTCCAATTTGGAGCAGGGCAATGCACACACTAATTTGCGGTTCGATGGCATACGACACCATCATGGTGTTTCAAGATCAATTCAAAAAACACATCCTGCCCGAAAAAATTCACATGCTGAATGTGGCATTTTTAGTGCCAGAGATGCGCCGCGAATTTGGTGGCTGCGCAGGCAATATCGCCTACAACTTGCAACTGTTAGGCGGCGCGCCATTACTGATGGCAACCGTCGGCGACGACTTTGCGAGTTACGCTGCACATCTGCAAAAGCATGCTATTTCGCAAGCACATCTGCGCCATGTGTCGGGCAGTTTTACAGGGCAAGCCTTTATCACCACCGACCTAGACGACAATCAAATCACCGCGTTTCACCCTGGTGCGATGGGCTTTTCTGAAAAAAATAAAGTCAGCGATGCGGCCAACGTGAGCTTAGGAATTGTCTCGCCAGATGGTCGCGATGGCATGTTGCAACACGCGCAACAGTTCGTGGCTGCCAACATTCCGTGGGTGTTCGATCCGGGTCAAGGGATGCCAATGTTTAGCGGCGCGGAGCTGCTGCATTTAGTCAGCCTCGCGACGTATGTGACCGTGAATGATTACGAAGCGCAATTACTACAAGACAAAACGGGCAAGACCTTAAATGAGTTGGCGCACGGCAAACGCGCGTTAATTGTCACGCGCGGTGGCGATGGTTCGACCATTTACGCAGACGGCCAAGAAATTTTGATTCCCTGTGCGAAAGCTACCGCATTACTCGACCCAACTGGCTGCGGCGATGCGTATCGCGCGGGACTGTTGTACGGCATTCAAAAAAATTGGAATTGGGAAACCACGGGACGTTTAGCTTCGCTAATGGGCACACTCAAAATCGCCAGTCGCGGTGGCCAAAATCACACGCCTACGCGTGCCCAAATCATGGCGCAGTTTGAGCAACATTTCGGTTACGCGATTAGTCTGTAATGGCTCTAATTACACTCGGCATCGAATCGTCGTGCGACGAAACTGGCATCGCGCTGTATCAAATGGGCCGTGGTTTGCTGGCGCACGCGCTGCATACACAAATTCCTTTGCATCAAGAATATGGCGGTGTCGTACCTGAGCTCGCTTCGCGCGACCATGTCCTACGCATCACGCCGTTGATCCGCCAAGTGTTGCAGGATGGCGGCATCACGCTGCAACAAGTCGATGCCATTGCATACACGCAAGGGCCAGGCTTGGGCGGCGCGCTATTGGTTGGGGCAAGCGTGGCGAACGCGTTAGCATTTGCTCTCGATATACCGACCATCGGCATCCACCATTTGGAAGGACATTTACTCTCACCACTACTGTCCGACCCCGCGCCCGAATTTCCCTTTGTCGCGCTGCTGGTATCGGGCGGACACACCCAATTGATGCGCGTTGATGGCGTAGGCGAGTACCAACTGTTAGGGGAAACCTTAGATGACGCAGCAGGCGAAGCCTTCGATAAAAGCGCGAAACTGTTGGGTTTAGGTTATCCAGGCGGACCTGCTTTAGCCGCTTTAGCTAAGCTAGGTCGCCCCAATCAATACAAGTTGCCACGTCCGATGTTGCGCAGTGGCGATTTTGATTTTAGCTTTAGTGGCTTAAAAACGGCAGTGCTGACAGCGGTTAAAAACAGCGACAACACACCCCAAACCAAAGCCGATATTGCTTACGCTGCGCAAGAAGCCATCATCGACGTGTTGGCTCACAAAGCCCGCGCCGCCTTGGCGCACACGGGTTTAAGTCAGCTAGTCGTTGCAGGTGGAGTGGGTGCAAACAAACTATTGCGCGAGCGTTTGACGCACGATATTGAACAACGCGGTGGGCGGGTTTTTTATCCAGACTTGCAGTTTTGCACCGACAACGGCGCGATGATTGCCTTTGCGGGTGCGCTGCGTTTGGCGCAACGACAAGGCGATAAAAACTATCAGTTCAACGTCAAAGCGCGCTGGAATTTAGCTGAGCTAGTTATTAACGGACGCGATTAAGCAGGTTTCTCACAAAAAGTTGCTCATGCGAGACTTTATTTATATCCAATCCCGCGCTTGCTTTGAACCGTTACCGCGATTCATCTCTGAGCGACACCAAGGCAATCGGCGTTTGGCAAATGTAAGCGACCAAGTAAACCAAGTCGTCATAAACCTGTTCAGGTAGAAAGCTGATAGCTTTTAACTGCTTACAGCCGTTTTACTTTGTTGTGAGACAGAACTCACGCCACATTCAAATCTCATACAAGAACGGGGTGTTAAAAATGCGTAGGACGAGTTTAGGGTTAGTGGCTGACGCGTGTTACGCCCGCACCAGTAACGATGCGCACGCGCTCGCCAACCTTGAATTTTTCATCTGCGCCTTGCGCGATAGCGACCAGTTTGCCATCGTCGAATTTAACGGTAATTTCAAAGCCCGCTTGACGTGTTACGCCTTCTTCTGCGGCCGCACCAACCAAGCCGCCAACCACGCTGCCTAATACCGAGCCGATTGCACTGGCTGCATTACCGCTGCGATTGCCGCCTGCCACGCCGCCAATAATCGCACCCGCACCTGCACCAATAGGCGTTTTCGTGCCTTCAATTTGAATGTCGCGCACGCTTTCCACCGTCGCCATTTTCACCTCTTCAACTTGGCGCACTTGACCACGCGTGTAAGCCGCACCTGAATTGCTCGACGCACAGGCACTTAAGGTTGCCGCTGCGAGCAGCGCGATACAGATAGATTTTGCGTTAAACATGATACTTCTCCTGATGAAATTAACAGTGTTGCAAGGCTTCGAGTGCGGCGGCGTAATTTGGTTCTTGCTCGATAGTCGCGACCAGTTCGGTGTAGCGAATTTTGTTGTGTGCATCCAGCACGATGACCGCACGCGCAGTGAGTCCTGCCAATACGCCATCAGCAATTTTCACGCCGTAGTTGCGCATGAAATCACGTCCACGCATCAACGATAAATTCACCACATTGGATAAGCCTTCTGAAGCGCAAAAACGTGCCATCGCAAACGGCAAATCAGCCGAAATGTTAATCACCACGGTGTTTTCTAAGCTGCTTGCTGCCACATTAAAGTGTCGCGCGGAAGCCTGACAGGTGGGCGTATCTAGACTAGGTACGATGTTGAGCACTTTGCGTTTGCCCGCAAAGTTTGCCAGCGTGATGTTTTGTAACTCGGCGTTGACTAAGCTGAAATCAGGCGCGCTTTGACCAACTTGTGGAAACTCGCCATACAGTTTAACGGGGTGGCCACCTAAGGTCGGGATTGCGGCGGGAGAAGTTTTCATGACGAGTTCCTTGTGTGAGCTAAGTGGGGCGGAATCATAAACTGCGAAGGTGTGCGACAACAACTAAAAATGGGGCAATCTTATGCGAGTGTCGCGAGGTAAGTAGCTTCGTCCATCAAGCCGTCTAAGTCGGCTAAATTGTTAGCTTGCAGCGTGAATATCCAGCTCACATAAGGAGTGTTGTTGAGGTCTTCAGGAGAATCGCTCAATTGCGCATTCACCGCTACGATAGTGCCACTGACAGGCGCGTGCACATCAGAAGCGGCTTTGACTGATTCGACTACAGCACAGGCCTCGCCGGCCACAACTTGGCGACCTATCGTAGGCAATTCAACAAACACCATATCACCCAACATCGCTTGACCTTGCACGCTAATTCCAACACTTAACGTGCCATCAGCCTCGCGGCGCGCCCATTCGTGGGTTGCGGTAAATTTAAGCATGTTTAAGCACCTTTAAGAATTGGGATAAATCAAAACCAAGCGGTAACCACTGGGGTTTAGCCCCTGCAATTCGAGCCAAACTTTTACGTTAATTTCTTGATTAGTGGGAATACCCGCTTCAGCCTGCTGCGACGGAGCTAAATACTCAGTGGGCTTAAAAAACCGCCGCGCTAAAGCACGTTCTTGCGTGTCGTTCAGCGTCAGCTCCAAATTCGGCAACGCTAATGGATAATTAGCTCGATTACGCAGCAACACATTCAAGCTAATCAGTTGGCTATTATTGGCATCAGCTTCTAAATTAGACGATTCGATGCTAATCAGTTCGCTATTTTGCGGCAGACCCAACTCGCACGATAACCAGCCACACAGCGTTTGTAACAGCGGTTTACTGACGGGTACGCGTGCCGCTAAATCAGCGCGCCACAGATAAGCTAATTGCAGCAAAAAAACCAGCAGCAACAAGGCAATCAATAGTCCCGCACCGACACCTCGACGTTTAATCACAGGGGCATCAACTGGGAAATTTTCTGGTATCGGCTCATCCGCACTCAGCTCACTGGGCACGCCGGTAGGCAAGCTAAAATCTAAACTTGGCGTGCTTTCAGATGCAGGAAAAACAGGTGGGGTGGCAGCAATCTCGTGCGGCTCAAGAGCAATCTCGTGCAACTCAAGCTGCGGATGCGGCTCATCCGCAATGAATTCAGAACGCGCATCAAAAGCCTGCAAACAATGCCCACAACGCACTTGCCCTTGGTGGGCTTGCAATTGCGCTGCGGCGATTTTGAAGCGCGTGTCGCAGTGCGGGCAGCGAGTCGTTCCGTCCATATTTGCTTAGCGTTTACGTCCTGACAAGCACGACCAACCGTCTTCAAAAATGGGCGTATTTAGGTCAAACCATTGCGCATAAATCGCCATTACATCGTCAGCTTGTTCTTGCAAAATGCCCGACAACACAATTTGCCCACCCTGCTTAGTTGCGCTCGCCAATAAGGGTGCGAGCATTCGTAACGGATTGGTCAAAATGTTGGCTACAACTAAATCGTATTGACTGAGTGGATCGTTTTCGGGCAAATAAAACTCAACATTGCTGACATTATTTGCCTGCGCATTGTCGTGACTCGCAAGCACCGCCTGCTTGTCTAAATCCACACCAACTGCATACGCCGCACCTAGTTTCATCGCCGCAATCGCCAGAATTCCCGAACCACAGCCGTAGTCGAGCACGCTCACGCCCTGTGCCATATTGCTGTCTAACCAGCGCAAACACAGCCGCGTGGTGGGATGGCTACCCGTGCCAAACGCTAAACCTGGATCGAGCACGATGTTGATAGCCGTGGGGTCAGACGGAGTATGCCAAGTCGGCACAATCCATAAGCGCGGCGAGATAGGAATCGGTTCAAATTGTGATTGGGTTAAACGCACCCAATCGTTATCCGCCAAAGTTTCGATGCGATAAGGGGGTAACTCGCGCAACCCGATGTCGTGCGCGGCAGCTTGCAAAATTGCCGCGACATCCTGATCTTGGTCAAACAGCGCGCTGATGCGATTGTGTTGCCACACGCCAGGCGGCGGCTCACCAGGCTCACCAAAAATAGCTTGTTCGTCGGGCGTGTCAGCATCGGCATCGAGCAAATCCACCGACAATGCGCCATGCTCCAATAACGCTTCGCTCAGGGCTTCGGCGTGTTGAGCATCGCTATCTGCGAGAAGAGTAAGCCAAGCCATTATTTAGCTTTACTGCGTTCTGCTAAACGCGCTTCTAAATAATGAATGTTGGTGCCGCCGCGAATAAACGCCGCGTCTTGTAACAACTCGCGATGCAGCGGGATATTCGTGTCGATACCTTCTACCGCCATTTCCGACAAAGCGGTGCGCATTCTGGCCATCGCTTGTTCGCGAGTGTCGCCGTAAGCGATGAGCTTACCAATCATAGAATCGTAGTGTGGAGGAACAAAATAATTGGCATAGACATGTGAATCAACGCGGATGCCAGGGCCGCCGGGCGTGTGCCAAGTGGTAATGCGACCAGGTGAGGGAATAAATTTGAACGGGTGTTCGGCATTGATACGGCATTCAATGGCGTGACCTTTGAACTGAATATCTTTTTGGCGGAACGCCAACTTTTCGCCCGCTGCAATACGAATTTGTTGTTGCACGATGTCGATGCCCGTAATCATTTCTGTGACGGGATGTTCGACCTGCACGCGCGTATTCATTTCGATGAAATAAAACTCGCCGTTTTCGTACAAAAACTCAAACGTCCCCGCGCCGCGATAACCAATTTTGCGACATGCTTCCGCGCAACGCTCACCGATTTTGTTGCGCAGCTTAGGATCGAGCAACGGCGCGGGAGCTTCTTCCAAAATCTTTTGGTGACGACGTTGCATCGAGCAATCGCGCTCGCCCAGATACACCGCATTGCCATGTTCATCCGACAAAATTTGAATTTCGATATGACGCGGATTTTCCAAATACTTTTCCATGTAAACCATTGGATTGTTGAACGCTGCTTGCGCTTCAGCTTTAGTCATGGTCACTGCATTGAGCACAGCCGCTTCGGTATGCACCACGCGCATCCCGCGACCACCGCCGCCGCCAGACGCTTTGATAATCACTGGGTAACCGATGCTGCGGGCAATTTTGATAATTTCAGCAGGATTGTCAGGCAACGCACCTTCAACGCCTGGCACACACGGCACGCCAGCTTTTTTCATGGCGATTTTTGCGGATACTTTGTCGCCCATCATGCGGATGGTTTCGGCGCGTGGGCCAATAAACACAAAGCCTGATTTCTCACAGCGTTCGGAAAAATCCGCATTTTCTGACAAGAAGCCGTAGCCTGGATGAATCGCTTGCGCATCGGTCACTTCGGCTGCGCCGATAATGGCAGGAATGCTCAAATAACTTTGCGATGAAGCGGCGGGGCCGATACACACCGATTCGTCAGCGAGCTTGACGTATTTCGCGTCAGCATCCGCTTCTGAGTGTACGACCACGGTTTTAATGCCCATTTCGCGGCAAGCACGTTGGATGCGTAAAGCAATTTCGCCACGATTGGCGATGAGGATTTTTTCAAACATAAGATTCTCCGAGCTGTGGCGCGCTGCCTACTGCGCCATGACGTTTACAACCGAGTGTTGACTGAGTGTTAAAGCACTCATCCGCCCAATGTTGAAGGCAGATGAGTGTGTTTAGCCAATCACAAACAGTGGTTGACCGTATTCAACGGGTTGGCCGTTTTCAACCAAAATAGCTTTCACGACCCCCGCGAAATCTGACTCAATTTCATTGAGCAATTTCATCGCTTCAATAATGCACAAGGTATCGCCAGAATTTACATTTTGACCGACATCGACAAAGGCTTTTGCGCCAGGCGATGCGGCGCGGTAGAACGTACCAACCATCGGTGATTTAACAATATGTCCCTCTACCACGGCAGGCGCAGCAGCAGCGGCCACAACGGGTGCGGCGGCAACTGGCGCAGCAGCAACTGGGGCTGCCATCATCATCTGCGGTGCAGCGGCAAACTGTTGCGGGGCAACAGCAACCGAACGTGTGATACGCACCCGTTCTTCGCCTTCGCTAATTTCTAATTCGGCGATGTTAGATGCTTCCACCAGTTCAATTAGGGTTTTTAATTTGCGTAAATCCATTGCGTTCTCCTCTTATGGTTTTTGGTAAGCCAATGCGTATTGCACGGCAAATTGATAGCCTGATACACCTAAGCCGCTTATTACACCCACGGCCAAATCAGAAAAATACGACTCTTTGCGGAACGCTTCGCGCGCAAAGACATTCGATAAATGTACTTCAATAAACGGTATCGCCACCGCCGCTAAGGCATCACGCAATGCCACACTGGTATGCGTAAAAGCGGCGGGGTTGATGATGATAAACGAAGTTTCGTCCAAGCGGGCTTGATGAATGCGCTCAATCAAGACAAATTCTGCGTTACTTTGCAAAGTTTGCAGCAGCACGCCGCTTTTGCTGGCAAAACTCACTAAATCCGCATCAATTTCGGCCAAGGTAGTGCATCCATAGACTTCTGGTTCGCGTGAGCCCAACAAGTTTAAGTTGGGTCCATGCAGCACTAAAATGCGTTTAGGGGAGCTTGAGGCGGTTTTCATTTGTGTAGTTTGCCGTAAGTTGGGGTGAATTGTCTAGGTTTTTCGCCAAAATTTAAGGAGATAAACAAAAAACAAACTTGTTTGAAAATGCTCAACTAGCTAGGTCAACGCTAGCGGTGTTAGTGCTGAAGTCGTTGCAAAGTGGCTAAAAATTGTTGTGCTGCTTGATAACCGAGCACCCTTGCATCGCTAATTTCTTGACCTTGTGCATCAAAAAATAGCGTCGCGGGCGGACCGAACAGGGCATAGCGTTGCAGCAGAGCTTTGTCCGCCGCTGTGTTGGCAGTGACATCAGCTTGTAGCAACAGTGCGTTTTTTAATTGTGCTTGCACGGCGGCGTTACTGAAGGTGTCGCGCTCCATTTCTTTGCATGAAGTACACCAGTCGGCATAAAAATCCAGCACGACCAATTTGCCTTGTGCGGCACGGATGCGGTCGTCCAGCTCTGCGACATCTTTAATATGCGTCCATTGCACTGAGGATGGTTGCGCTGCGCCGCCCAACGCTGCTAATGGTCGCAAAATGTCTTTAGCTCCGGATAACGCACCCACTAAATAGGCAATCCCCAGCAACAGCAATAAGACTGCGCAGCCTTTGCGGAACTTTTGCCAGCCGTGCGCATAACTTGCCAGCGAGCCAAATACCTGTAAATAGACGGACGATATAATCAATAGCGCACCCCATAACAACATTTGCACGCTAATGGCAATAATGGGTTGAATAATCCAAATCGCCAGCCCTATCAGCATCACGCCAAATACTTTTTTCACCGATTCCATCCAGCCGCCTGCTTTGGGCAACAAAAATCCTGCCGAACTGCCAATCAGCAACAGCGGTGCGCCCATGCCCAAGGCCAAGGTAAATAAGGCGATACCGCCTAGTACTGCGTCATGCGTTTGGCTGATGTAGAGCAACGCGCCCGCCAAGGGTGCGGCGACGCACGGTCCCATGATAATGGCGGACAGCGCACCCATCACAAACACGCCACCGAGATGTCCACCGTGCAACTTGTTGCTGGTGTTGGCGAGTTTGCTTTGCAGCGCGGCGGGCAGTTGTAGCTCGTAAAAACCGAACATGGACAATGCCAACACCACGAACACAGCGGCGAAGCTGCCCAGTACCCACGGCGTTTGTAACGCGCTCGACAACAGTTCGCCCGACAAACCTGCCGCAATTCCCGCTCCCGCGTACGTCAGTGCCATACCCAACACATAGGCAGCCGACAAAATGAAGGCGTGCAGTTTAGTTAAGTGCGCGCCACGTCCAACGATGATGCCCGACAAAATTGGAATCATCGGGAATACGCAGGGCGTAAATGCCAACAATAGCCCCGCACCAAAGAAAAAACTGAGCACCAGCCAAAAATTACCGCCGCGTAACACCTGAGCGATTTGCAAATTTTCATTGCTAGACGCGGCGGTTGCCGCAGATAAGCTGGTCGGGCTGGACGCGCTGACGGGCAAATTGTTTAACGACACCGTCAGGTTTTTTGTTATGGGCGGATAGCACAAACCTTGTTCGCTGCACCCTTGATATTCGGCAATTAGCGCGACGCTATCTTGCCCAGCAGGTGCGGCGATGCTGAGTTGCGCGGTTGTGCCTTGATGAAACACCTGCACTGCACCGAAGTTGCGATCTTGCTTGGTTTCGCCTTGCGGCAGATCAATTTTTCCCAGTGTAAAACTGGCATCAGCAGGCTTGAAACTGATTCGGTCGCGATACAAGTAATAGTCTGGCGTAATGCTGAAATTGGCTTGTAGTGTGTGTGCATCGACGGCATTAAGGGTGAGTTGAAAGGCTTGGTCAGGCGGCAAAAAAGTCGCTTTCGATTTTCCCGACAAGCCCGCCAAAAAGCCATCGGCATGCGCCGAGACACTCAGCAAAACACAACATAGTAAGGTGATAAAGCGCATTATTTTTCCTCGTGGTGTGAAGGAGATTCTAGGAATTCAAATATCTAAGTAAGACTAACCCGCAATGCCGCAAGGGCATTCCTTGGCTTTATAGAGCCCCCTGTATTTCGATTTCGCTGGCAACCCATGCTAAATAAGCAGGCAAACCGAGCGTAATGGGCAATGCAATAATTTCAGGCAGCTCGTAAGGGTGGACAGCACGGATGAGTTTTTCTAATTGCGGATACGCGGCACGGGTAGTCTTAATGAGCAAGGGAATCTCATGCGCCGTGACGATTTGGTCTTCCCACAAATACGTCGAAGCACATTGCGCTAGTTGATTCACGCACGTTGCCGCGCGCGACTGAATAAGATGTTCCGCCATTTTTTTGGCAGAGCGGGCATCGGGTAAATTCGTCATTACCAGCAAAACTTCACTCATCACGCCTCCTACACCTTAGAAAAACGCAAACCCAGTTGTAACAGCTCATCCCACACATCGCCTTGGCGCAGCCCTTTAATGGTTTTGTCCACGCGTGCGGCGTGTTGGATGGCGGCGTTGACGCGCGCTAATTTGATGCGGCGCGTGGCATTTTCAATTAGCCCGACATTCGCACCCCAGATGCGCGCTTCGCGGATTGCGCTATTGACGTTGCCACCGCGCTGCAAAATTTGCAGCACTTTGCCGAGTTTGCGGATGTCTTCTGTCATCGCCCACAACACGAACACGGTCGCCGTGCCTTCGGCTTGCAAGCCGTCTAGGATGCGCGCGAAACGCGCACTGTTACCCGTCAACATCGCCTCCGATAGTTTGCTAATGTCAAAGCGCGACACGTCCATCACCACTTCTTTGACCTGCTCAAAACTCAATTCCCCAGCGGGATACAGCAGGGCGAGCTTTTGTATTTCTTGAAACGCGGCAAGTAAATTACCTTCGGATTTATCGGCTAAAAATTCCAGCGTAGCGTGGTCAGTGCTTTGCCCTTGGCGGCGTAAACGTCCCGCCAGCCAAGCAGGTAAGGCAGGGCGCGCAACGTCATCGGCCAACACAATCACAGCGTGCGCTTGCAAAGCCGCGAACCATTTACTTTTTAAGCCTGTGCCATCGAGCTTAGGCAAGCTGATTAAAGTCAAAATATCGGGGCTGAGTTGAGCCACATAATCTTGCAAGGCTTGCCCGCCTTCTAACCCAGGTTTGCCTGTTGGAATGCGGATGTCGATGACTTTTCGCTCGGCAAATAGCGACAGGCTTTGTGCACTATTTTTAAGCTCTGCCCATTTGAAGTATTGCTCCACGACAAAAGTTTCGCGCTCGGCATAACCCGCATTACGCGCCGCCAAACGGATGCTATCTGCCGCCTCAACCGCCAATAACAGCGCGTCGCCCATCACCACATACAGCGGCTTTAATCCCGCTGTGAGGTGACGCGCTAAATCGTCGCTGCTAATAGTTGGCATGGGATTTATCTCTTAAAAATTAGAAAATTCACACTTCTAAGCTAGGCTAGGCGCGAACAAAAAATCACGACGCAGCATATTGAGCGATATGTAAGGAGTGATTTTTTGTAAGCAACGCAGCATAGCGACGAAGTGTGGATTTTATTGCGCTTTGGCGTGACTTAGGCGGCGCACAATTTGCTGCACCATATCGGTACGCATATTGTTGTAGAGCAAGGTTTCTTCTGCTTCTTTCGCCAAAATTTTGGTGTCGTCGTATGAGTAATCGCGCTCAATAGACAGCTCTTCGGCGCGGATCCAATCGTGCTGCGCATTGTCAGTCGCGCGCAGCGATACCAGCATGCGCAGCTTGAATTCACTGACGCGCCCCGTGCCGCCCAAGGTCAAAATCTGCTTATCGGTTTGCTCGCTAACGATGTGCAAAATAACTTCCGCGTTGGCCGCATCACGGCTAATTTGCAATTTATTAGCGATTAAATTGCGCCGCAGTTCGTTGATAAACGGCGTGTTGAGATTGGGCGCATCAAGATAAATCGACTTAAACGGCATCCCCGCCTGACCGCGTAAATGAAAGCCGCAGCCCGCCAATGCCACCATCAACACAAGCAAAATCAGCGCGCGTAATTTCATCACATCACCACGTTAATCAAGCGACCCGGCACAACAATCACTTTTTTCGCCGCCGCACCTGCGAGCAGTTTTTGCACCGCTTCATGTGCCAACGCGAGACTTTCCAGCATGGCTTTATCGGTGTCTTTTGCCACGCGCAAACTGCCGCGCAACTTGCCGTTCACTTGAATCACCAGCTCAATTTCGTTTTGCACCAAGGCGGCCTCATCCACGACAGGAAAACCTTGCTCATGCAAACGTGTATTGGGGCGCAGCTCTGCCCAAATTGCATCGCTGATATGCGGGGCAATCGGTGACAGCAACAGCACCGCCGCTTCTAAAACTTCTTGCACCACGCTGCGCGCCACTGGCGTGTTGGCATCGAATTTCGCTAAGGCATTGAGCAGCTCCATGATGGCGGCGATGGCGGTGTTGAAAGTTTTGCGGCGACCATAATCGTCGTCAATTTTTTGGATGGTTTGATGCAATTGCAAGCGCAAGGCTTGCGCGGCAGCCGTTAATTCGCCACCGCTATAAGCCCCAACCAAGCCTGCTTCGATATGGTCATGCGCCGCTTTCCACACGCGTTTCAGAAAGCGGAACGCCCCTTCCACGCCGCTATCCGACCACTCCAACGATTGCTCAGGTGGCGCGGCAAACATCATAAATAAGCGCGCGGTATCTGCGCCGTATTGGTCAATGATGGCTTGCGGATCAACGCCATTATTTTTCGACTTGGACATTTTTTCTGTGCCACCGATGACCACAGGTAAGCCATCGCTGGTCAGCACCGCACCTGTCGCGCGACCTTTGTCATCAAGGCTTACGGTAACCTCGGCAGGATTGAGCCAGAGTTTTTTGCCGTTCGTGTCTTCACGATAATAAGTCGGTGCGATGACCATGCCTTGCGTCAGCAAATTTTTAAACGGCTCATTTAAGGGGTTAAATGCGCGTCGCGCGGCGGTCGCCCCCTCGCCCGCTTGCGGGAGAAGGGTGGGGTGAGGGATTGCGCCAAACAGACCTTCGTCGCGCATCAATTTGTGGAAGAAGCGTGCGTACAACAAATGCAGAATCGCGTGCTCGATGCCGCCGATATATTGATCGACAGGCAGCCATTGTTGCGCGGCGGCTTTGTCAACCATGCCAGAGGTGCAGTGCGGGCTGGCGTAGCGCGCGTAATACCAAGACGATTCGACGAAAGTATCCATCGTGTCGGTCTCGCGCTTAGCATCGCCGCCGCATTGCGGACATTTACATTCATAAAATTCAGGCATCTTCGCCAACGGTGAACCCGCGCCATCGGGAACAACATTTTCGGGAAGAATGACGGGCAGTTGCTCATCAGGTACGGCAACATCGCCACACGTTGCGCAATGAATAATTGGAATCGGACAACCCCAATAACGCTGGCGAGAAATGCCCCAGTCGCGCAAACGGAACTGCTCTTTTTTCGCGCCCAGATTTTTCGCGGCGAGGTCGGCGGAAATTGCATCGAAAGCCGCTTGGAAATTTAGCCCATCGTATTTGCCAGAGTTGACGCAAACGCCTTGCGCTTTGTCGCCATACCATTCTTGCCAAGCCGCATCGCTAAAGGCGTTGTCAGCTACGCTAATAGATTGCTTGATTGCCAGCGCGTACTTTTTGGCAAACTCAAAATCGCGTTCGTCGTGTGCGGGCACAGCCATTACCGCGCCTTCGCCGTAGCCCATCAGCACATAGTTGGCGACCCATACAGGTAGTTTTTCGCCCGTCAGCGGATGCGTCACGAACAACCCTGTGTTCATGCCTTTCTTTTCCATCGTCGCCATGTCGGCTTCGGCGGTGCCACCACGTTTACATTCGGCGATAAATTCAGTAAGTGCGGGATTATTGGCAGCAGCTTGTGTCGCCAAAGGATGCTCCGCAGCGACCGCAACATACGTCACGCCCATCAGCGTGTCTGGGCGCGTGGTGTAAACCTTGAGCACGCCATCCGCGCCGATGCTGGCTTGGTCATACGGAAAATGCACATCGCAGCCGTAGCTCTTGCCAATCCAATTCGCCTGCATGGTTTTCACTTGCTCAGGCCAACCATCCAACGTGTCCAAATCTTTTAGCAGCTCATCGGCGTATTGCGTGATGCGGAAAAAATACATGGGGATTTCACGCTTTTCTACGAGCGCACCCGACCGCCAGCCGCGTCCGTCGATGACCTGTTCGTTCGCCAGCACAGTGTTATCGACGGGATCCCAATTCACTGTCGAAGTGCGTTTATAAATCACGCCTTTGTTAAACAGTTTGGTGAACAGCCACTGCTCCCAACGGTAATACTCAGGCGTACAAGTCTTCACTTCGCGCGACCAGTCGATGCCTAAACCGAGCAACTTCAACTGCTGTTTCATGTAGTCAATGTTGGCATACGTCCATTCGGCGGGCGGCACGTTGTGCGCCATCGCGGCGTTTTCCGCAGGCAAACCGAACGCGTCCCAACCCATCGGCTGCATCACGTTATAGCCTTTCATGCGGTGATAACGACTCAGCACATCGCCTATGGTGTAGTTGCGCACATGCCCCATGTGCAATTTCCCTGACGGGTAAGGAAACATCGACAGGCAATAGTATTTAGGTTTATCGCTAACATCTTGGGCTAAAAAAACGTGCTGTTCGTCCCATGCTTGTTGCACAGATTTTTCGATGGATTCGGGATGGTAATTAGCTTGCATAGTGGCGAGATGGGGCAAAAAAAAGTGTGGCATTATAGCGGCAAGCTGCACCATTCGCCCGACCCGCATCACTCCCACTTCGACCTTTTATTTCTAAGCGTTTAATCTCATGCCTTTATCTTGGAACGACATCAAAACGCGTGCACTGGCGTTTAGCAAACACTGGCAAACGGCCAGCAACGAAGACGCGGAAGCCAAGCCTTTTTTGCTGGATTTTTTTGAAGTATTTGGCATCACCAACAAGCGCATCGCCAGCTTTGAACACGCGGTAAAAAAATATGGCGGCAAGCAAGGCTTTGTCGATTTATTTTGGGCGGGCATGATCTTGGTAGAAATGAAAAGCGCGGGCAAAAATCTCGACCGCGCTTACGACCAAGCGATGGGGTATTTCGACGGCATCAAAGAAGCCGACCTGCCGCGCTATGTATTGGTGTGTGATTTTCAACGCTTTGCCCTGACCGATTTAGAGACGGGCGAAACCTTAGAATTCGCCCTCGCCGACTTACATTTGCAGGTTAAAAACTTTGGTTTTATTGCCGGCTACAGCACGCAAATTATCCAGCCGCAAGATCCGATCAATGCCCGTGCTGCGCAGCAAATGGGCAAGCTGCACGACCAACTTAAAGCCATCGGCTACGACGGACACGCGCTGGAATTGTATTTAGTGCGCTTGTTGTTTTGCTTGTTTGCCGAAGACACCAACATCTTCGAGCGGCGCAGTTTTCAGGACTATATCGAGAACAAAACCGCTGCCGACGGCAGTGATTTAGCGCACCACATTGCCAGCCTGTTTTACCTTTTGAACACCGCGCCTGCGCGCCGTTTGACCAATCTGGATGAAGACTTAGCCGCGTTTCCCTACATCAACGGGCAACTGTTTGCCGAGCCGCTGCCGCCTGCCAGCTTTGACCGCGCCATGCGCGACACGCTGTTGGCGGCGTGTGCGTTGGACTGGAGTCGCATTAGCCCCGCGATTTTTGGTTCGCTGTTTCAAAGCATTATGGATGCCGAGGCGCGGCGCAATTTGGGCGCGCATTACACCTCCGAAGAAAATATCCTCAAGCTCATCAAACCATTATTTTTGGACGCGCTGTGGGACGAATTCGGCAAAACCAGCAAAGCCAAATTACCCGACTTCCATGACAAATTAGCCCAGCTTAATTTTTTCGATCCCGCCTGCGGCTGCGGTAATTTTTTGGTGATTACCTATCGCGAAATTCGCAAACTCGAATTAGAAGTGCTCAAGCTAATTCACAAAAAAGACCAGTTGCTGGAAATTGACACGCTCACCAAAGTCAACGTCAACCAGTTTTACGGCATCGAGATTGAAGAGTTCCCCGCGCAAATTGCGCAGGTCGCGATGTGGCTGACCGACCACCAAATGAACCAGCAAACCAGCGTGGTGTTTGGCGCGTACTTTGCCCGCATTCCGCTCAAACATTCCGCCACTATCGTGCACGGCAACGCGCTGCAAACCGATTGGGTGAGCGTTTGTCCCAACGCCAGTTTTATTTTGGGCAACCCGCCGTTTATTGGTCACCAATGGCGTTCTGCTGCGCAGCAAGCCGATGTCGCGCAAGTGTTTCCGCCCGATAGCAAATTCGGCAAAGTGGATTTTGTCGGTGCGTGGTTTGTCAAAGCGGCGCGCTATTTAGCCTGTCACCCCAGCACGCGCTGCGCGTTTGTCAGCACCAACAGCATTAGCCAAGGCGAGCAAGTCGGCATTTTGTGGGGCTGGATGTTGAGCATGGGTATCGAGATTCATTTCGCGCATCGCACTTTTAGCTGGAGCAACGAAGCCAGCGGCAATGCCGCCGTGCATTGCGTGATTATTGGTTTTTATTTTTCGCGTTCCGCGCCTGTCGCGCCGCCAAAAACCCTCTACGTTTATGACGACATCAAAGGCGAGCCGCACGCGGTGGCTGCCGCCAACATCAATCCCTACTTGGTCGATGCGCCTAACGTGTTGTTGCCATCGCGCTCGCAACCTCCGCAGGGAATGCCCGCGATGACGCAAGGCAGCAAGCCTGTGGATGGGGGAAATTTGATTTTAGATGCCGACGAACGTGCCGCGTTGTTGGCAGCGCATCCCGATTTAGCGGCTTACATCAAGCCCTTTATTGGCGGCTATGAATTGCTCAACGGCACGCTGCGCTATTGCTTATGGTTTGCCGATGCGTCGCCCGCGCAGCTCAAAATTATCGGCGGCTATAACGACATTAAACGCCGCATCGAAGGCGTAAAAGCCGCGCGTTTGAGCAGCCCCACCGCCAGCGTGCAAGCCCTCGCCAGCCAGCCATATTTCTTTACGCAAAATCGCCAACCGCAGCACACTTTTTTAGCCATTCCCGAAGTTTCCTCCGAACGTCGCCAGTACATTCCGATTGGTTTTCTAAGCGCGGACAACGTGCCGAGCAACAAGGTTTATATGCTCCCCGACGTTGGGCTTTATGAATTTGGTGTACTCACCAGTGCCTTACACAACGCTTGGATGCGCACCGTGGCGGGACGCTTAAAAAGCGATTACAGCTACTCGCCCAACGTCTATCAACTGTTCCCTTGGCCGCGTGTTACCGACAAACATAAAACCCGCATTATCGAAGCGGCGCAGCGCGTGCTAGACCAACGCGCCGCCGCCTTTACCGCAGATAGCAGCAACACGTTGGCGACGCTTTACGACCCAGATTTAATGCCCGCCGCTTTGCGCGCCGCACACCACAAACTCGACCAAGCCGTCGATACCGCCTACGGCTTTAGCGGCACGCCCAACGACGGCGCACGCTTGGCATTTTTATTTAAGCTGTATCAAGAAAATAATAGTTTGCTGCCTGTTGCTCAAGCTAAAAAAAGTCGCGAAAAGCGTGTGCCAAGAGCTCGTGCGTAGCAACAATAGGCAAACCATCGCTCGATAAATCGAGCTCCCACAGATTGAGTTTTGCCGCAACATTCAATGGAGCAATAACCGCATCATCAGCTATGATGCGACGCTGTAAAAACAGTGTCGCCTCTCAATAACTAGGAGTTCAACTTATGAATAAGCTCTTGCGCCTCTCCCCTATTCTTTTCGCTTTGTTGATGAACAACGCGGCGTATGCCGCCGCCGACTTGACCGTGCAAGGCGTGCAAATGCCTGCTTGGTTGCAACGCGACAACGCGCAATATCCTTTGAGCATCGGTACGACGCTCAATAATGACGACAAAATTATCACGGGCGCGAATGCTCGCGTGTTGCTGCAAGGTGCGGATGGCAGCGCGATTAAGCTAGGACAAAATGCCAATTTGCGCGTCTCGAATTTGGCGCAAAAATATGAAGACAAGCCGCTGTTTACCGCGCTGCTCGATGTTGCCAAAGGCGCGTTTCGCTTTACCACGGCGGCGTTGGCTAAAAATAAACCGCGCGCTGTGACCATCAATGTTGCCAATTCCACCATCGGCATACGCGGCACTGACGTGTGGGGCAAAGATGGCGACGATAAAGGTATTGTCTGTTTGATTGAAGGCAAAATCGCGGTGCAAGGTGCGGACCAATCGCAATTCGAGATGGCGGACGCACTGACGTTTTACGAAATGCCGAAAGGATCAGCAGCTAAAGCGGTAACTGCTGTTGAGCCTGCGCAACTGGCTTTGTGGGCAGCCGAAACTGAAATCGCACCCGATGCCGCTGCCGCAAAAACGGGCGGTAAATGGAAAGTGGTGTTGCTCACCGCCGCCGACCAAGCGAGCGCGCTGACCGCCTATGATGCTTGGCACAATGCGGGTTATGCGGTGCGTTTAATGCCCGTGCTGCAAGGCGATGCACACGTTTATCAAGTGCGTATCGAGTCATTCGCCAGCAAAGCCGCCGCGCTGCAATTAGCCAAACAAGTAACAGGCAAACTGGGCGCAGATGCACCTAGCGTGATTCGTTAAACGGCAAAGTTGCAGAAAAAACGCGGCTCACCCCGCGTTTTTTTATGCCTGATTTTCGCCTAAGCGTTACACGCCGATTACGAGCCAGCCTAACCTCTGCTAGAATCACGCCTCAAAATTTTTCACCTATTCTTTTAATACATTCAAATCGAGGAGATTCAACCATGTCACGCAAGCATCCCGTTATCGCTATTACTGGTTCATCCGGTGCAGGTACAACTACCGCTAAACGCGCTTTTGAAAACATTTTCCGCCGCACCAAAATCAAAGCAGCCGTGATTGAAGGCGATAGCTTGCATAGCTTGGATCGTATGGCGTTTCGCGCGGCGGCTGCGGAAGCAGCTAAAGCGGGCAACAATACTTTTAGTCACTTTGGCCCTGAAGCTAACCACTTCGACAAAATCGAAGCGATGTTTAAACAATACGGCGAAACAGGTTCTTGCCAACGTCGTTACTACGTGCACAGCGAACCAGAAGCCGTTGAACACAACAAACATTTCAATCTGACCAACCTCACCCCTGGCGTATTCACACCGTGGGAAGACATCGAAGCGGGTTCAGATTTGTTGTTCTACGAAGGTTTGCATGGCTTGGCACAAGACGAAGCGCAAGGCGTGGACGCGGCTAAATTTGTTGATTTGGCGATTGGCGTAGTGCCTGTGGTCAATTTGGAATGGATTCAAAAAATCCATCGCGACAAAGCCGAACGTGGTTATTCAGCCGAAGCAACAGTTGATACCATCATGCGTCGTATGCCTGATTACATTAAATTCATCACACCACAATTCTCACGCACCGACATCAATTTCCAACGCGTGGCAACGGTTGATACATCTAATCCTTTCATCGCGCGCGACATTCCTACGCCTGATGAAAGTTTCGTCATTTGCCGTTTCAAAGACCCCAAGAAAGTTGATTTCACTTACTTAATCAGCATGATTCCTGGTTCATTCATGTCACGCTCTAACACCATCGTGGTGCCAGGCGGCAAAATGAGCTATGCCATGGAAATTATCTTGGCACCAATCATGCACGAGATGATTGCTAACAAAACTAAGTAAGCAGTTTTTGTAATACCACAACGGGGAATCAGGCTGCGCTTGATTCCCCGTTTACTTTGGAATCGCCATGGATTTGTTAGCAGGTCTTAATCCCGAACAACGTGCCGCTGTAGTACTACCCGCCCAATCCGCGCTGATTTTAGCGGGCGCGGGCAGCGGTAAGACGCGCGTGTTGACCACACGCATCGCTTATCTCATCAGCACGGGACAGGTTTCGCCGCACGGTTTGTTGGCGGTGACGTTTACCAATAAAGCTGCCAAAGAAATGGTCACGCGCTTATCGGCGATGCTGCCGATTAACACGCGAGGCATGTGGATAGGCACGTTCCACGGCTTGTGTAATCGGCTGTTGCGCGCGCATCACCGCGAGGCGAATTTGCCGCAGACGTTTCAGATTTTGGATAGTGCCGATCAGCTCTCGGCGATTAAGCGCGTGATGAAAGCGCAGAACGTCGATCCCGAAAAATTTATTCCGCGCGAGGTGCAAAATTTTATCAGCGGCAGCAAAGAGCAAGGTCTGCGTGCGCATGAAGTGGAAGCCTACGATCCGTTTACGCGGCGCAAGGTGGAGATTTTTGCCGAATACGACGCGCAATGTCAGCGCGAAGGCGTAGTGGATTTTTCGGAATTGTTGCTGCGTTGTTATGATTTGTTATCGCGCAATCAGTCGCTGCGTGAGCATTACCAAGCGCGTTTCAAACACATTTTGGTGGACGAATTTCAGGACACCAATCCGCTGCAATATCGCTGGTTAAAATTGTTGGCTGGGGTGGGGGAATATCGTTCGCGTGTTTCTCATGCTGACCTCCCTCACCCTAACCCTCTCCCAGAGGGCGAGGGGACAAACGCCGCGCCTTCGGCACTCTTTGCTGTGGGTGACGATGACCAATCTATCTATGCGTTTCGCGGCGCGAACGTCGGCAATATGCAGGAATTATTGCGCGACTTTCATGTCGAGAACGTCATCAAGCTGGAACAAAATTACCGCTCGCACGGCAACATTTTGGAAGCCGCCAACGTGCTGATTAGCAACAATCGCAATCGTCTCGGCAAAAATTTATGGACAGCGGAAGACGGCGGCGAATTGTTGCGCGTGTCGGAATCGGGCACCGATGTTGATGAGGCGCGCTTTATCACCGAAGAAATTGCACAGCTCAAACGCGACGGCATCAATCTCAAAGAAATCGCTTTGCTGTATCGCTCCAATGCGCAATCGCGCGTGCTGGAACACGCATTGGTGTCGGCGGGACTTTCCTATCGCGTGTATGGCGGGCTGCGCTTTTTCGAGCGGCAAGAAATCAAGCACACGCTGGCGTATTTGCGCCTGATGGAAAACACCGACGACGACAATTCGCTGTTGCGCATCATCAATTTTCCGACACGCGGCATCGGTGCGCGTGCCATTGAACAACTATTGGAATCTGCCAAACAAAACAACACCACCCTGTTCGATGCGGCGGCGCGCGCGGGTGGCAAAGTCTCGGCATTTGTCGCACTGATTGAATCGTTGCGCGCGGCCACGCGCGAATTACCGCTGCCCGAAATTATGGATCATGTCTTGGCGCACAGCGGCTTGATTGCCAATTACGAAGCCGAATTAGCCTCGCCCGTAAAACGTCGTGAAGCCGAAGATAGACTGGAAAATTTGAACGAGTTGATTAGCGCGGCGACGCTGTTCGTGCATGAAAATGAAGACGACAGCCTCACCGCATTTCTCACGCATGCCTCATTGGAATCGGGCGAGCATCAGGCGGGCGATCAAGAGGACGCGCTGCATCTAATGACAGTGCATGCCGCCAAAGGGCTAGAGTTTCACGCGGTGTTTATCACAGGCTTGGAAGAGGGATTGTTCCCGCATCAAAATAGTGTCGATAGCGGCGAATTGGATGAAGAACGCCGCTTGATGTATGTCGCCATCACCCGCGCCAAACGCAAGCTGTATATGACGTTTGCGCAGAGTCGCATGTTGCACGGCAAAACTAATTACAGCACCGTGTCGAGTTTTTTACGCGAGCTGCCAGAGAATTTAATGCAGTGGTTGTCGCCACGTTTGGTGCAACGCGCGCCAGCGTTTTCCAGTCCCGCTTATGGCGGCGCAACGTATGGCAAACCCGTAGCCGCTGCCGCGCCGCGTGCGCCACAAGCCGCACCAAGCGGCGCGTTATGGCGTATCGGTCAGCGCGTATTTCATCAAAAATTTGGCGAAGGTGTGGTGACCGATACCGAAGGCACTGGCATACAAGGGCGGGTACAAATCAATTTCAAACGCGCGGGCAGCAAATGGCTAGCATTGGAATATGCCAAGCTGGATGCGATTTGAATTTTTCGATACACCCTTAAGCTAAGTGGGCTTTAGCACACTGTTTTAGCTTGCGATTACCGCCTCATCTACGCGGGCTACGACAGGAAAAATCTCGCTGTAGCTGACATACAAAGAAGTAAAAACAACGGGCAGCAACACTAGCCAACCTAGCATCATCGGCAGCGTGGCGAGAATGGCGAACGCCATAAAGGTCAAGCCATAGACCAGCATCGCGGGCATGTTGCGCAAGAACGCACGCAGGCTGAGGTTAAGTGCGGCGAGAGGCGACAGATTGTTGACGTACACCAACATCGGGGCGTACTGCATCGCCATCATTAAGATGCTAAATAATGCCGCGCCGATGAATAGCGCAAAGCCCGCACCCGCGACCGCTTGGGTCATCACGGCGGGGTCGGAGATAGGTTCGTGGCTCATCATTAGATTAACGATGGCAGCCCCACCCGCCGCTTGCATCACGGCAAAAATAAAGTATTGCCCGACGAGGGCGATAACGCCTAAAGCAAGCAGTTGCAGTGTGCGTTTTTGCAAGCCGCTAAATAAATACGCCAGCTCTAATTCTTCGCCGCGCTCGACGGCGCGCGCCCCAGCCATTAAACCGATTAACACTACTGGGGTGGCAATACTCACCAAGGGTTCGCCCACCAAGGGAATCAAGCTGACCAACACCGCCGCAACGATGCAAATAATCAGTAGCGTCAGCCATAACAACGGGGCTTTCATAAACAAGCTGTAGCCTTGTTTAATCCAGATCCAGCCGTGCGCGGCGGGCAGTTTTGCGATGTTCATAGCGTTCCTTAAAATGAAATTTGATGAGGTCGGGCGAGGTGATTTTTGAGAACACGCTCGAAGTGTGCAGGGTCGTGTGCATGAACCATTTCGCCACCGCGTGGCAGATGCAAATCAAATAAACGCGACAGCCAAAAACGCACTGCCGCCAAGCGCAGCATCAATGGCCAAGCCTTTATTTCACTGGCTTGTAAGGGACGTACCGCGTAATAAGCGCGCAAAAATTTATCGGTTAAATCCACATTCAATACGCCATCCGCATTCATGCACCAGTCGTTCACCGTGGTGGCAACGTCAAGCAGCAACGCATCTTGGCAAGCGAAATAAAAATCAATCAAGCCGCCCACCCGCTCGCCTTCGAGCAGCACATTGTCGCGGAATAAATCAGCATGAATCACGCCCTGCGGCAGCGCGGCAAAATTATTTTGCGCGTGCAGTGCAATTTCCGCATCGAGCAAGGTGGCCTGTTCTGCATTCAGATAGGGACGTACGCGCGGCGCAGTGGCAGCGCGCCAAGCCGTACCGCGCGGATTGGGCATCGCCGCAGCAAAACTTTGTCCTGCAACATGCATTTGCGCCAGCATCGCGCCCATCGCAGCACATTGCGCGGCATTAGGCACGAGCGTCGATGCGCCGCTTAAACGCGTGGCAATGCAAGCGGGCTTGCCTTTTAGGTCACCTAAAAAATCATTGCGTCGATTCGCAACGGGGGCAGGACAAGGAATGCCATGCCGCGCCAGATGCGCCATTAAATTGAGATAAAACGGCAGCTCTTGCGCCGTGAGCTTTTCAAAAATGGTCAGCACAAAACGCCCGTTGGCGGTGGTAACAAAATAATTAGTATTTTCAATACCCGATGCGATGCCCTGCAAATTTTGTAAATCGCCGAGTGAATAATCGCTCAACCAAGCGGATAACTCCGCTTCTGAAACAGAAGTAAAAACAGCCATGATGTATGCGTAGAGTTTGCGGATGACACCCTGCAAGGCTTGCAGGGTAAGGAGTTTAGCGCGTGCTTAGAATTTTTTAATCACCCATTGCGGTGGACGAAAACCTGAATCAAGACTTTCTTGGCGAGCAAATTTACCGTCGCCGCGCTGATCCACCAAGTAATAAGGCGCACCGATTCTGGGTGTGATTTTAATCATGTACAAACGATTGCCCGCGCGATATTCCTCAACAGTTTGCTCGGTTTCTTTATGAATCGTAATCTCGTCCGCCGCCTCTTCGCGGCTAGCATCATAAGCCGTCGGTGCAGCAGGCAACGGTTGCAAATCGGCGGGCACAGGCTGCGCCGCAACCACCTGCAACGACAAGCTAGTGAGCCATAAAAAAATAACTGTACGCATGATTTTCTCCAATATACGTTGTGCGGGATGAGCCAACATTTTAGCTGACATTACAAATACATCTGCCGTTCGCGTTCCGCTTCGGACGGTTCGAAGCCACGCGTTTCGTAGTGTTTGAAAATCGCGCTGACCACGGCTGCGGGTTCGTCGATGAGTTGGATTAAATCCATGTCTTCGGGGCTGATGACTTTTTCCGCGATGAGCGTGGTGCGAAACCATTCCAACATGCCCGCCCAAAATTCGCTGCCGACCAAGATAATCGGGATGCGGCGGGTTTTGCCCGTTTGCACCAGCGTCAAGGCTTCCATCAATTCGTCCAAGGTGCCGAAGCCGCCTGGCATCACCACATACGCGCTGGCGAATTTGACGAACATGACTTTGCGTGAGAAAAAATGTTGGAACGTTTGGCTGATGTTTTGGTAGGCGTTGCCCGATTGCTCGAACGGCAGTTGGATGTTTAACCCCACGCTGGGTGATTTGCCGTAGAACGCGCCTTTGTTAATCGCTTCCATAATGCCGGGGCCGCCACCCGAAATCACCGAGAAGCCCGCGTCGGACAACAGCCGCGCAATTTCTTCAGCGAGTTTGTAATAACGATTGTCGGATTTGGTGCGCGCGCTACCAAAAATACTGACGGCAGGATGAATGCGGTTGAGGCGTTCGGTGGCAGAAACAAACTCTGACATAATGCCGAACACACGCCACGCCTCCTTAGAATTCCACGCATCGGGCATTGCAGGAGTCGGCAGTTTCGGCGGTGTGCTCATGTTTATTTCCTAGTTAAAAATAATGAAAAAATTGCTGTTAGTCGATGGCTCGTCGTTCTTGTATCGAGCTTTTCATGCCATGCCCGATATGCGCAATGCAGAAGGCTTTCCGACGGGGGCGATTTACGGCGTGTTGAACATGCTGCGTAAATTGCGCGCGGATTATCCAGCGGATTATAGCCTGTGCGTATTTGATGCCAAAGGTAAAACCTTTCGCGATGATTGGTATCCCGAATATAAAGCCACGCGCGCGCACATGCCCGACGATTTGGTATTGCAAATTGAGCCGCTACATCAGCTCATTGCGGCGAACGGTTGGCATATCGCAACCATAGACGGGGTGGAAGCGGACGATGTCATCGGCACGCTGACCAGCATCGCCAGCGCGGACGGCGTGCAATGTATCGTTGCCACGGGCGACAAAGATTTGGCACAGTTAGTCAACGAGCAGGTGTTTTTGATTAACACCATGAACAACGAAAAACTCGACGTAGCAGGCGTAATCGAAAAATTCGGCGTGCCGCCTAACCGTATTATTGATTTGCTCACACTCACTGGCGACACCGTGGACAACGTGCCAGGCGTAGCAAAAGTCGGCCCCAAGACGGCGGTGAAATGGCTCACGCAATATGGCTCGCTAGATGAAATCATGGCGCACGCCAGCGAAGTCGGCGGTGTGGTCGGGCAAAATTTACGCAACGCGCTGGACTGGCTGCCGCAAGCGCGCCGATTGATTACCGTGAAGTGCGACGTGGCATTGGCACAACCTTATGCGGAACTTACCGACCTGCCTGTGGATGTAACAACGCTGCGCGAGCTGTATCAACGCTTTGGTTTTAGAACATGGTTAAGAGAAGTGGGGAGGGCAGCGGTTGTAACTCCCTCTCCCTCGCAGGGGGAGGGTTGGGGTGGGGGTGAAAACTCGACACAATCCTCGCTTTTTCAAACGGATGCACAGGTACATAAAGATTTTACCCCCACCCTAGCCCTGCAAGGGGGAGGGAACAATGCAGAGAGAGGGAATGATGCCGTTATCGCAAAATCTTCTGCTAGCGTTTACGAGTGTATTTTGAGCGATGCGCAACTGGATACTTGGTTAGAAAAATTACTTGCCGCCGAACTGGTCTGCATCGATACCGAAACCACGGGCTTGGAGGCGATGACCGCACAACTGGTGGGCATTTCCTTTGCCATCACGCCCCATAAGGCGGCGTATTTGCCGCTCGCGCATGTTTATCCTGGCGCGCCGCAGCAGCTCAATCGCGAAGCGACGCTGCAAAAATTAAAGCCTTGGTTGGAAAGTGCCACGCATCACAAGCTGGGGCAAAATCTTAAATACGATCAACATATTTTCGCCAATCACGGCATCACTTTGGCGGGCATCACCGACGACACGCTGCTGCAATCTTATGTGTTGGAATCGCACAAGCCGCACGATATGGACAATCTCGCCTTACGGCATTTAGACGTGCAAACCATCAGCTATGTAGATGTGGTCGGCAAGGGTGCGAAGCAGATTTGTTTCGACCAAGTTGATTTGGACATCGCCACCCAATATGCCGCTGAAGATGCCGACATCACGCTGCAATTGCATCAAACTCTCGCCCCGAAAGTCGCGGCGCAACAGGGTTTACAACATATTTATCGCGACATCGAAATGCCGAGTCGGCAAGTTTTGTACACGATGGAACGCAACGGCGTGTTGCTCGATAGCGCGCTGTTGCAAATTCAGAGTCGCGAGTTGGGCGAAAAATTATTAGCCTTGGAAGCGCGCGCGTATGAAGCGGCTGGGCAACCGTTCAATCTCAATTCGCCCAAACAATTACGCGAAATTTTGTTCGATAAATTGCAACTGCCAGTGAAAAAGAAAACACCGAGTGGCGATCCCTCCACCGACGAAGAAGTGCTGCAAGAACTGGCGTTGGACTACCCGCTGCCAAAAATTTTGCTCGACTATCGCGGCATGGCAAAACTCAAATCGACCTACACCGATAAGTTGCCGCTGTCGGTGAATCACGCCACGGGGCGCGTGCATACCAGCTATTCGCAAGCCGTGGCAGTCACGGGACGCTTAGCTTCTAACGACCCCAATCTGCAAAACATTCCAGTGCGCACCGCTGAAGGACGACGCATCCGCGAAGCGTTTATTGCGCCGCAAGGTGCGCACATTGTGTCCGCCGATTATTCACAAATCGAGTTGCGCATCATGGCGCATTTGTCCAGTGATGATGGGCTACTCAAGGCTTTCGCCAACAACGAAGATATTCACCGCGCCACCGCTGCGGAGATTTTTATGACTTCGCGCGAAGCCGTCACGAGCGAGCAACGCCGCTATGCAAAAGTGATTAACTTTGGCCTGATTTACGGTATGTCGGCGTTCGGTTTGGCAAAACAATTAGGCGTGGAACGCAGCGCGGCAAGTGCCTATATCGAACGCTATTTCGCGCGCTATCCTGGCGTAAAAAACTATATGGATAGCACCCGCGAATTGGCGAAACAACAAGGCTTTGTCGAGACCGTGTTTGGTCGCCGCTTGTGGTTGCCCAACATTAAATCTAGCAACGCCATGCAACGCCAAGGCGCGGAACGTGCCGCGATTAACGCGCCCATGCAAGGCACGGCAGCGGATTTAATTAAGCTCGCCATGATTGCGGTGCAAACGTGGCTGGCAACGGAACAGTTACGCACGCGTTTAATCATGCAAGTACACGATGAATTGATCCTCGAAGTACCCGATGCCGAACTGGCGTTAGTCAAAGAAAAATTGCCGCAACTGATGTGCAACGTCGCCGTATTAAAAGTGCCGCTGCTGGTGGAAATGGGTGTAGGCAAGAACTGGGATGAGGCGCATTAGCCAAAGAAGAAAGGGAGCGGCTGTGATATTAAAAGAAAAAATTTTTACGGATTCAAGCGATGCAAAGTGGCGCGCAGGTGATGCGGCAGAAAAACAAATGGCATTTTATTTGCAGCGCGAGTTTCGTAAGCGCGATGATTGTTTTGTGATTAACGATTTGCGCCTTAGCCATGATGGAGATACGGTGCAGATAGACCACTTAATTGTCTCGACCATAGGCTTGTTTATTGTGGAGTCAAAAAGTGTACATGGCACGATTGCGATAAATGAGCATGGCGATTGGCAGCGTAGTTACAACGGTGAATTTACAGGGATGCCTTCACCTGTCTTGCAAGCTGAGGCGCAAGGAAAAATCCTTAAAGAATTGTTAAGAGAAAATGCCGAGTGCGTGTTGGGGAAGATGCTTTTTGGCAAGCTCCAAAAGGGATTTAAGTTTTGTCCTGTGTGCATTCATATTGCGATTTCAGATAGCGGCATTATTGAGCGAGGTAGGGAAGTCCCTGAACTATTCAAGGCGGATGCAGTGGCAGCGAGTGTTGCAAAAAAAATTACCCACTACAAAAGTTTGTCCAAAGTTTTGTCTCCGCAAGGCATGTTCACGCTGGAGGGCGGCTGGGAAATAAGCACACAAGAAGCTCAAGCGACGGCAGAGTTTTTACTTGCTCGGCATGTGCCATTGGTATCTCCCGTTAAGCCCGTTTCGGTTACGTCTAAAAGCGCAACTAAGCCACTTTTAACAACCGAACACGCTAAGAACTTTGCTCCAAAAGCTGGCGGGATATGCCCTATCTGCAGAACGCAAAAATTAATACGCAAAAGCATTAAACGTAGCGACTTGTCAGAGACGGATTTCTTGGCGTGTGAAAATTACCCTAGCTCATGCAAAACGCTTTACCCATTGGTGGCTATGACAAAATCGGTAACGACCAGCACAGTTGAAGAGAAAGACATCGTGACGCGTGCAGGGCAGCCTTGCCCTCAATGCCACACAGGAATTTTAGTCAAACGGCAAGGTAAATATGGCAAGCCAGATTTTTACGGATGTAGCACTTTTGGCAAAACAAAATGTCGATTCACTGAGGCTATTACTACAGGCAGTTAACACGTCCACTCTGTCCGTATCGTCTAGATAGTTCGCCCTACTTAAACGCTGCACGGTTTCAGTTATAGTGCGCAACCTTAGATATTAGAAAGTTTGTGATGAATAAAATAATTGCCCTATTGCTGTTTAGTTTCACCACTCTTGCCCACGCGGGCGAGGCGGAAATTCGCAAATCATTTGCAGCCAAATTCCCTGATATGGAGAAGCTCGACCATGTGGTGAAAACGCCGTATGCGGGCTTGTACGAAATTATTGTCAACGGACAAATTATGTACATTGATGAGCAAGGGCTGTATTTGTTTGATGGACGCGTGGTGGACTTAGCGACGCGTACTGATCTGACCGAAAAACAAAGCCAAAAATTATTCGCGATTGACTTCGATAAATTACCGTTGAATCTGGCAATTAAAAAAGTGAAGGGCAACGGCAAACGCAAAATGGCGTATTTCACCGACCCCAATTGTGGCTACTGCAAAAAGCTCGAAAAAGAATTGAGCAAAGTAACCGATGTAACCTTGTATCTTTTCTTGTATCCGATTTTTCAAGGTTCGAACGTGATGGTGAACAACATTTTGTGCGCCAAAAATCCCGTCAAAGCATGGGATGAGTTGATGCAAAATGGCAACCCTGCGCCTGCCGCAAGCTGCAAAACGAATACTGAGCAAGTGCTGGCATTAGGCAAAAAACTACGCGTTAATGGCACGCCAAATTTGATTTTTGCTAATGGCGTACAAACCCCAGGCTACCTACCCAGCGAAGAATTAGAAAAACATTTGAACGAGGTGAAAGCGAAATAACTATGTCCTCATACAAGGCAATATCGGCGGCTTTGCTAGCCCAAGCGGTTGATCAATCACTCGATGGCATCAGCATTTCGGACGCGTTATTGCCGGACATGCCGTTGATTTATGTGAATGCGGGTTTTGAGAAAATGACGGGCTATGCAGCGCGTGAGGTGCTGGGTAAAAATTGCCGTTTCTTGCAGGGTGAGCAAACTGCCCAGCCCGCTGTGGGAGTGTTGCGCGAAGCGATTAAAAGTGGCGAAGGCTGCATTGTGATTTTGCAAAATTATCGTAAAGACGGCACGCTATTTTGGAATGAATTTCATATCTCGCCAGTACGCAATGCCGATAATCTGCTGACCCATTTTATTGGTGTGCAAAAAGATGTCACGGGCCGCGTGGAAATGTTGCAGCACTTGCGTCAGTCTAAGACAGAGCTGCAAGCCGCCAATTTGCAATTGTCACGGGTGGCGATGAGCGATGGATTGACGGGCATTAGCAACCGCCGCCATTTTGATGAACAGTTGCAAGCCTTGCTGTCTATGGCGCAACGCGGTGCGAGCCCCATTGCCGTATTGATGATGGATTTAGATTTTTTCAAACGCTACAACGATCGTTATGGGCATCAAGCGGGCGACGATTGCCTCACCCAAGTGGCACACAGCATCAGCGATGCGTTTAAGCGTCCCAGCGAATGTGCGGCGCGTTACGGCGGCGAAGAGTTTGCTGTGGTGGCGTTAAATATGAACCTCACCGACTTAACTCACTATGCACAATTACTGTGCGACCGAGTGCGCGATTTAGCCATTCCGCATCAAGATTCACCGCATCAATTTGCCACGCTGAGCATAGGCGGCATCAGCCTGCTACCCAGCCGCGACACCACACCTGCGTCGTTGTTAAAACTTGCCGATGCCGCGCTGTATGAGGCCAAAGCACAGGGACGTAACCGCGTGCATATCGTCCACGACTAGCCTTAGTTAGGCTCGCTACCTTTGGGGAACAGCACCCACAGTTGGCCACTTTGCTTCATCCGTCCCGCTTGCAATCCCGCCGCGTCACCATAACCCCAAAAGAAATCTGCGCGCACCGCGCCCTTAATTGCACCGCCCGTGTCTTGCGCCAGCATTAAACGATTGAGCGGCTCGTTGCTGTTCGGATAAGTGCTGGATAAAAATACTGGACTACCCAGTGGAATGCTGCGCGGATCAACTGCGATGCTGTACGCCTCGGTGAGCGGTACGCCCAATGCGCCCAAGGGATTGCTGGTTTGGTCGGGCAGCTCGCGAAAGAACACAAAGCTGGGATTGGTCGCTAACAGCGCGGGCAATTTGTCAGGATGTTGCTCGCCCCATAATTTGATGCCTTGCATCGAGGCTTGTTCTAATTTCAGCTCGCCCATCTCGATTAACTTTTTGCCAATAGAACTATAGGGCTGACCATTTTGTTCGGCGTAGCCGATTTTTACATTCGTGCCATCTGGCAATTCAATGCGCCCCGACCCTTGGATTTGCAGGAAGAATAATTCGACCACGTTTTCTACCCAAAATAATTCGCGTCCCGCTAAATTTGCCTTGCCTGATTCGATGTCCGCCCTTGCAAAATAAGGCACCACACGCTTGCCCTGCACGCGTCCGCGCAAGCGCAACTCTTTAAGTTGCGGATACGCCTCACCCAAATCTATCGTCAACAAATCGTCAGGCACGCCATACACGGGATAGCGAAATCGCGCCGTCTTGACACGGCTGCCGCGCAGGCGCGGTTCGTAATAACCCGTGATTAAACCCTGCGCCGAACCATCCGCATTGAGCACTTGATACGGCGAAAAATACGCCTCAAAAAATTCATGCAAATTAGCATCGTCGGGCTGAAATAGTTGTGCGGCTGCGCTACACGGTGTTTGCCAAAACGCCTTATTTTTTAAGGCGCGACAGCTCATCGTCAAGGCGGCAAAACTGGCTGACAACTCGGTGTTGCGCCAGTCAGGTAAATGCGTCCAATCGCTGGCCGCATAAGGCGCACTAGGGGTTGCTACGCTAGGCGGTGGCGGCGCGCTAACCACAGGTGGAGAGGGCTTTTTAGCGGTGCTACACGCGGCTAAAAAAAGCAGCGCGAAGATGGACAGTTTTTTGATTTGCATGGGATCTTGTAGGAGCGCGAATTTAGCAGAGACCAGCGATTTTTCGCTTCGTCGATTGCTTATGCAAAGCCATCGCGCGATGGATTTTATGAACGTGCTATCGCGCAATAAATTGCGCTCCCACAACAGCGAGTGATTTCTAGTGCAGAACACGCGGCACGCTCAGCACAAACTCTTGCACAGGTGCGTCAAATTCTTCGCCATCTTCAGCCTGAAATTGATAGCTGCCGCGCATTGTGCCGACATCAGTCGCCAGCACTGTACCGCTGGTGTATTCAAAACTTTGCTTGGGTTTGAGCAACGGTTGCTCGCCCACCACGCCCTGCCCGCGCACTTCTTGCACCTGATTGTTGCTGTCGGTAATCACCCAATGACGGCTGATGAGCTTGGCGGCTTGTGTGCCGATATTATTGATGGTGATGGTGTAGGCAAATACATAACGGTGCGCGTCTTCATCGGATTGATCGGCTAGGTAGTTGACCTTGGTTTGCACCACGATGTCGTGCGGATTGAGATTTTTCATGCGCGGCATTTGAACCGATTTTGCTATATCTCGCAAGGGTTATGCGCGCTTTTATGCTACCCTTCGCGGTCATTTTTTTGCCCCTGCTCTAGCTCTACTATGAATACTTACCTAAAAAGAATCTTGAATGCGCGCGTTTATGATGTGGCAATTGAAACGCCTTTGGAACTTGCGCCGAATTTATCCGCGCGTATCGGCAATCGAATTTTGTTCAAGCGCGAAGACATGCAGCCTGTGTTTTCATTCAAGTTGCGCGGCGCATACAACAAAATGGCGCAGCTCGATACCGCGCAGTTAAAACAGGGGGTCATCGCCGCCTCAGCGGGCAATCACGCACAAGGCGTGGCGATGTCAGCGCAAAAATTGAGCTGCCAAGCGGTGATCGTGATGCCCACCACCACGCCCAATGTGAAGATAGACGCGGTCAAACATTTCGGCGGCAGCAATGTGGAAATCGTGCTGCACGGCGACAGTTACAGCGACGCGTATGCGCACGCTTTGCAGCTCGGTAAAGAACGCCTACTCACCTTTGTACATCCCTTTGACGACCCCGATGTCATCGCGGGACAAGGCACAATCGGCATGGAAATTTTGCGTCAGCACCACGCCCCCATCCATGCGATTTTTTGCGCCATCGGCGGCGGCGGCTTGATTGCAGGCGTGGCGGCGTATGTCAAAGCGGTGCGTCCTGACATCAAAATTATCGGCGTGCAAACTACCGATTCGGACGCGATGTATCGTTCTTTGCAAGCCAAACAGCGCGTGACTTTGGATGATGTGGGCTTGTTTTCGGACGGCACGGCGGTGAAATATGTCGGTGCGGAAACCTTCCGTTTGTGCCAAGAATTGGTCGATGAAATCATCTTGGTCAACACTGACGAAGTGTGTGCCGCGATTAAAGATGTGTTCCAAGACACCCGCTCGATTCTCGAACCAGCCGGCGCGTTGGCGGTGGCGGGTGCGAAGCTATACGCCAAACGCGAACAGCTCAACAATGAAACGCTGATTCCGATTGCCTGTGGCGCGAATATGAATTTTGACCGCTTGCGTTTTGTCGCCGAGCGCGCCGAAATCGGCGAACAACGCGAAGCCATTTTGGCGGTGACCATCCCCGAAACAGCAGGCAGTTTCCGCAAGTTTTGCGCGCTGTTAGGCAAGCGCAACATCACCGAATTTAACTATCGCTACGCCAATCCCAAAGCCGCGCATGTGTTCGCGGGCATTCAGGTTAAAGACCAAAGCGAGACTGCCGCACTGGTGGCAACGCTGCAAAGCAATGATTTGCCCACGTTAGATTTATCCGCCAACGAAATGGCGAAATTACATGTGCGCCACTTGGTGGGCGGCCACGCGCCCGCCGCCAAAGATGAAATCATGTTTCGCTTCGAGTTCCCTGAACGCCCTGGCGCGCTGATGAATTTCTTGAACAGCATGAATCACAGTTGGAACATTTCGCTGTTCCACTATCGCAACCACGGCGCAGATTACGGGCGCGTACTGGTCGGTATGCAAGTGCCGCACCACGACACCGCCGCCCTGCACGCCTTCCTCGACAAACTCGGCTACCCCTATTGGGACGAAAGCGACAACCCCGCGTATCAATTATTTTTGGGCTAGTTGGGGCGATGAGTCAGTTAGCCAGTCAAAAACAAGTCCTGCGCAATACGCTGCTGGCGGCGCGCGATGCGCTATCGCCTACTGCGCGCACTCAGTTAAACGGGCAAATTATCCAGCGTATGGTAGCGATGACGGCATATCAAAATGCCGCCGTAGTGCTGGCGTATATGAATTTTGGCAGTGAGTTTGGCGGGGCGAACTGGGCAGCGCGGGTGTTGGCGGATGGCAAGCAGCTGGTGTTGCCGAAAGTTAATCGCGCCACGAATGAGCTGGATTTGTATTGGGTCACCGACTTGCCAACGCAATTAGAACAAGGCGCGTGGGGCATCGCTGAACCCGTGCCTGCACGCTGCGAGCAGCTAAACGCGCTAAATGCTGTAGAATTCGCGACCTTGCCGGGACTGGGTTTTGCCAAAAATGGTGCAAGACTGGGCTATGGCGGGGGGTTTTACGACAAGTTGCTCGCACGCATGAAGCCGCATCCTGTGCTGGTCGCCCCCGCTTACGCGCTGCAACTGGTGTCAGCAATTCCGCAACAAACGACCGATGTGAAAGTCGATTGGATAGTGACCGAACACGACATCATTGAGTGTGCCGAGTAAAAGTTACCTGCTGTTAGTTCAACCTCGCATGTCGCGGGGCTGGCAGCGGGTGATTTAATAATATCAATGCAATAAGAGAGGAAGCAGCAATGTCAACATTACCTGATTACGATCCGCAAGAAACCCAAGAATGGCTGGACGCGCTGGAATCGGTGTTTGAGCAAGCGGGTTCAGAACGCGTGCATTTTATTTTGGAGCAATTGCTCGATAAAGCTCGTAGTAGCGGCGCAGGTGTGCCATTTAGTGCGACCACTCCTTATTGCAACACCATTCCCGTCGCGGATGAACAACGCTCGACTGGCAATCACGATATGGAACATCGCATTCGCGCGTTAATGCGTTGGAACGCGATGGCGTTGGTGTTGAACGCGAATAAAGATTCATCAGAATTAGGCGGACATATCGCCAGCTTCGCTTCGGCGGCGACTTTGTACGACGTAGGTTTTAACCATTTCTATCATGGCAAAACTGACACGCACGGCGGCGACTTGGTGTATTTCCAAGGTCATTCTTCACCTGGTGTGTATGCGCGTGCCTACCTAGAAGGGCGCATTCCTGAAGAGCAAATGTATAAATTCCGCCAAGAAGCACAAGGCGATGGCTTGTCGTCTTATCCACACCCTTGGTTGATGCCTAATTTCTGGCAGTTCCCCACTGTGTCTATGGGTTTGGGTCCATTGATGGCGATTTATCAAGCGCGTTTTATGCGCTACTTAGAATTGCGCGGCTTGGCAAAAACCGAAGGGCGCAAAGTTTGGGCGTATCTGGGCGATGGCGAAACCGATGAACCTGAATCATTGGGCGCAGTGTCGATGGCAGGTCGTGAAAAACTCGACAATTTGATTTTCGTCATCAACTGTAATTTGCAACGCTTAGATGGTCCAGTACGCGGCAACGGCAAAATTATTCAAGAACTCGAAGGCGTGTTCCGTGGCGCGGGTTGGAATGTCATCAAAATTATCTGGGGCGGCAAGTGGGATCGTTTGTTTGCCAAAGATAGCAAAGGCTTGTTGCAAAAGCGTATGCAAGAAGTGGTGGATGGCGAATATCAAACTTATAAATCCAAAGATGGCGCGTACGTACGCGAACATTTCTTTGGCAAATCGCCTGAATTGTTGGCGATGGTCGCTGACATGTCAGACGATGAAATTTGGTCATTAAATCGCGGCGGACACGATCCGCATAAGGTATTTGCAGCGTATGCGGCGGCCTCTAAACACACGGGTCAACCCACCGTAATTTTGGCGAAAACCATCAAAGGCTACGGCATGGGCGAAGCGGGTGAAGCGCAGAACATTACCCATCAGCAAAAGAAAGTGAACAACGAAGCGTTGCTGAAATTCCGCGACCGTTTCCAAATTCCGTTAAACGACGAACAAGTGGCGAGCTTGAATTTTTACCGTCCGCCCGCAGACAGTTTGGAAGCTAAATATCTGAAGGAACGCAGTGCCGTGATGGGTGCTATTCCCGCGCGCAACCCTGTTACTACAGCGTTGCAAATCCCTGAGTTGAGCGCGTTTGATGCTTTATTGCAAAGCACAGGTGAACGCGAAATCTCGACCACTATGGCGTTTGTGCGCATCTTAGGGGTGTTGCTTAAAGACAAAAATATCGGCAAGCAAATTGTGCCGATTGTGCCCGATGAATCGCGTACCTTTGGGATGGAAGGCTTGTTCCGCCAACTGGGGATTTTCTCGCAAGTGGGGCAAAACTACACCCCGCAAGATGCTGATCAATTGATGTTCTATAAAGAATCTTCCAGTGGTCAAGTGTTGCAAGAAGGCATTAACGAAGCGGGTGCGATGTCCGACTGGATTGCCGCCGCAACCGCTTATGCCAATCACGGCGTGGCGATGTTGCCGTTCTACATTTTCTACTCGATGTTCGGCTTCCAACGTATCGGCGATTTGGCTTGGGCAGCGGGCGATATGCGCGCACGCGGCTTCTTGTTGGGCGGCACGGCAGGTCGCACCACACTGAATGGCGAAGGCTTGCAACACGAAGACGGTCATAGTCATTTGATGTCAGCAACAATTCCAAATTGCGTGTCGTACGATCCGACTTTTGGTTACGAATTGGCGGTCATTATTCAAGACGGTTTGCGCCGCATGTATGTTGAGCAACAAGACGTGTTCTATTACTTGACCGTAATGAACGAAAACTACACCCACCCCGCGATGCCTAAAGATGCGGAAGCGGGCATCCTGAAAGGGATGTACTTGTTGAGCGAAGGTGCATCTTCGGCGAAAAATCTCAAAGTCCAGTTGATGGGCAGCGGCACGATTTTGCGTGAATCCATCGTGGCGGCTGAATTGCTAGCGAAAGATTTTGGCGTGAGTGCAGATGTCTGGAGCGTTACTAGCTTTACCGAATTGCGCCGCGACGGCTTGGATTGCGAACGCTGGAATATGCTGCATCCCGAAGCGCAACCACGCGTCAGCTACGTTGAACAATGTATGGTGAAACGCAACGGTCCAGTGATTGCTTCAACCGATTACATGCGCTCGTTTGCCGATCAAATTCGCGGCTTCTTGCCACAAAGTTTTACCGTGTTAGGCACAGATGGATTTGGTCGCTCCGACACCCGCAAGCATCTACGCGCATTCTTTGAAGTGAATTGCCATTACATCGCCGTTGCTGCCTTGAAAGCCTTGGCGGATGAAGGCTCGATAGCCGCAAGCGAAGTGACACGCGCCATCAAGTTGTATGGCATTAACCCAGAAAAGGCTAACCCAACGACTGTGTAAGTTGAGGAGAAATATCATGGCAGAAATGAAAAACGTAGCCGTACCCGACATCGGCGATTACAAAGACGTGAGCATCATCGAAGTGATGGTGAAAGTAGGCGACACCATTGCGGCGGAAGACACGCTGTTGACGCTGGAAACCGACAAGGCAGCGATGGATGTGCCGTCGCCTTATGCGGGCGTCATTAAAGAGTTGAAAATCAAAGTAGGCGATAAAGTCTCGCAAGGCGCGCTGATTTTGGTGTTGGAAAGCAGCGATGCGGCAGCCCCTCAAGTGGTTGCCGCCCCCGTTGCCGCGATTGCAGCGGTTGCGCCTATCGTCGTCGCACCCGTGGTCGCCCCTGCGCCTGTTGTCGCCGCACCCGTTGCAGCAACAACCGTCGCCACCCCATCAGGCAAAAAAGCCCACGCCAGCCCTGCGATGCGTCGCTTTGCGCGTGAGTTAGGCGTGGATATTGCACAAGTGCCAGGCAGTGGCGACAAAAATCGCGTCACACGCAGCGACGTGCAAAACTTTGTTAAAGGCGCGTTGGCCGCACCGCGCGCCAGCGCAGCAACAGGCGGCAATGGCTTACAAGTATTGGCCTCCCCCGTAATTGACTTTGCTAAGTTCGGCGCAGTGGAAGTGAAACCGTTGTCGCGCATCAAGAAAATTTCTGGCGCTAATTTGCATCGCAACTGGGTAACCATTCCGCATGTCACCCAATTTGACGAAGCCGACATCACGGAAATGGAAGCATTCCGCAAACAGTTGGGCGAGGAATACGCCAAGCAAAATATCAAAATTACCCCGCTGGTGTTCTTGCTCAAAGCAGTGGTTAAAGCCTTGCAACGCTACCCAGAATTTAATGCTTCACTGGATGCCAGCGGTGAAAATTTAGTCTATAAAAATTATTTCCATATCGGTGTAGCCGTCGATACGCCAGATGGTTTGATGGTGCCCGTGTTGCGCGATGTGGACACTAAAGGCTTGGTGCAACTGGCGAAAGAGCTGGGTGAAATTTCTGCCAAAGCGCGTGAGAAAAAAATCACCGCAGCCGATATGCAAGGCGGCTGCTTCTCGATTTCCAGCTTGGGCGGCATCGGTGGCACAGCGTTCACACCAATTATTAACGCACCCGAAGTGGCAATTTTGGGCGTGTCTAAATCCGCAATGAAACCCGTTTATAAAAACGGCGAATTCGTGCCGCGTTTAATGCTGCCGTTGTCGCTGTCTTACGATCACCGCGTCATCGACGGCGCGTTAGCCGCCCGCTTCACCGCGTACTTGGCAAAAGTGTTGTCGGATATACGTTTGCTGGCGGTTTAGCAAACCCTTTGATGTTGACTGCTGAGACTTTTCTTACTTCATGGCAGCCTTTTTTGGCAGCTCTGTTGGGCGCAGTTGTTTTTGTATTGCTGTTGCGGCTGTGGCATTCATCGCTACTATTTGGTAAACAAATCACGCAAGCGATGCCCCCTACCATGCAACTTATGGCGAATTCAAAATTGCTGTTGGCAAGCAACTTTTGGGGCGCAGCAACCATGTTATATTTTTTACAAATATGGCTGCTGTCATCGCATCAAGCGACTTTTTGGGGGGGGCTGTGGGCAACCTTGCTAGTGAGCGCGGCTTTTAATTTTTTGCCTTTTGTGATGTCGCTGATGGCAACTTTTACGCTCCCCAGTTTTGCTAAGTATCAACTGCTCAATGGTGGCGGTAACGTGTTGGCATTTAGCTTATGTGGCGGCTTGATAGGGCTGTGGTTGTGAAACCCATCGGTATTTTAGGCGGGACGTTTGACCCAATACATTACGGGCACTTGCGCCTTGCCGAAGAGATGTTGGAGTTGGCTAGGTTGCAGCAGATACGCTTTATTCCCACTGGCATTCCGTCGCATCGCACCACGCCGCAAGTGTCGGCGCAGCAGCGTAGTGCGATGGTGAAGTTGGCGATTGCCGAGCAGCCCGCGTTTGTGTTGGATGAGCGCGAAGTGAATCGCACCAGCAAGTGTTACACGGTGGATACATTGCGCGAATTGCGTGCTGAACTGGGCGAGCATCAACCGCTGTGTTTGTTGATGGGCGGCGATGCGTTTTTGCAGTTGCACACTTGGCATGAGTGGGAAGCATTGTTCGAGTTGGCGCATATCGTGGTCGGCTATCGGCCCGGATTTACCATCGAAGAACGCATCGAATCCGCTCCACAACGGTTGCGCGAGCAGTACCAAAATCGCTTGTGTGCAGCCAGTTTTTTAGCGCAGCAAACGCAGGGCGGCATCGCCGTGTTAGGTATCCCAAAATTAGAAATTTCAGCCACCGTAATTCGCTCGCGCGTGGCTGAACAACGCAGCATCCGCTATCTGCTACCCGGTTCGGTGGCGGAATATATTTATGAACATCACTTGTACCAACATGCTAACTACTGAAGAAAAAATTAAGGCGATTGTCGCAGCATTAGAAGACATCAAAGCCGTCAACATTACCACCATCGACACCAGCAAACTAAGCTCGCTGTTCGAGTGCATGATTATTGCCAGCGCGAATTCTCGCCGCCAAACCAAAGCACTCGCCGATAACGTCGTGGTCAAGCTCAAAGAGCTCGGCGAAGAAGTCATCGGTCGTGAAGGCGAGGAAAGCGGCGAATGGATTTTGGTCGATTTAGGCGAAGTGTTAGTCCACATCATGCAGCCTGCGATTCGCGAGTATTACAACCTCGAAGAGTTGTGGAGCAAAGCCCAAGCGGCGCGGCCTAAGCTGGCGGGTTCTCACTAAAATCTAGCCACAGAGAACACAGAGGGCACAGAGAACAACAATGCCGCTTGCCTCTCTGTGTTCTCAGTGTCCTCTGTGGCAAATAGCTCTTAAATATGAAGCTCATCATCGTCTCAGTTGGTCACAAAATGCCTGATTGGATAACGGTCGGGTTCAATGAGTACGTCAAGCGGATGCCGCGCGAGGCGAAAATTGAGCTGCTGGAAATCAAGCCTGAACCGCGCACCACAGGCAAAACCACCGAGCAAATTATGCAAGCCGAAGCGCAGCGCATTTTGGCGGCGTTGCCTAGCGGTTGTTGGCGCATCGCCTTGGATGAACATGGCGCGACACCCACCACTAAACAACTTGCCGCACAGATGCAAGATTGGATGCGCGAGGGTTGCGATGTCGCTTTTATTGTCGGCGGTGCGGATGGGCTACATCCCACCGTTAAACAATCTGCCAAACAGTTGCTGGCATTGTCCGCGCTGACTTTACCGCACGCCTTTGTGCGCGTACTGCTCGCCGAGCAGTTGTATCGTGCGCACAGCCTGATGCACAACCATCCGTATCATCGGGAGTAATGATGACTTTCTCGAAAATTTACCTCGCTTCACAAAGTCCGCGCCGCGCTGAGTTGCTTACGCAAATCGGCGTGGCGTTTGAGGTGTTGCATTTGCGCAATGATGTGGCGCGTGGCATGGATGTAGATGAAACGCCCTTGCCCGACGAGTTGCCAGAAGCCTATGTGCAGCGCATATGTTTAGACAAAGCGCGTGCCGCACACGCGGTATTGCGTTATCGGCAGTTGCCCGACGCGCCAGTATTGGCGGCGGATACCACGGTGGTGCTGGATGGCAAAATTTTGGGCAAACCTGCCAGCCCTGCTGATGCGGTGGAAATGTTAGGACGCTTATCAGGGCGCGAACATCAAGTGCTGACGGCGGTGGCGGTGGTGCAGGGCGATAAAATCGAAACCGCGTTATCGCGCTCTGAGGTCAGTTTTGTGCAACTCGATGAAGCGCGCATACGTCGTTATTTATTCAGTAGCGAAGGGCGCGACAAGGCGGGTGCGTATGCCATACAGGGCTTGGGCGGCGCGTTTGTCGCGCAGTTGTCGGGCAGCTATTCAGGTGTAGTGGGATTGCCGTTGTGCGAGACCGTCGCACTGTTGCGCAAATTTAATATAGCTACGCCTTAAGGATGTCTATGAGCAACGAAATTCTCATCAATGTCACGCCACAAGAAACCCGTGTTGCAATCATGCAGCAAGGCATCGTGCAGGATTTACATATCGAGCGCAGCAGCAGTCGCGGCATTGTCAGCAATGTTTATTTGGGCAAAGTAAAACGCGTATTGCCTGGCATGCAATCGGCATTTATCGACATCGGTATGGAGCGTTCCGCGTTTTTGCATGTCGTCGATATTTGGGAACACGCTACCGACCCGAAGCCAATCGAGCAGCGTTTATTTGATGGGCAGAATATCTTGGTGCAGGTCATCAAAGATCCCATCGGCAGTAAGGGTGCGCGGCTCACTACACAACTCAGTATGGCAGGACGGCTGTTGGTTTTTCTGCCACAAGAAAATCATATCGGCGTATCGCAACGCATCGAGAGTGAGACACAGCGCGATGCTTTGCGCGCCAGTTTGCAAGTGGCGATTCCTGCCGAACATAAAGGCGGCTACATTATTCGCACCGTTGCCGAAGCGGCCGAACAGCCTGATTTTGCAGCGGATGTAGCGTATTTGGATAAGCTATGGGCAGCGTTGCAATTGACGGCCAAAACGGCTGTCGCACCGCAATTGTTATATCAAGAATTAGACATTAGCCTGCGCGTATTGCGCGATTTCGTGCATCAAGACACCGTGCGTATCCAGATTGATTCACGCGTGACTTACCAAAAAATGTTGGACTTTGCGCAAGCCTATACGCCCATCGCTGCGGATAAATTAGAGCATTACCCTGGCGCGCGACCACTGTTCGATTTATATAGCGTCGAAGAAGAAATTGAACGCGCGCTGTCCAAACGCGTGGATTTGCCGTCGGGTGGCTATCTCATCATCGACCAAACCGAAGCCCTGACCACCGTGGATGTAAATACAGGCGGCTTTGTCGGCTTGCGCAATTTTGATGACACTATTTTCAAGACCAATTTAGAAGCCACTCAAGTTATCGCGCGCCAACTGCGTTTGCGCAATTTGGGCGGCATTATCATCTGCGACTTTATCGACATGGATAGCGTGGAGCATCAAGCCACCGTGCTGGAAGAGTTGCGTAAAGCACTGGCGCGCGACCATACGCGCATTACCGTAAATGGCTTCTCCGCATTAGGCTTGGTGGAGTTGACGCGCAAGCGCACCCGCGAAAGTTTGGCGCATTTGTTATGCCAAGCGTGTCCGACTTGCCAAGGGCGCGGGCAAGTGAAAACCGCGCAAACCGTGTGCTATCAAATCGTGCGGGAAATCGTGCGCGAAGCTCGCCAATTTAATGCGCGCGAATATCGCATCATGGCGGCACAGCAAGTAATTGATTTGTTCCTAGACGAAGAATCACAAGCCTTAGCAGAGCTGTCCGACTTCATCGCCAAACCGATTTCCTTGCAAGTCGAAACGGCTTATAGCCAAGAACAATACGATGTCATCTTGATGTAAAAGATTCGATATTACTTTTTTGCCACAAGCCAAAAATAACTCGCTATACTCTTTCGCTGCGACTACAAACCAAAAAAATTGTGGCGCATATATCAATTAACTAAGGTTCAGGGAGAGTGTATGTTTAAGCAAAAAATTGCATCGCTGTTGGTCGCCGTCACAATTTTCGCGCCTATTGCTGCGAGCGCACACGAACACGGCGAAGCCGCTATAGCGCGTGCCTTTATCAAAGATATTCAGCAGGTAGAAGATTCGTTTAGCAGCGTACATGGCGCGACTTTTTTCCAAGAATTATCACGCGGTCAACATCCACGTGCGACGGTGGTGGCGTGTTCAGATTCACGCGTCCAAACCAATATGCTGGACACCCGCCCAGAAGGCGATTTGTTTATGATTCGTAACATTGGTAACCAAATCGCTACCTCTAAAGGTTCAGTGGAATACGGTATCAACCATCTCGGTTCATCGTTGTTGCTGATTTTGGGACATTCTCGTTGCGGTGCAATTACAGCGGCAAATGGCGATTACAGCACGCTCGAAGAAGCCGTTAAGAAAGAACTTGATACGATTAAAATCACCAAAGGTGGCGCGAATGTGGCTGGCGTGCAAACCAATGTGAACAATCAAGTTGCCGCTGCAATGGCGGAATATGAAGAAGCCGTAACAGCAGGACACTTGTTGATTATCGGCGCGGTATATGACTTTGCCGACGATATGAAAGAAGGCGCAGGGAAAATTAATATCATCAACGTCAACGGTAAAACCGAAGCCAAACAAATTGAGCTGGAATTAGAGCCGCATGACCTTGCCGATGAAATGGGGCACATCAGTCATAACGACGCACCTGCGACACATCACTAAGTCATCCTGTTGTGAGCATAAAAAAACCAGCGCAAGCTGGTTTTTTTATTGGCGGAGGCTAAATTTAAGGCAGCAGATTAAGCAGTTCCTAGCGTTAAGAAGGAATACGGCACGCATCTACTGCCGCAACAACAGCATGGGCAGCCCTGCTGAAATCATGCGGTTGCAACGCATCGGCTCGCCATAGTTTCGGCATCAATTAGACAAGCCGTTATGCCGTAACAGTGCGTCAATGTTAGGCGCGCGACCACGGAAAGCGGTGAAGGATTGCATCGCGCCACGCGATCCGCCCATCGCCAAGATTTCGGCACGGAAACGCGCCCCGACAGCAGGATTTAGCACGCCCTGTTCCTCGAACAAACTATAGGCATCAGCGGACAATACCTCCGCCCATTTATAACTGTAGTAACCCGCCGCATAGCCGCCCGCAAAAATATGCGCGAAGCTATTGGCAAAGCGGTTAAAAGCAGGCGGCATGAGCACTGCGACTTCGCCACGCACTGCATCGAGCAACTGCAACAATGACTGTGCACCACCCGCTTCAAACTCGCTGTGCATCAACATGTCGAACAGCGAAAATTCAATCTGACGCAAGGTAGCCAAACCGCTTTGGAAATTTTTTGCCGCAAGCATTTTGTCGAACAGTGCGCGCGGTAATTTTTCACCCGTTGCCACCTGCCGCGTCATGCCTTGCAACACCGCATATTCCCAACAAAAATTTTCCATAAACTGACTGGGCAATTCCACCGCATCCCATTCCACACCATTGATACCAGACACCGCGAGGTCTTCGATTTCGGTAAGCAAATGATGCAAGCCGTGACCGAATTCATGGAACAAAGTAATCACATCATCATGCGTAAACACCGCAGGTTTACCGCCGACGGGAGCTGAAAAATTACAGTTGAGATAGGCGACTGGAGTTTGAATACCAGCATCGTGAAATTCGCGCAGCGATTCGTTTGCCGCCTCGCCCGCTTGCGGGAGAGGATTGAGGTGAGGGCGGCGTCGGCGACCAATCACATCATCCATCCACGCGCCGCCGCGCTTGTTGTTGCGCGCATACAAATCAAGATAGAACTGCCCCACCAGCGCGCCTTGCGCAGTGTGAATAGCAAAGAAGTGCGCATCCTCGTGCCACAGCTCCGCCTGAGCTGGCTTGATTTGCAAGCCATACAAGGTTTCGACCACTTTGAACATGCCCGTCAATACCGCATCTTCAGGAAAGTATTGCTTCACTTCCTGTTCAGAAAATGCGTAGCGTTGCTCGCGCAATTTTTCGCTGGCGTAACTGATGTCCCACGCTTGCAAGTCTTCCAAACTCAATTCTTTACGCGCGAATTCGCGCAGCTCGGCTAAATCTTTTTCGGCAAAAGGACGGGCGCGCGTTGCCAGTTCGCGCATGAAGTCCACCACCTGTTTGGGCGTGTCCGCCATCTTGGCAGCGAGTGACAATTCACCAAAATTAGCAAAGCCCAACAAACGGGCTTCCTCGCCGCGCAAGGCAACAATTTCATTCATCAACGGGGTGTTGTCATGCAGCGTGGTGCTGCTAGCTGTCGCGGCTTGGTCAAATTCTGAGGCGCGCGTGCTGTAAGCACGATACAGTTTTTCGCGTAATTTACGATTGTGAGCAAACTGCATCACGGGCATATAGGACGGGATTTTCAGGGTGAACAGCCAACCTGTTTTTCCGGCTGCTGTGGCAGCCTCGTCTGCCGCTTGTAGCGCGTCATCAGGCAAACCTAACAGTTCATTTTTATCGCTGATGAGCAATGAAAATTCGTTGGTTGCATCCAGCAAATTATCGGAAAAACGCGCGGACAATTCGGACAATTTTTCTTGAATTGCTAAGTAGCGCGCCTTTTTGTCGTCGGCTAATTCCGCTCCGCCGAGACGAAAATCGCGCAGTTCATTTTCAATAATTTTTTTGCGCGCATCGCTCAAAGCCTCGAATTCAGGGCTGTTGCGCAAGGCTTTGAATTTATCGAACAGCGCGAGATTCTGTCCCAGCTCGGCATAAAACGCAGTGATTTTGGGCAGCGTGGCGTTGTACACCTCGCGTAATTCTGGCGAATTCATCACCGCATTCAAATGCCCGACGGGCCCCCAAGCGCGCGACACGCGCTCGTTTGCGTCTTCCATAGGCGCGACAAAATTTTGCCAAGTGGGCGCAGCGGTATCGGCTATTAGCTTTGCAACTAACGCGCCCATCTCGGCGAGCCTTTGCTCTATCGCAGGCGCGACATGAGCGGGTTGAATAGCGGTAAAACGAGGCAGTCCTGTGCAGTCTAAAAGTGGGTTCATAGTGGTTGAAAAATGGTGAGTAAAAAAAAGGGGGGGAGTAGCTCGATTTACGAGCGAGGGAGGCTAGCTAAGCATTATAAAGCGCGGCTTAAATCGCCGCGTGCAAAGCCCGTTAAGCCTTGTGTGATGCCGCGCTCCAAGGCGATGACTTTGAACAAATCGCCCATCTCGGAGGGACTAGTGAGTTTTTGTAATTGCGCCGCAAGCGGTAAATAAGTGCGCAAATTTTCTGGGTCGTGTTGCGCGAGCAAGTCGGTAATGCCGCCATTGATGAGGAAGAAGGCTTGGTTGGTGTAGCCCAATAATTCCAGCCCTGCGTCTATGCCAGCTTCCGCGATAGCGGTGAAATTCACATGTGCAGTAATGTCCTGCAAACCTGGCAAATAAAAAGCATCGTCGTGCGCGTGATGACGGTAATGACACATCAGCGTGCCACGATTGCGTTGCGGATGATAAAACTCGGACGCGCCGAAACCGTAATCAATCAATAACAACGCGCCCTGTTCTAAGCGTGCCGCGAGGCTCTGCACCAAGCCGTGTGCCGCCAAACAAATTTCGCTGTGATAATCATCTGGCACGTTGAGGTCTTGTGCGGCGGCGCGCAAAGCGGGATGAGCAATGTCGCGCAGCGCATAAGCAAATCCCCCTGCCGTTGCAACCACCCCGCGCTCTTGCACCCCGCCATCACACCAATCAACTAAATGCACAGGTAAGGCATCCAACACTTCGTTGGCCAGCATTGCGCCTGAAAATTTTTCAGGTAAGGCATCTAACCAACACACCCGCGCCAATAAGTGCGGCAATTTTTCTTGGATTAAAGCGCGCTGGCGTTGGCGCAAATCGGCACTCACTTCCAGAATTAAATAACTGTCGGGCAAAGTATTTAACGCCTCTAATTCGCTGAGTACAGCCACCGCCAACTTGCCGCTACCCGCGCCTAATTCCAAAATATGCGGGGCACTTTGCGCCATGATTTGTTGCACTTGGCGCGCCAAAATTTGACCAAATAAAACCGACAATTCTGGCGCAGTAATGAAATCGCCCGCCTCGCCAAACTTATGCGCACCCGCCGTGTAATAGCCCAAGCCCGGCGCGTATAACGCCAGCTCCATATAGCGCGCAAACGAAATCCAGCCGCCTTGCGCGGCAATGTCCTGTTGAATAAATTGGCTTAAACGAGTGCTGTGTTCGAGTGCGGCGGGGCTAGGTGCGGGTAAGGAATTTGGCATGGGCTGGTATAATTAAAAAGTTTTGGGTATCTCGAAAAATTCAAATCTCGAAGCAAGGCGAGCCCGCAAAGGGCTTCTCCATGCAACATCGTCGCATTCGCTCCTTGTTTCGTGTGAAGACGGGAACAAACAATTACGACGCACATAGAACAACGATGTAAGAAATAATTTTTTTGTGAGCAACAACGCATCGCGATGAGATTTGGATTTTGCGATATATCCATGCGGGATTTTAGTGGAGTGAGCCATGCAAGGCAAAGTGATATTGGTAACAGGCGGTGCAAAACGGGTAGGCGCGGCGATTTGTCGCAGACTGCACGCGGCAGGCGCGCACCTAGCCATTCACTATCACCAGTCCGCCGCGCAAGCGACTGCGCTGCAACATGAATTTAACGCGCAGCGCGCGGGCAGTGCGCAGATTTTCTGCGCCGATTTGTTAGACCTAGCGGCCTTGCCTAGCTTAGTTGCGCAGAGCATCGCTCAGTTTGGTCGCTTAGATGGGCTGGTAAATAACGCGTCGAGTTTTTATGCCACGCCGCTGGCGAACGCATCGGAAAATGATTGGCACGATCTGCTCGGCACCAACCTGAAAGCCCCGCTGTTTCTGGCTCAGGCGGCGGCCAGTGAATTGCGCAGGACGGGCGGAGGCATCGTCAATATCGTTGATATACACGCTGAACGTCCGATGCAAAATCATCTGGTCTATAGCGTGGCGAAAGGCGGTTTACGCACCTTGACCTTAGCATTAGCGCAAGAGCTTGCCCCTGAAGTACGCGTGAATGGCGTGTCGCCAGGGGCGATATTGTGGCCCGAACATGGTGACTGGCAAGACACGCAAAAACGCGCCAGCATCGTGGCACAAACTTTATTGCAACGCGTGGGCACGCCCGACGACATTGCCAAAACAGTCTTATTTTTACTGCAAGACGCGCCTTACATCACAGGTCAAATTATCGCGGTGGATGGCGGCAAGAGCATCAACACTTAACGAGAAAGCTATGAACGCAATAACACACCCCATCCAGTTTGAAGAGCATTCCAACAACTTCAATCGCCTGCGCTCGCGCTTAGAACATCAGGTCGGCAAAGCCATCGGCGACTTCAATATGATTGAAGATGGCGACAGCGTAATGGTGTGTTTATCAGGCGGTAAAGACTCTTACACTTTGCTGGATATTTTGCTGGCGTTGCGTAAACGCGCGCCGATTGATTTTCGCATCGTGGCGATGAATCTCGACCAAAAACAGCCTGGCTTTCCTGCTGAAATTTTGCCCGCCTATCTGAAAAATCTCGGTGTGGAATATCACATCGAAACGCAAGACACTTACTCCATCGTTAAAGAAAAAGTACCTGAAGGCAAAACCACTTGCTCGCTGTGTTCACGTTTGCGGCGCGGCATTATTTATCGCGTGGCGGGAGAATTAGGCGCGAACAAAATCGCGCTCGGACATCATCGCGACGACATGATAGAGACGCTGTTTTTGAATATGTTTTTTGCGGGAAAACTCAAAGGCATGCCGCCTAAACTGATTACCGACAAGGGTGATCACATGGTCATCCGACCGCTGGCATATTGTGCGGAAAAAGACATCGCACGCTTTGCCCGTGCCATGGAGTTCCCGATTATTCCTTGCAACTTGTGCGGCTCGCAAGAAAATCTGCAACGCCAAAACGTCAAAGAAATGCTCAACGCGTGGGAGCTGCAATATCCTGGGCGTACCGCCACCATGTTTACCGCCATGCAGAATGTTTCGGCTTCGCACTTAATGGATAGCAGCTTGTTCGATTTCAAACATATTCAAATGGGCGACCTGCACGCGCAAGGCGATGTGGCATTTGACCAAGAGCAACCTTGCTAATGAACTTAATAACACCAGCCCTGTCGTAAGCCCTGATTTTTTATTTCATTTTTTAGGAGTTCCACCATGCGCTTAAATTTTGCTCGCTTATCCGCTGTACTCATCGCGGCCGTACTTACTGCCTGTGCCACACCGACCAAAATTGCGGTGCAAGCCAACGACGCGCAACTGGCTAAATACAAAGATTTGTCGGCTTTAGACATCGTGTCGGCATTAGAAAAAAATGTTGCCAATGCAAAAGCCGATGGCATGGCTTTTAGCGCACCGCAGTATTTCAAAGAAGCCTCACAAGCGTTGAGCAATGCGCAAAATGGTTTGAGCAGCCAACCGAAAGACCAGCTCGCGCAACAAGCGGCTAAAGGGGATGCGATTCTGGAAAAAGGCCGCTCCATCATGGCGGTGGTGCAATATCGTTTTGCCAATGAACTCGCGATTAAAACTGCTTTAGATAACTTAAACACAGAAAAATCCTTGCCTAAGGAATATGCCAATGTCATGGACGATTTCGCCGACTTAATCCATGTTGTGGAGGCCGAAAAAGCGGACAACATCGACAAGAAAAAAGAAGCCTTGCTGGTCAATTTAACCCGCTTAGAAGTACGCGCGGTACAAGAAGGCGCGCTGCATGCCAGCGAAGTGATTAACGACGAAGGCAAAAGCAAAAATGCCGACAAGCAAGTGCCCGCCACCTATGCCGAAGCCTTGCGTATTTATGCCGATGCCAAAACACAAATCGCCGCTGCGCCGCATGACCTAGCCTTGGTAAAACGCTTAAGCGCGCAAGCCTTGTTCGCCGCACGCCACGCGCAACAACTCAACGAACGCGTCACCGAACTGCAAAATCAATTTAGAGGGGTAGTCGCTAAACCTGCGCTGGGCGTGAATCTGGGCGGCTTATCAGGGGTGAGCGTCAACACCCAAGTCGGCGGTGCACCTGCGGTAGAAAAAGGCTTAGTTGAAAAAATTGCCGCGCAAGAAGAAGATCGTTTAGCCACCATCGGTGGCGCATTGGGCTCGCCCGACGTGCGCGATTTGAGCATCGACAAACAAGCGCAAGCACTCAAACGCGCTGCAACTGAAGCGGTTTCTCCTGCCAAACTGGAAGCGGCTGCCGCGAATGCCAGCAACCTTGAAAACCGCTTACAAGCGTCCAGCGATGCAAACAAAAAATCAGCCATGCAGCTCGCCGACAAAGAACAAATGCTAGCGGACAAAGAGCTGCAAATCACCAAACTCAAAGAGCAAATTGCCGCGCTTGAAGCTAGTCGTGATAGCCGCCCCGCTACGATTAAAGTACCAACTAGCAAGCGTAAAAAATAACAGCGCGCTTGTATTGTTCACCCATAAAAAAGCACCTGTTATGCAGGTGCTTTTTTCGGCTAGCGTTTGGTAAATTTCTCGCGCGCTCAGTAAATTTAATGGGTGAACGCGACGCTAAACTGCATCCACGGCAATCTTCACAATCACCTTGCGTATCGCGCTCGTACCCACCAACGGCGCGTGCGCATCTTCGGGAAAGAAAATACAAAAGTGTTGCGGCGGCACGCTTATCCAGCTGGCAGGAGCATCGGCAAAAAAGCGTATATCCCGTTCCGCATTATGTTCAGCTAGTGGCTGATGACAATCAGCCAACGCCTGCCAACCCATCTCATCCACACCTGCCAACACCAACTGAATGTCGATATATTTTCGATGCGCTTCCAGCTTTGCTTCGCCACGCGTGCGCCCATTGGCTGCTTCGACGATGACGAATAATTGCTGCTCGATAAGTTGATGCACCCCCGCTGTGAGGGCGTTCAAATCAGTGTCGCGCAAGTAGGCAAAAGCCTGTGGAAATAAAGGATGCAGGGCGGCATAGCGGTGTGCTTGTGCGAGAGTAGAAAAAATCATAGTGGTTTAAGCGCGTTCGTAATAAGGAAGTCGATATTGCACAACGCACTCGGCGAACTTAGCGAGTCGATGCGCGCAAGCGTCGTTTGCAGCGCGCTTATTGCTTAGCAGTATTCGCGAGGCAACGCTTGCAAATCAAGCGGCTCTGGCCACAACGCAGCAAGCGTGGGGCGTGCGTGGGCAAGGTTGCCGCTGCTATATAACTGCACTTGCCCAACCCTTTCTGTCGCGCTTGCACTGCTGCCTAACTCGCTTGCTAGACGATGCCTTAGTTGCCTTGCCACCGCAGCACCGGTATCAACCAAAGTAATTTTTTCGCCTACAACTGCGCGTATCAATGCGGCTAAAAATGGGTAATGGGTACAGCCTAAAATTAGGGTATCCGCCCCGTGTGCCAATAAAGGCGAGGTGTAACGCACTATCAAGTCGCGCGTTTGGTCGCTGCTTAAGTCGCCTTTTTCGACTTGCTCAACGAGACCTGGACAACCTTGCGTAATGATTTTTACTTCATTGCCGTAGCGTTCTAGCAAGGCGGCGAAGCGCGCACTTTCCAGTGTGCCCGTGGTGGCAAGCACGCCGACCACACCGCTTTTGCTAACTGCGACGGCGGGTTTCACAGCGGGTTCCATACCGATAATCGGCAAGGCAAATTGCGCACGCAAACTGCTGGCGGCAGCAGCAGTGGCAGTGTTGCAAGCAATGACGATCGCATCTGCACCTTGCGCAATTAAAAAGCGGGTCAGCGCGTGAGAGCGTTGTGCGATATAGGCTGCGGGCTTGTCGCCATAGGGGACGTGCGCGGAATCGGCGACATAAATCAGGCGTGCAGAAGGCAAGGTGCGGCGGATGTGGTGCAGCACAGAAAGTCCGCCCACACCTGAATCAAATACGCCGACGGTTGCTGAAGCCCTCATTCGCTAGCCTCGTTTGCCGTGATTAAGCCACCGCTTGATCGCGCAGATACTCTTCGTAAGTACCGTGATAATCGTTCACGCCTTTGTCGGTGATTTCGATAATGCGTGTCGCCAATGAGGAGACGAATTCGCGGTCATGGCTGACGAATACCACCGTGCCTTTGTACTCCAGCAGTGCGGTATTGAGCGACTCAATAGATTCCATATCCATGTGGTTGGTCGGTTCATCCATCAGCAACACATTGTGTTTTTGCAGCATCAATTTGCCGAACAACAAGCGTCCTTTTTCACCACCCGATAAAACTTTTACGGGCTTGTGCGCATCGTCGCCAGAGAACAACAAACGTCCCAATGTGGCGCGCACGGTCTGATCATCATCATTAGGACCGCGCCAGTAAGTCATCCAGTCCGTCATAATTTTGTCTTCGGCAAATTCGCTGTAACTGTCTTGCGCGTAGTAACCGATATTGGCTTTTTCCGTCCATTTAATCGTGCCTGTATCTTGTGCCAAATCGCCTGCCAAACAGCGTAACAAGGTGGTTTTACCAATCCCGTTCGAGCCAATAATGGCGATTTTTTCACCTGCATCCACGCGCAAATTCACATTAGAAAAAAGCACTTTGTCGAAGCCTTTCGACATGTGCTCAACTTCCACGGCGGTGCGATGCAGCTTTTCGCGCTCGTCAAATTCAAAGCGAATAAACGGATATTGGCGGCTCGACGGTTTGATGTCTTCGATTTTAATTTTGTCGATTTGACGCGCGCGTGAGGTCGCTTGTTTCGCCTTGGACGCATTCGCCGAGAAGCGCGCCACGAAGGCTTTTAGTTCGGCGACCTTTTCCTTCGCCTTGGCATTGTCGGCAGATTGTTGTTCGCGTGCTTGCGATGCCGCCAGCATGTAATCGTCGTAAGTGCCAGGGTAAGTGGTGATTTTGCCGTAGTCCAAATCGGACATATGGGTGCACACGCTGTTCAGAAAGTGGCGATCATGCGAGATGATGACCATGGTGCAAGTGCGCGCATTGAGGATATTTTCTAACCAGCGGATGGTGTTGATGTCCAAGTTATTGGTCGGTTCATCCAGTAACAAAATATCGGGATTGGAGAACAACGCTTGCGCCAGCAACACGCGCAATTTGAAACCGGGTGCGACCGCACTCATCAGACCTTGATGCAATTCAATCGCAATGCCCAAGCCCAACAATAATTCGCCTGCACGCGCTTCAGCGGTGTAGCCGTCATATTCCGCGAAGGTCGCTTCCAAATCGGCGGCGCGCATATAGTCTTCTTCAGTCGCATCGGGATTGGCATACAGCGCGTCGCGTTCCGACATCGCCGCCCACATTTCGGTATGCCCCATCAGCACCACATCCAGCACGCGCATCTCTTCATAAGCGAATTGATCTTGGCGCAATTTACCCAGCCGTTCGTTTTTATCTATCATCACCTCGCCAGAGGTCTGCACCAAATCGCGTCCCAAAATTTTCATAAAGGTTGATTTGCCGCAACCGTTCGCGCCGATTAAGCCGTAACGATTGCCGTCGCCGAATTTAACCGAGACGTTCTCGAATAAAGGCTTCGCGCCGAATTGCATGGTGATATTTGCTGTAGATAACATGAGGATTGCCTTATTTTGAAGGCGCGCATTCTAGCACCGCTAGCGCATAAACAGGCCGTTAGCGCGCTTTTAGCTGTTGAGTTTGTCGAGCAACTCGCGGATTTTCAAGGGGTCATCCGCGCGCAGAATTTTTTGCGTGAGCAAGCCTAAGTCCGCCAAGCTGCTGGTCAACACGCGTTGTTTAATCGCGGGAACTTGCGCAGGGCTCATGGAAAACTGGCGCAAGCCGAGTCCTAAAAATAAGCGCGTATAAATCAGCTCGCCCGCCATCTCACCACACACCGAAATCGGCACGCCAAACTTATTCGCGGTAGAAATCACATGCGCTAACAAGTGCAGCACAGCGGGATGCAGCGGGTCGTACAAGTGCGCGACTTCTTCGTCGGTGCGGTCAATCGCCAGTGTGTATTGAATTAAATCGTTAGTGCCGATAGACAGAAAATCGAGCTTTTTAGCGAACACGGTGAGTGCCAATGCGGCAGCAGGGATTTCGATCATGCCGCCGATTTTTACGTCTTTATCGTAAGGGATATTTTCCGCATCCAAGGCCTGCTTAGTCGCTTCGATAAACTGCAAAGTCTGATTGATTTCTGCTGCGCCCGACAACATTGGCACCAGAATTTTGACTTTGCCGTAATGCGTGGCACGCAACAGCGCGCGTAACTGGGTGCGAAATAATTGCGGCTCGGCGAGGCATAAACGAATCGCGCGCAAGCCTAATGCTGGATTGTTGGCGACACGTTCTGCGCCCTTGATTTGTTTGTCCGCGCCTAAGTCAAAGGTACGAATGGTGACAGGCTGCCCGTCCATGCCTTCAGCGACCGCTTTGTAAGCTAAAAATTGCTCCTCTTCGTCGGGCAGCACATCGCGATTCAAAAATAAAAATTCGCTGCGAAATAAACCGATGCCCGTCGCACCATGTTCTTTTACTTCAGATAAATCCTCTGGTTTTTCGATGTTGGCGTGTAGTTCAATAACGCTGCCGTCCAAAGTGTTGGCACGCGCGCCGCGCAAGCGTTTAAGTTTTTTGCGATCCAGTTCCCACGCGCTTTGGCGCAGTTTGTATTCCGCCAAAATCGCCTTATCGGGATTGACGATTAACACGCCCTGCTCGCCATCCAAAATCAGCAAATCGTCTTCGCGGATGAGCTCGCGCGCGTGATGTAAACCGACCACGCACGGGGTATTCAAACTACGCGCGACAATCGCGGTATGCGAAGTTGCGCCACCCAAATCGGTGATAAATGCGGCGTATTGCTGCGGCTTAAATTGAATTAAATCGGCGGGACTTAAATCGTGCGCGACCAAAATCATTTCCACATCGTGGCGCGCAGGCGCGGGCTGTTGCCCAGGTTGCCCCAATAATTGTTTAAGCAAGCGCACCGCCACTTGTTTCACATCAAGCTGGCGTTCACGCAAATACGCGTCTTCAAATTCATCGAATTGCGCCACTAAAATTTCGGTCTGGGTTTTTAACGCCCACTCCGCATTGCAATGCTCGCGTTCTATCATCTCGCGCGGCGCAACACTCAACAGCGGGTCTTCCAAAATCATCAAATGCAATTCGAGAAACGCATCAAATTCGGCGGCGGCATGTTGCGGGCGACTGTTGCGCAAGCTGATAAATTCCTGTCGCGCTGCCAACAATGCCGCCTCAAAACGCGCCACTTCTTCATGGACTAATTGCGGCGGCAAGTTGTAGTGCAACACCTCCAAAGAGGTGTGCGACAACAAATGCGCATGCCCAATCGCGATGCCGCTCGAAACGGCGATGCCATGTAGCGCAAACGTCATAAATACCTCGACAAAACGACTGCGCCGCTTAATTGCTGCGTCGCGCGGTGCTCGCTTCCTCGCCTACCGATACGGTATGTCGCATCACTCCGCTCCGCGCTCCTTACACTTAAGCGGCTCGCTACCTTGTTTCGAGGTATTTTCATGCCTTACTCGCCTTCTCCAAAGTAATCATTGATAAGCGCGACCAAGGCTTGCATCGCCGCTTCCTCATTTTCGCCATTGGTTTCGATGCCGATGGTTACGCCTTTGGCAGCCGCCAACATCATCACACCCATAATGCTTTTCGCATTTACGCGGCGGGTGTTGCGCGTCAGCATCACTTCACATTTGAAGCTGGATGCGAGTTGTGTGAGCTTGGCAGAGGCGCGCGCGTGTAAGCCTAATTTGTTGATAATCAATACGTCTTGTTGTTGCATGACTAACCTTTTATAAATCCGAATTCATGTAAACGATGCACTCGCGTCCGCCTTCAACGGCAAGCTGGGCAAGGGCTGGCAAGCTAGTAACGGGATGGCACACCACGCGCAACAGCATGGGTAAATTCACCCCCGCCACGCCAATCACGCGTTCGGCATGACACAGTTGCCGCCCGATATTGCTAGGCGTAGCACCAAACACATCCGCCAAAATCAACACCCCGCTGCCGTTATCGAGCTGCTTAATTAAGGCTTCACCTTGGGCTAATTTGTGTTGCGGATCGTCATCCGCCAATACCGACAACACCTTGAGATTGCTAGGCGCAGCACCTAGTACATGCTTGACGCAATCGACCAAACTATCGCCCAAGCCATTATGCGTAACCAACAAAATACCAACCATTAAAACGTCCTTAGTAAAAAAACGGCACACCCGACAGCGACCAATATCACTAGGGCATAACGTAAAAATTTGTGCACATAACGTGTTTTGTCAGCATCCGTTTGTGCATCATCGCGCACGATGATGGCAATTTTTCGCAACGCATTTTGTGCGACAGCACGGCGAGTTTTATAAGCAACGATGTCCTGTTCTTCGCCCATTTTAGTTACTCCACAATAACGGTATTATTTTTATCCAAAAACTCTAAGCGAGCTTTTAATGGGTTCGTGATATGTACGCGCCCTTGCTCGTCAATCAACATCGCTTCCGTTACATTCATCAACTGCGTAGCGTTACGCCAACCCTTGACACCCGATATAAACAGCGGCTTGGAGGCGACATCAGATAACACCCCAGCATTCTTTCCGTGCGTGATAACCGTGACTGCTTGCACGGCTTGCATGGGGTAACCCGTGCGCGGATTGATGAGGTGGCAGTAGCGTATCGCGCCCAACATAAAGTAGCGTTGATAGTCGCCCGATGTGCCGATTGCTTCGCCGTCGTGCAACTCCAAACTCGCCAGCGCGCCCGCTTTGCGCGGATGTTGAATGCCGACGCGCCAGTTGCGTTTGCCGTTTTGCCCCAGCGCAATAATGTTGCCGCCGATATTGATGAGGGCGTTGTTAATGCCACGTTCGTGCAAAATTTTGGCAGCTTTATCTAAAGCGTAGCCTTTGGCGTAGCCGCCTAAATCCAGTTGCACAGCGGAATTTTTACTCTCGATGCGGCCGTGGTCGATGCTCAAATCACTCATCTGCGGATTCGCTGCGACTAACTTTGCCAGCTCGTTTTGAGCGGGTTGCACAGGCTTAAATTCATCAGCATGAAAGCCCCACAGCCCAACCAGTCCGCCGATTGCAGGGTTGAACATGCCGTGCGCTTGCTTAGCGAGTTGTGCCGCGTCTTGCACGATGCTCACCAACTCGCTCGACACCGCCGCCGATTCGCCACGCGCTAAGGCGGCGTTGAGTTCGCTTAATTCCGATGGCTGCCAAGCGTGCAACATGGTGTGTAAGCGTTGGAACTCTTGCAGCACCGCTGCCACCGCTAGTTTGGCATCCGCATCCGCTGCGCCCGCGATGCTAATTTCCACCAGCGTGCCGAATACATAACCTTGCTCTTGGTAAATTGGCGTGGGTTGTTCCGCGCAGGCGGTGAGAAAAAGTGCGAGTAAAACAATGCGCCACATCAGGGATTTTCCGCCGCTTCGATTTCCAACGCCGCCGCCAACAACGCCAAACGCGCCACTACGCCGTAAGCATAAAAGCGATTCGGTGTGTCGTCGGGGGCGCAATCGGGATTGGGTAGGGAGCAACACGATTCAAATGCCAGTGGCACAAATTGCATACCTGGCGCGTTGAGATTTTCGTCGATGCCACGTCCCGTGTGCACACGATAAAAACCGCCGACGACGTAGTGATCAAGCATATACACCACAGGTTCGGCGACCGCTTCGTTGATGTTTTCAAAGGTGTAAACGCCTTCTTGTATCAACACATCGCTGACCTCAACGCCTTCCTTAATTACCGCCATTTTGTTGCGTTGGCGGCGATTAAGCGCGGTAATTTCGCTGGCATTTTTCACCGTCATAATGCCCATGCCATAAGTTCCCGCATCCGCTTTAACGATCACAAATGGCTCGGAATTCACACCGTATTCGGCGTACTTGATGCGGATTTTGCCGAGCATCAACTCGACCTTTTCCGCCAAACAAGCCAAGCCGATTTGCTCTTGGAAATTGATGCCGCTACAGGTATCGAAATAGGGATTGATGAGCCATGGGTCGATGTGAATCAGCTCGGCAAACTCCGTCGCCACCTTGTCGTACAGGGCGAAGTGTTGCGACTTGCGGCGCGTGTACCAACCCACCGACAGCGGCGGATAAATTTCTTGTTCTAGATTTTTTAAGATGTCAGGCACGCCGCCCGACAAGTCGTTATTGAGCAACACCACGCACGGGTCGTAATCGGCCAAGCCTAGGCGATTACCGCGTCGCAGCAAGGGTTCGAGCGTCAGCGCGCCGCCATTGGGCAAACTAATCGTGGTCGGCTCGGTAATCTCTGGCAGCAACGAACCGACGCGTACGCGCATCCCCGCTTGCTTGATGATGGTGACAATTTGCGCGACGTTTTGCAGGTAAAACAAGTTGCGCGTGTGGTTTTCGGGTATCAGCAACACGCCACGCGCTTCCGGGCAAATCTTCTGCACCGCGCTCTGCATGGCTTGCACGCACAGCGGCAGAAAATCAGGATTGAGATTGTTAAAGCCACCCGGAAATAAATTGGTATCGACAGGTGCGAGCTTGAAGCCGCTATTACGCAAATCCACCGAGGCATAAAACGGCACGGGATGCTCCAGCCATTGCGAGCGAAACCAATGTTCGGTGGTCGGCATAGCTGACAACAAACGTCGCTCTAAATCGAGCAGCGGACCCGTTAACGCGGTAGTGAGATGAGGAACCATGAGGTGTGCCAACTTTTAGCCAGATTCAAAGAGCGCGCATTCTAGCTGATTCGCCTAGCCAGCACTTTCTGTAACTGCGTCAACACCTCGTCCACGCTGATTAACGCCATCGCATCGGCATGATGCACACGGGTATTCCAAGCCAATTGCGCGACAGTTTTGCCTAAAAATTTTTGCACCGCCTGCGGATACGCATCCACGCAAAAATCCAAGGCTTGGTATGGACCCGTTAGTTGGGGCGAGGCAACCGCATACAAGCCAATCACTGGCGTGTTCATGCTGCGCGCGATATGCACAGCACCTGTGTCAGGCGCAATCAACACATCCACTAAGCTCAACAGTGCGGTGAGTTGTTGCGGCGTGGTTTTGCCACATAAATTAAGTGTTGCAGCGGGCGCGCTATTGGCAAGTTGCGTGCACATCGCGTGTTCAGCAGTGGAATTGCCACCCGTTAAAACAACGCTGGCGTGATGTTGCGCAACCGCATGTGCGATGACGGCGCGATAGCGTTCGGGCAGCCAATTACGTTCTGCCTTACTAGCGACGGGATGCACGGCTAGCCAAGGTCGGGGCAGCGCGCTGAGCTGTGCACGCGCCCACGCCAAATCTGCATCGGCCACAGGCAAGCCATGCACCGCGTGTTGCGCGCGTCCTGTTAGCAACTCCCCAAAAGCTAACAAGCTATCCAACAAATGTGTGTCAGCAAAGGCGATGTGTTCATTGCAAAACAACCATTGCCCTTCGCGCGCACGAACTTTATCAAAGCCAATTTTGCGTGGCGCATGCAGCGCGGGGTAAAGCAAATTGATGCGTAAATTGGCTTGCATCGCCAACACCACGTCAAATTTTTCATGGCGAAATTCACCGTAAAAACTTAGGTAATCTTTGAGGCTGCGCGGTTTATCGCGTACCACAAAAGTCACGCCAGCCATGCCTTGCAGCAAGCTGTACGCCAGCGGGCTGGTCAGCCAAGTAATGTGCGCGTGCGGCACTTGCGCCTGCAAAGCACGCACCGCCGCCGCGACCAACACAAGGTCGCCTAAGGCAGAAAAGCGCACCACAGCAATGCGGAAATTGGGCGTATCAGAAGGGTTCACGAAGGAGCTTGAGAATAAAAAACGGTGCGATTGTAGCGTAAGCCAGCAGGGGTAATTAAGCCTTTAACGCCATGACTTGCCACAATTAGCAAGGCTATAATGCGCGACTTTATTTTTTTAGCCCCCCATTCCTTATGTCCCATTACCCACCGATTGTTGCCGCGCTCGTGACGCTGATTGCGACCTTGCTACTCACCCTGAATAAAGATGGCACGATTCAAGATATTCCCAACGAACGTTCCCTGCACAGCAAGCCAATTCCACGCGTCGGCGGCATTGGCATCATGTTGGGCATCCTGGCGGGCTGGGCATTTTTGTGGAGTGATTTACGCGTGTGGTTGGTGTTGCCGATGCTGGGTTTATTCGCTTTATCTATCGTCGATGACAAGCAAGGACTGTCGGCGAAATCGCGTTTTATTGCCCATGTTATCGCCGCCAGCGTGGTGCTGTTTGGATTAGGACTGGTCTGGTATTGGTGGCTACCGGTGCTGCTATACATCGTGTGGATGACCAATCTGTTTAATTTTATGGACGGCTCGGATGGCTTGGCAGGCGGCATGGCGATGTTTGGTTTCACGCTATTTGGCTTTGCCGCGTTGCAACATGGCGGTGTCGATGCCGAAGTGTTTGCCATGTTGTGTTTTGCGATTGGCGCGGCGGCATTGGGATTTTTGTATCACAACTTCTACCCTGCCACGGTGTTTATGGGTGACGCGGGTTCGATTCCGTTAGGCTTTCTCGCTGCCAGTTTGGGGGCGTGGGGTTGGCAACAAAATTTCTGGCCGCTGTGGTTTCCACTGCTGGTGTTTTCACCGTTCGTGATGGATGCGACTAGCACCTTATTGCTACGTTTACGACGCGGCGAAAAACTCTCGCAAGCGCATCGCAGTCATTATTACCAACGCTTAATTTTAAGTGGTTTCGGTCACCAAGCCACTGCGATTGCCGAATATGTATTGATGGCGTTAGTGGGAATCAGCGCGCTCTGGGGCATCACGCAAACGCTTGCAGCACAGGCAAATTTACTGGCGTTCTGGGCGGCTATTTATATAGCTTTATCCATGTGGATAGATAGACGCTGGCGTAACTGGCAAGCGGCACAGGATCAAAAATAATGATACGGAAATCCAATACCCGCACCGCGTTTGCCATGCTGCACGATAGCTTAGCTGGCTGTTTAGCGTGGGGCTTGGCGTATGCCTTGCGTTTTAATTTTGATTTACCTGCTAACTTTTTGCTGGAGTTCAAGCACACGGTGCTGTGGGTGGTAGTGCTACAAGTCGCGGTGTTCTGGAAGCTGGGGTTGTATCGCGGTATTTGGCGTTATGCCAGCGTGCCAGATTTACGGCGCATCGTTGTCGCGGTGTTAGTCGCCGCCGCGCTGATTCCTATGGTGTTGTGGCTGTTGCGCGTCAACCTAGTTGTGCCGCGCTCAGTGCTGATACTCAACCCACTGTTGCTGATTGGCATGATGGGTGGCAGCCGCTTGTTGTACCGTTCATGGAAGGAAACGCGCTTACATCGCAAGCTCAAGCTCGCCGCTGAACCTGTGTTGGTATTGGGTGCGGGCGATGCGGCGATTCATTTGGCCAAAGATTTGGTAAAAAATCCCGCTTGGCAATTAGTCGGTTTTCTGGATGACGACGACAACAAACAAAACTGTGTGTTGCACGGCATCAAAGTGTTGGGCAAGTTGGCAGATTTGGATAAATGGGTGGCGCATTTTTCGGTCGAAAAAGTCATTCTGGCCATGCCGTCCAGTTCGCATCAACAACGTAAACGAGCTATTCAATTGTGCCAAACCGCAGGTGTAGAAGCATTATCTGTACCGTCGTTCGACGACTTGATGTCGGGCAAAGTTGGCGTAGCGCAATTGCGCGCCATCGAACTAGACGATTTGTTGGGTCGCGACCCAGTGTGCTTAGATAAAGCAGGTTTGCAAAAATTATTGGCGAATCAAGTCGCTTTAGTCACGGGTGCAGGCGGCTCGATAGGCTCGGAACTGTGCCGCCAAATCGCGCTCTACGCGCCTAGTAAATTGGTACTGTTTGAGCAAAATGAATTCGCGCTGTACACCTTAGAGCAAGAGCTTAAACAGACTTTTCCCGCGCTTAATTTTTTGTGCATCGTCGGCGACGTACGCGATAGCGCACGCGTCAATGAGGTGTTTGCCGCGCAAGCTCCGCACACCGTATTTCACGCCGCTGCCTACAAGCATGTGCCGATGATGGAGCAAAACAATGCTTGGCAAGCTATCCGCAACAACGTGCTCGGCACTTACACCGTGGCGCGCGCCGCGCTTGATTGCAACATCGCCAAATTCGTCTTGGTGTCCACCGATAAAGCGGTCAATCCGACTAATGTGATGGGCGCGTCAAAACGCTTGGCGGAGCTGGTATGTCAAGCCTTGCAGCCCACACAACACCAAGCAATCCCCCTATCCAACTTTCCTCCGCAAGAGGGAGAAAAGGCAAACGAGAAAAGCATTTCTAAACCTTTGACGCGCTTCGTGATGGTGCGCTTTGGCAATGTGTTGGGCAGCACGGGCAGCGTGATTCCAAAATTTCGCGCACAGATTGCAGCGGGGGGACCGATTACCGTGACGCATCCTGACATCACGCGCTTTTTCATGTCGATTCCCGAAGCCGCGCAACTGGTTTTACAAGCGGGCTTGATGGGACGAGGCGGTGAAATTTTTGTCTTGGATATGGGCGAGCCAGTGAAGATTGTAGATTTGGCTAAGGAGCTGATTCGACTTTCTGGCATGCAAGAAGATGACATCAAAATCGAATTCAGCGGCTTGCGTCCAGGCGAAAAACTGTATGAAGAATTACTTGCCAACGATGAAAATACTTTACCCACGCCGCATCCAAAATTATTTATCGCGCAAGCGGTTAGCTGCGATGCCGCTTGGCTAGAACGCTTATTGCTGTGGGCTGCGGCAAGCACTAAAGCAGATGCTCAAGTGCGCCAAGATTTAACGGGCTGGCTGCCTGAATATCAACCGTTCCAAGAAGAGGTGTAAGGCGATGGCTAAGCTGTCGGTCATTCTCATCACCAAAAATGAAGCCGCCAACATTCGCGACTGCTTGGCTTCGGTCGCGTTTGCCGACGAGGTGGTAGTAGTTGATTCGGGCAGCACGGATGCCACGGTTGCCATCGCGCGCGCGCTGGGCGCGCAGGTTTTTGAGTTTGCCGATTGGCCAGGTTTTGGTGCGCAAAAAAATCGCGCCTTGCACTTTGCTAGCAATGAATGGGTGTTGTCGATAGATGCGGATGAGCGTGTTACACCCGCTTTACAAGCCGAATTATTGGCGGCGATGCACGGCGAATGCGCAGGTTATTTTGTGCCGCGTTTATCGCAATTTTGTGGGAAATTTATTCATCACTGCGGCTGGTATCCCGACTATGTGTTGCGCCTCTTCAAGAAATCTTGTGCGCGCTTTTCCGCTGATGTAGTGCATGAACATGTTGAACTGCAAGGCCGCTCTGCCCGCCTGCGTAACGATTTGCTGCACTACACTTATTTACACAAAGCGGATGTTGCGCGTAAAACTTTGCAGTATGCTCAAGCAGGTGCGCAGCAAAGTTTTGCGCGTGGCAAACGTGCCAATCTGCTTGATGCGCCGTTGCGCGGCGGCTGGGCTTTTATCCGAACCTATCTATTACGCGCGGGATTTTTAGATGGCGCGGCGGGCTATCAAATCGCTCGCATGAATGCCCAAACAACGTACTTAAAATATCGACAATTACAAAGTTTAAGCGGTCAGGGAAAACGCTTATAAAGCGGATGGGGCAATGTTAAACACCGTCAAACTTATTCTTGTTTTGTTGTGCTGCGAGTTGTCGGCACAGGCTGCGGCTACCGAAATCTCCTTGTATTTTCCAATTGCGGTGAATGGTCCGATTGCTGCGACCCTGCAAAATTTAATTGATGAATTCGAGCACGACTATCCCGACATTCAGGTCGCGCCCGTGTATGCGGGAACGTATCAAGAAGCCTTAGCGAAAACGTTATTAGCCCAAAAGAATCCTCACCCCCCGACCTTAGCGGTGCTGTTTGCCACCGACGTTTACACCTTGCTGGATGCCCACGCTATCGCGCCATTTGACGAAGTGCTGGCCGCCAACAACGCCACGTTACCCAGCTTCTTTCCCGCCCTGCTAAGCAATAGCCGCGTAGCCGACAAGACTTGGGGGATTCCCTTTCAGCGTTCCACGATTTTGTTGTATTGGAACAAAGCGATGTTCCGCGAGGCGGGTCTAAACCCCGATCGCGCACCGCAAAGCTGGCAGGAAATGGCCGCTTATGCGCAGCAGCTCACGCGGCAAAATGCCAAGCAAGCGATTACGCGACGCGGCATTGAAATTCCTGCCACGGGTTTTCCGTATTGGATGTTGCAAGGCATGGTAACGGGGCGAGGCGCACGCTTGATGAATGCCGCTGGCACACAAACTTATTTTGATGATCCGCTAGTCATTGCCGCATTAAACGATTGGGTGCAGCTCTGGCAAAGCGGCAATGCGCAACCGCAAAAACTCAGCGAGTGGGGTGATGTCAGCGCAGATTTTTTGCAAGGTAAAACTGCCATGATGTGGACCAGCAGCGGCAACTTAAGTCACTTGCAACAGAAGGCTGGTTTTGATTTTGGCGTGGCAATGTTGCCTGGTGTAGGCAGGCAAGGTTCACCCACTGGGGGAGGGAATTTTTATTTGCTGCAAGGCAGCAGTGCCGCCGAACAACGCGCCGCACTCACCTTGGTGCAGTGGCTGGTGTCGCCTCAACACACCGCGCAATGGAGCATCGCGTCGGGCTATATCGCAGTCACCCCTGCGGCTTATGACACCGAGCAAATGCGTGCGCATCTGGCAAAATTCCCAGCCGCTGCAATCGCCAAAAATCAACTCGACTTTGCCGTGCCAGAACTTTCTACGCACTTTAATCAGCGCGTTACCACCGTGCTAAACGATGCCATTGTTGCCGCTTTAAGTGGCAAACAATCCGCACAAAATGCGTTGCAACAGGCGCAAGCTCGCGCCGTGAAAATTTTGCTGCCTTACCAACGATGAAACTCACTATCTCCCCGAACGCTGTGCGTAACACATGGACGACTTTACGCAGCCTGTTGTGGCGCGCACGGGAGTGGCAAGTATTGAGTTGGCTACTCCCGATTACCGTGCTGCTGCTCAGCCTAGCAGTGGCGCAACGCATCAACACTCAGCAAGCGCGCGAAGTGGCTATTGATAGTCAGGCAGATTTCGCGGTACGAGTACGCGAAACGGTGGCAATTTTTCAGGAGCGCATGGCGAATTATCAGCAAGTGCTGCGCGCCACTCAAAGCCTGTTTAGCGCGTCTGACTCAGTTGATGCTGCGGAATTTAACCGTTTTATTGAACACAGCGAACTCTATAAGCTACGAGGCTTGCAAGGCATCGGCTATGCGTCGAGCAACGCAGACAACAGCAGCACGGTGCGCTATGACGTGTCGTTTAATCGTCCTGCTGAGCTGTTTGTAGGACTCGATTTTTTTGCCCAACCATCGCGCCGCCCCGCTTGGGAATATGCGCGCGACACAGGGCTGTTGGCGATTAGCAATAAACTGCCATTACCCGCAGAAAATCCACACAAAATTGCGGCGGGCTACCAAATGGTATTACCGATTTATCGTAATAGCAGTGAGCTAGATAGCATCGAACAGCGACGTAAAAAATTGCAGGGCTGGGTGTATGCGCGCTTTAGCATGGACGGTTTAATCGAAGGCATTTTGGGCGAGCGTCCCAACATCAGCATTAACATTATCGACGGGATTGAGCAGCAAACTTTATCGAGCCAGCAAGAGCGCGTTGGTGGCGAATCGGACGTGGCTTTATTGCTCTCCAACACCCCAGTCGAAATCGGGGCATACCAATGGACGATAGTGGCGGAATCCCTGCCTAACCTAATCGAAACTGCGGCACTGCAAGAGCTACAAGAACATCGCCGCACAGGTTGGCTGTTGAGCGTGATGCTCGCCGTATTAAGCTGGCTGTTTGTACGTTGGCGCATCCGTGTGTTGCGCCACGAAAGCCTGCTGCAAGCAGCCAAGGCGGATGCCGAACACGCCAACCTTACTAAGTCCAAATTCTTAGCCGCCGCCAGCCATGATTTGCGACAACCGATACACGCGCTATGTTTATTTTTAGACGTATTGGGTAGTACCGCGCTGAATGAGCAACAACAAAAATTGCTCGCGCAAATTCGCCTAGCTTCGGATGCCACTAACAATATGCTCAACACTTTGCTGGACTTTTCGCGCATCGAAGCGGGGGCGGTCGAAGCACGTCCGCATAACTTCGCTTTACAAAAACTACTGGTCGCGGTGAGCAATGATTTTGAATCGCAAGCCGCCAGCAAAGGCTTGCGCTACCGTATGCGTAACACGCGTTTAGCGGTGCATTCCGATCCTATGTTGTTAGAAATGATGCTGCGTAATTTGGTCTCCAACGCGCTGCGCTACACCCAACACGGCGGCATCTTGCTAGCGTGTCGTAAGCGTGGCAACGAGGTGCTGATTGAGGTGTGGGACAGCGGTATCGGCATTGCGCCAGAACACCAACAAACAATTTTTCAGGAGTTTCAACAACTCAACAATCCCGAACGCAATCGCGATAAAGGTATGGGATTGGGCTTGGCAATTGTGCAAGGGCTGGCGCGCACCTTGTCGCACCGTTTAACGCTGCGCTCTATTCCCGCTCATGGCAGCGTGTTCCGCATCAGCGTACCGCTGGCAAAGCCTTAGTCAACAAGCCTTGCCAGCCTTTGCGTAGCACAGCGAACGTCGCATAACTCGCCAGCAGCGGGTCAATCAAATAATCCCACGCGTTGCTCGATTCATACCCGCCGCAGCTCCATGCCAGCGTCGCCAGAGCGATGCTCAACACGATTAAATTCGACTGCCACCACCACGCCCATATTGCGATTAAAAACACCGCCATAAAAAATCCTGCCTCGCCGTAGCCCAAGCGGTACGGGTCATACAGCGTGATGCCTAGTGTCATAGGATAAAAAATCAGCGCGACGAAAGCGATGAGTATCAGCAGTTGAGTGCGCGCTTTTTCAGTGGCAACAATGCCATACGGTTGCAACATCACCAGCCAAATTAACACCAGCGTAGTGATGCTTAAATCGCCCACCATGCCGCGCGTGTAGCCCGCTAATGGCAAGCCGTGCCAAGGTACTAAGGCGAGTACAAAAACTGCCGCGAGCAAGTAACTTAACCGCTGCCTAGGCCACCGCCGCACGGCAGGAATTAGCAAAGCACCAGCAGCAAGCGCGCTGGCGTGTCCGAATAATCCAGTGACATCGGTGAGCATCATGGCGCGTCCTTGTGCGAGGCTGTTAGCAACTGATTTTCCAGCCAGGCAGCATTGAATTGCACATGCTTAATCAAGCCGCGATTCCAGGTATAAACCAGATGAAAATCGCCGCGCTGGGTCTGGATTAAATACGGATAGGAAAATTCAAAGTCGCATACAGCAGGGCATTTATTGCGCTGCGCGGTCGCCGCGTAAGGCTCGCCATCCCTGACATGCGCGTCGCTTACCAATGCCAGTTGCGCATTGCGCTGCGCAAATTGTTCGACACGCACCGCCACATCGCTCTCATGCTCAAAGTCATAAACGCTGCGCCAACTCATACCGCGATCGCTAGACACCATTAAGGACAAGGCATGGCGACCGACTTCAAGATTATTCAGCACCGCAAGCATGCGCCCATCGAACAAGCTCACGCCCGTCAAAGCGGCATCAGGATTGGCGGTGGCGAGTTTAATCGGCGCGCTCCAAGTCTTGCCGCCATCCTGCGTTTGCGTAGCAATCACGCGCTTCGGCGGCGCGTTGGTGTGGCGCATCAGCACCGTAGCGTGTTGGCTATCGGTGATGAACAGCACAGGTTGAATGCCCAGTTTGCCGCTGCTCAAGCGTTGTTTATCCAACACGCTGCCGTCTTGGGAAATGCGCAACAGCTCACCAAATTTACCTAAAAACTCGTGATACACAGGCAAGCCCAAACTGCCATCCGCATAGACAAACGGCGTACCTTTAATGAGCGTGCTGATATTGATAAATGGCGAGGTAATCAGGCGGTGCGGCGTGTCCCAACTCGCGCCTTCGTCGTGGCTAGTAATAAAAGAAATTGAGCTGCCCGCCCAGCCGCCGAGCGACACGGTAACAAAATATAAAACCAAAGCACCATCGGCACGCCTTGCTGCAACAGGGTTGCCGAGCTTTTTCACATAACGCCATACGCCTTGCTGGGTTTGCTCGCGATTGATAATAAGCTGCTCGTCGCCCCAGTTTTTACCGTCAAACACCGCACTGCGTAAGGTCACATCTTGCGCACCTTCACGACTACCCGCGAACCAAAATGCCCGCACTGTGCCATCGTTTAATTCAATCAGCGAGGCGGCGTGGGTGGCGATATTAAGTTGGTGCGAGACAAACTCACTATGCAAATAAGCGGGGCTAGCAACGGGCGCAAGCGCAGTCTTTTGCCAGCCGCCAGGCACACTGCGCTGCGCAATTTTTTGCGCGGCAGCGAGGCTAGCTAACACCAGCAAAACCAGCAGAAATAAGCGTTGACGCGCCATTAGCGACACTGTTCCGCAAGCGTTAAGGCGGGCAGATTTGGCTGTGTGGTGGTGGATTGCAACAGCACTTCGCGCACGAATAAATACTCAAAAAATTTGCCGTGCAGAAACATTTCTTTGAGCTCGTCCGAGCTTTGTCGGCCGCGTATATCCAAGCGTTGTCCAATAATTTTGCAGTCCTCACAGCCGCTCGTTTTCATGTCTTGCTTAAGTGGCATTTGCACAGCAAAAAATTCGTAACGCGCGGCTAATTGCGCCGCAGTCAAATGCAGATTTTCTTGATAGGCGGTGAGGTTGGTGTGTGGCAACAGGAATTGATAACGCTCGTCGGCAGCACGAAAATCACACGGCACAGCAACGGTTTTGCCCTGCATCAAGCCCTGCGTGGCAGCGTGATAAATCGCCAACTGTGTATCAAAAGGACGTAACACTGCGGCAAAACTGAGCAGCACAAACAGCCCAGCAATCGGGGTGGCATCACGCGTTAAGCGCGGCACAAACAGCGCGGCAGCTAGCAATGCACCTGCCAAACACAACAACAGCCAAAAACTTGGCGCATATAAAGCCGCGTCGCCAATTGCGCTTTGTAAGCGCGCCGCCAACATCGCTAAAGCCAATAAGCACAAGCCTAATAAAGCCAAGGTTGCGACGAAAAACTTGCGGCTAATGGCTTGCCAATTTAGTGCGGCGAGCAAAGCCAGTGCGGGCATTGCCGCCAATAAATATCGCCCTGAGCGTTGGCTAGGCAAAGCAAAGCTAATGAAAAATGCGCCTATCCACAGCCACAATAATTGCTCGTCGCGCGTGAGCTGGTGGCGTTTTTGCCAAGCCGTCACGCACACGCCGATGACGATAAAAGTGAGCAGCCCAGCGTTGCTTAAAAACGCTGCGCTGTAGCTCCATAAACTTGAGCCGCCCCACAATAATTTCGCAAGGTAACTGCCACCATGCGGATCAAATTTCCCCGCGTTTTCGCCAACGACAAACTCTTGCCAAACCGCGCGCGGATTCGGGTCTAGCGCGAACCATAAGGCAAATATCGCGCACGCAACGCTGATGCTGATGACAATTTTTACGGCATCGCGACGCACCCAAACAGCAACATAAAAATCGCGTTCACGCCAATACCAAGCGGCTAAAACCAGCGTCATCGGCAAGCCTAACGCGAAGGATTTATACAAAAATGCAAGCCCGATACTGATGCCAAAAAACAGCGGCATCAGGTAGCGCGATTGAAAACTGGCGCGCCAATTGAGCAACACAAACAGCGGCACACTCAGCCAAAAAACTTCAGCGGCATTGGTTAAAAAGGGACGACCAAAACGATAGGTGGAGAAGAAAGCGAGGAAGGTCAGCGCGGCGATTAACCCTGTTGCCACTTGTCCTGTGAGACGGCATGCGGTAAAAAAAAGTAAGGCTGCGGTGAGCAAGGTGTAGAGCACCGAGGGTAAACGCAGCGCGATTAAATCCCAATTTTTGCCACGGTCGCTGCTGGCAATGCCTTGCCAAAACAGTAACGGCGGTTTGGTGTTGCGCATGCCATCCAACGTTGATTGCAGCGGTAAATAATCGCCACTCGCAGCGGTTAAGCGGGTGATATGCAGATAGACGTTTTCATCGCCATTTTTGGGAATGTACTGACTATCGAGCGCGTAACAATAGGTGAGGATAGCCAGCAACACGCCCACCCATAAGACCGCAACGCGAAAATTATTGCACCGCGTCGTCATCTTTATTGGGGATATTAGGCAACGCTATTTCATCCGCATTGCTAGGCTTGTGGTGACGAAATGTCCAAAAATTATTCACCAAAAAGTTAAACACACTCGCCAACACAATCGCGCTGCTATTGGCCAAAAGGTAATGCAAATGCGATACCAGCAATTTAGTCAGCACAAATTGCAGCACGATGCCGATCCACACCGCGAGCGCGTATTGACCGAAATGCAGCAGTAAATGTTTGTCAGGATGATGCTGACGGTCACGCCATGTCCACGCGCGATTCCAAAAAAAATTATTCACTGTGGCGCAAAAAATCGCCGTCGCCAGCGACACATTCAAGCGCATATCAGTTGAGCTAATGGCACGGAATAAAAACTCTTGGCTAACAAATAACACTGCCAAATTGACCAACACACCCGATGCGCCAACCGCGCCAAATTTCATAAAACGGCGTTTGAATAGCCAGACAAAACTAGGGTGTTGAATGACGCGATGGATCATGCTGAGACGCTTTCAGTGGCTTTGGCAGCGAGCATTTCATGGGCTTTTTGCAACACTTGTTGCGGCGAGATTTGCTTTAAGCATTGGTTGTCGCCATCGCACGCCGAGGCTCTATGGTTATAAGCGGTGAGGCACGGTGAGCAAGGCAAGTTGCGATAAAAACAATACGAATTTGTGCCTAACGATTTATACAAAGTGGGCGTTTCTGGGCCGAAGAAAATAATGGTGGGCAGCTTGGGCGTGAGCGCGGCAAATTGTCCAGGGCCGCCGTCATTAGTGATAAGCAAACTGGCGCGATGAAACACTGCTAACAAATGGCGCACCGATTTGGTATAGCCCGCCAAATTCACACACGCGGCATCTTTACAGAAATCAACGACCTGCTGAGAAATCTCACGATCACCTTTCATGCCGATTACTCCCACCGCGTAGCCCTCAGCCAGCAAGGCTTTGGCGACTTGACAATAATGCTGTATCGGCCACGCACGAATCGGCAAGATGCCGCCGCTGGGATAAATCAGCACCAGTTTCTTGTCTTTAATCGGCGGATAAAAATTGTGCAATTCTTTGCTGACTTGCATCAACTCTTCAATGGGGAATTCCAGCACGGGCGTTTTGCCGACATAGGGTTCGGGGAAGAGTTTATTGGCGGGCGTGCTGTCCGATTCGATTGCCGCAGCCAAACTCAAAAACTGCTGGGTCAAATGGCGATAGGTGTTGTATGCCACGCGGCGATTGATGAACGTGCCGCGATATAAGCCTTCTTGGGTGTGGCGATAAAAGCCGACGCGATAAACCGCGCCCGACAGATAGGAAAAAATACTGCTGACGCGTGAAAATAATTCGCAATCAATCACCGTATCAATTTTTGCATCGCGCATTTTAATCATCGCATCGACGCTGTCTTTGAGCAGAGTTTTGAACGAGCTGTCATTGAGAGTAATGACGTTTTCAGGCGGTATCAACTCCATCAAATCCAGCACTTCCCGATTTTTGCCAAACATCAACACATGAATAGTCGCGTCGGGATATTGCTGTTTAAGGCGCATAAACATCGGCTGCGCTAACACCAGACTACCCATTTCAGACAACAGAATGACGAGGATATGTTGGGGCGGCATGCCGTCGGGTTCGCGCTTAAACACGCGGTTGATACCCGACAACAGCCAACAAATTGGCACACCAATATATCGGTCAACAGCGCGCTGATGGTTTATGTCCATAGGATTTTTAAGCTAGGAAGGGAAAGAGGGGGCGAAACTGCGCGCGGATTATCGAAGATTTCAATAAAGCTCGCAACCGCCAGCAAGTGCTGGCGTGACACGAGATTACTTAGGAGCAACCGCTGAGGCAGGTGCAATGGTTGCGGCTTCAGGTTTGGCTGCTGCGCCAGCGCGCTTGTAGCTCAGATGCTTAGTGCCACCATCGCAAGTGCCGATAGTTTTGCCCGTATCTTCAGCACCGTTCGTCACGATATCCAAAGTGTAGTTTTGTACGCCTTTAGTTTTGAAAGTCGCCTCAATTTCAGACTTCAGTTCTTCACAAGGCTTAGCGGCAAAAGCACTGTGTGTCAGCCCCAACAAACCGATAACAACCAATAAATGTGTAGCTTTCATGTGAGCTCCTTAAAGTTAATTCGCAACCGATAAGGTGGCGAACAGGCAATCTTGCGCGTAGCTAAAAACGTGAGTCTGCGAACAAAATTGGCGCGAAGTTTCTGCGCTCAAAGCACGCTTGTCAACATGCGCTGCGTTTCCCGTCTTAACAGGACATAGACGCGTCCGAGTAGTGAAAAGAGTTGGTCATTGTCGATATGCATTTTGTTACTCCTGGTTGAATTTTGGCGGTAAAAAAAGAGCACCTTGCGATGCTCTTTGAAGTGAGCCGTTAAATTGACTCGGTTGCTCTTGGGGGAGAGTAATTATTAGAGGTTGTAAGCACGTTCACCGTGTGACGCAGTGTCCAAACCTTCACGCTCTTCTTCAACTGTAACGCGCAGACCAATTGTCCAATCCACCAGTTTGTAGCAGATAAATGCCACCACGCCCGACCAAACCAAGGTGGTCAATACTGCTTGTGCTTGTATCCAAACTTGGCTGCTGATGCTGGTGTTGACGATGGTGTTGTTGACGTAATCGACGATACCTGTGCCGCCTAAATCCCAAGTGTTAAACACGCCTGTCAGCAACGCACCCAAAATGCCGCCGATACCATGAATGCCGAATACATCGAGTGCATCATCCGCGCCGAGCAATTTCTTCAAGCCCGTTACGCCCCAGAAACACACTACGCCTGACAACGCGCCGATGACCAAGCCGCCACCGATACCCACCCAACCGCAAGCGGGTGTAATCGCTACCAAGCCTGCTACTGCGCCTGATGCTGCGCCCAACAAGCTAGGCTTACCTTTCAACAACCACTCCGCTGCCATCCAAGTCAATACCGCTGCCGCTGTGGCAATCAAGGTGTTAGCGAAAGCCAAAGTTGCTGTACCACCTGCTTCGAGAGCTGAACCCGCGTTGAAACCGAACCAACCCACCCACAACAATGACGCGCCTATCATGGTCATCACCAAATTGTGCGGAGCCATCGCTTCTTTACCTAAGCCCACGCGTTTGCCGATTAAGAATGCGCCGACTAAGCCTGCAATCGCTGCGTTGATGTGTACCACTGTGCCGCCCGCAAAATCCAACGCACCTTTTTGGAACAACCAACCTGCCGTCGAATTGGCAATGTCAGCCGCCGCTTGAGTGGTGTAAGCATCAGGTCCTTGCCAGAACCAAACCATGTGTGCGATAGGCAAGTAAGCAAACGTGAACCACAACGCTGAGAACAACAACACCGCGCCAAACTTCATGCGTTCGGCAAAAGCACCGACTGTTAACGCCACGGTAATTGCCGCGAAAGTCGCTTGGAATGCCACGAACACAAATTCAGGAATCACTACGCCTTTGCTGAAGGTTGCCGCATTGGTAACCGAGCCAGTAACGGGGTCAAAAATGCCTTTCAGGAACAAGCGATCGAAGCCGCCGATAAACGCGTTGCCTGTGGTGAATGCCAGCGAGTAACCGTAAATCGCCCACAACACCATAATCAGCGCGAAGATGCTGAATACTTGCATCAGGATAGACAGCATATTTTTGCTGCGCACCAAGCCGCCATAGAACAACGCCAAGCCTGGAATCGACATCATAATCACCAGCAAAGTACACACTAACATCCATGAAGTATCGCCTTTGTTGGGCACGGGTGCAGCAACGACTGCGGCAGCGGGTTCAGCCGCGACGGGTGCGGCAATAGCGGCGGCAACATCTGCCACGGTTGCAGCACTCGCAGCACTTGCCGCTGCGGCATCTTCCGCCAAGGCGGGTGCTGACAAGCCGCACAAAGCAGCCAGTAACAGCATTGAAGCAATGAGTTTTGACATGTTTTCTCTCCAATTACTTAAATAAAAATTTCTCTAGGGTGTCTCGAAAAATTCAAATATCGAAGCGAGGCTAACCCGCAAGGGGCTTCCCCATGAAACATAGTCGCTTGCGCTCCTTGTTTCGTGTGAAGGCGCGAACAAAAAATTACGACGACACATAGTCGGCTATGTAAGGAGTAATTTTTTGTGAGCAACAACGCATCGCGAAGAGATTTGAGTTTTGCGAGATGCCCTTACAGTGCGTCCGAGCCAGTTTCACCCGTACGGATGCGGATAACTTGTTCGATTTCAGTCACGAAAATTTTGCCGTCGCCGATTTTCCCTGTGTTGGCTGATTTTTCGATGGCTTCTAAAACTTGATCGAGCATCTCAGCTTTAATCGCCGCTTCGAGTTTGACCTTAGGTAAAAAATCCACCACATATTCCGCACCGCGATACAACTCGGTGTGCCCTTTTTGTCGCCCAAAGCCTTTAACTTCCGTGACCGTGATGCCCTGTACGCCTATGTTAGACAAGGCTACACGCACTTCGTCGAGCTTGAACGGCTTGATGATTGCTGTGACCATTTTCATAATTTTCTCCCACGTTAAAGATGTCTTGCGCCCCCTTTGGGTTGCAGAAGAGGGCTGATGTAGTCGCGCCTTAGAAGGAACGTGATACCGATGCCGCTACGATGCCGCCGCCGAGTTTTTTGTTATCGCCATTGGCAATAACGTGATACAAATTATTGTCGGTAGCATTGGTTTTGGAGTACGCCAGCGCGAAGTTATAAGTACCGACAGTCTTGGTGGCAGTGAGTTTGTAATCGGTGTAGCTGAGCTTGCTAAAGTTGACGATTTTTTGATGTCCCAGATGCCCCGCCAACGCCAAGCCATCGCCTAAGTCGTAGCTGTAATTTGCTTCTAAATAGCCCGACCCTTTCGAGCCTAAATTACCCGCGCCATCTGCGGTGGTTGCACCCGTTGCCCACATGGTCGGCTCAAACCCACCTGTAGCCGCACTAGAAATGCCATACCAGTCAGTCAGCGTGTAGCTGTATTTCACATTCAGTCCTTGCCAAGTTGCCCCCAACAGCAGCGAGCTGGTATCCCATTTTTGGGTTGGACCTGCGCCGATATTGGTTTTGCCGCCTGGATAAAACACCGACAACAATCCGACGTTATAGGCCAAGTCATCATTCACTTTGCCGTTATAGCCGCCATATAAATCACTTTCCAAACTGGCATTGCTGTATTGGTTGCCGCTGATATTTGACGACCACACGCCTGCATACAAGCCACTCGTATGGACATAATCAAAACCGCCTTGCAACGCAGGCGTACGGAAATTTTGCGAGATACCGTTGAACACATAATCGCTGGTCATACCGATATTGCTGGTGACGGTATAGTCAGCCACCGCATCCGCTGCCATGGCAAAACTAGGCAAAGCCAATGCACCCAAAACCAGTGCGTTTAATAAATTGCGTTTCATATTGATGTCCTTTAAGAGTCATTAAAAATACGGTGTACCGCTTCCGCGAAGTATCTAAAGCAGCAATCGTGCCAAATTTTTATATGCAATAAAAACAATAAGATAATTATTATTATTTTCACCTAATGCCATCTAATGCACCATTAGCAAGCAGCCGCTCTGCGGCTTTGCACGATGGCTGTGCTAGATACAAAGGGGTTTGCTACACTTCACCCATTCACCCTCTCATTGTTAAGGAAACCACCATGTTGAACGCTAAAATTTTTAACGACTTATCCGAAAAACTGCACGACGCAGTGAATAGTAGCCCCGTCAAAGATGCTGAAAAAAACGTGCGCGCGTTATTAGCGCAAGGCTTTTCTAAACTCGATTTGGTGACCCGCGAAGAGTTCGATGTGCAAGCGCAAGTGCTGGCAAAAGCGCGCGAGCAACTGCTGGCTTTAGAAGCGCGCATCGCCGCACTCGAAGCTGGAAATAAATAATGTCACTCGCCGTCCTCTATAGCCGCGCACTGTCTGGCATGGAGGCGGAGCTGGTCACCGTCGAGGTGCATCTGGCTAATGGTTTGCCGAGTTTTACCATCGTCGGCTTGCCCGAAACCGAGGTCAAAGAAAGCAAAGACCGCGTACGCGCTGCTTTGCAAAATTGCAATTTTGAATTTCCCGCACGACATATCACCGTCAACCTTGCACCCGCCGATTTGCCCAAAGAAAGCGGGCGTTTCGATTTGCCCATCGCGCTGGGCATCTTGGCGGCAACGGGGCAAATTCCCAGCGAAAAATTAAGCGAATATGAATACGCGGGCGAGCTGGCTTTAACTGGCGAGCTGCGCGCCATACGCGGGGCGTTGGCGATGACGTATCGCGCCGCGCACTCTGGGCGCGCCTTCGTGCTGCCTGCCGTCAACGCTGCGGAAGCCGCGTTGGTCGAGGATGCGGTGGTGTATGCCGCGCAATCGCTGCTGCAAGTTGCCGCGCATCTGGCGGGGCGCGAATTGTTGCCCCGCTATCTTCCTGACGTGCAAGTTGTCGCGCCCACCTATCCCGACATGCGGGAAGTAAAAGGTCAGATGCACTCCAAGCGTGCGCTGGAAATCGCGGCGGCGGGCGGACATTCGGTGCTGATGAGCGGCCCACCGGGAACGGGCAAAAGCATGTTGGCGGCGCGCTTCCCCAGCATCCTGCCGCAGATGACGCAGGACGAAGCTCTTGAGAGTGCCGCGATGCAATCGCTAGGCGGACTGTTCAAAATCGAAGATTGGAAACGCCGTCCCTACCGCGCCCCGCACCATACCGCGTCAGCAGTTGCGCTGGTTGGCGGCGGCAGCAATCCGCGTCCTGGCGAAATTTCAATCGCAATGAATGGCGTGTTGTTTTTAGACGAGTTGCCCGAATTCGATAGGCATGTTTTGGAGGTGTTGCGCGAGCCCTTGGAGAGTGGACGCATCACCATCTCGCGTGCCGCACGGCGTGCTGATTTCAAAGCGCAGTTCCAACTCATTGCTGCAATGAATCCTTGTCCATGCGGTTATCTCGGCCACTTCAACGGCAAGTGCCATTGCACGCCCGACCAAGTGGCGCGTTATCGCGGCAAAATTTCGGGCCCCTTACTAGACCGCATCGACATCCAAATTGAAGTGCCTGCCGTGCCGCATGATGATTTGCTCAAAGTGGCGGATGGCGAAACCAGCGCGGTGATACAAGCACGCGTCGAAGCAGCACGGCAACGCCAACTGGCGCGACAAGCAAAACCCAACGCACTACTTTCCGTCAGCGAAATCGACCGCTATTGCGCACCCGACGCAGCGGGCGAAGCATTACTGCGCCAAGCCATCACCCGCCTCAACCTCTCGGCACGCGCCTACCATCGCATCCTCAAAGTCGCCCGCAGCATCGCCGATTTGGCGGGCAGCGAAAACTTGCAGACCGCCCATATCGCCGAGGCTGTGCAGTATCGGCGCATGGATAAAACAGCCTGATAAAACCGCCTCGATTGCCTCACGCCAGTTCATGCGCATATAATATGCGCATCATTTATGGAGGCATCATGTCAACCATCCACTTCGACACATCTGCCCCCAAAAAAGCCACCAACCTCAGCATTAACTCCGACTTGCTGCGTCAGGCGAAAGAGCTGCATATCAATCTTTCGCAAACCGTGGAAGATTATTTGGCGAGCGTGGTACGCGAAGCGAAGCAGCAAAAATGGTTGGCGGAGAATGCGCAATTCATCGCGGCATACAACAAGCGCATTGAAGAAGAGGGCGTGTTTAGTGACGGCTTGCGGGGGTTTTAATGGCGCAGTTCGACGTATACGAGAATGTCCATTCTGCTACCCGCACCAACATTCCCTATCTGCTGGACGTACAAGCTGACCTGTTGGATGGACTAGCGACGCGAGTGGTCGTGCCACTTGTGCTGACAGAGAAAATGAGCGGGGCGACTGACCAATTTAGTCCGCAGTTTAGGATTAAAGGTGTTGCGGTTGTTATGTCCACGGGCGAGTTAGCGGGTCTTCCGCTACGCGCGCTTGGCAGAAAAATTACCTCATTAAAGAGCAAGCGTGCCGAGATAATCGCTGCGCTTGATTTGCTTTTCACTGGCATATAAATGCAACCCAATAAATTCAAAATCATGAACCAACAACCGCACCTAATCGAACAACTCATGCAACAGCGCATCTTAATTTTGGATGGCGCGATGGGCACGATGATTCAACGCTACAAACTCACCGAGGAACATTATCGCGGTACTGTTTTGTATGGTGATTACACGGGTGCGCGCAAGAGTTTCGCCGCGCATCACGTCGATGTAAAAGGCAATAACGACCTGTTGGTGCTGACCCAGCCGCACATCATCCGCGAGATCCATTCACAATATCTGGCAGCGGGTGCGGACATTTTGGAAACCTGTACTTTCAACTCCACCGCCGCCTCGCTGGACGATTACGACATGGTCGAGCTGGCGTATGAATTGAACTTCGCAGGGGCGCGTTTAGCACGCGATGTATGTGATGAATTCGAGGCGAAAATCGCCAACAAACCGCGCTTCGTCGCAGGCGTGTTGGGTCCAACCACCAAGACCGCGTCGATCTCGCCCGACGTGAATGACCCAGGTTTTCGCAACATCAGTTTTGATGCGCTGGTCGCAGGTTACGGCATCGCGATACGCGGTTTGTTGGACGGCGGCGCGGATATGCTGATGGTCGAAACCATCTTCGATACGCTCAACGCCAAAGCCGCATTGTTCGCCATCGAGCAGCATTTTGCGCAACACCAGATGCGCGTTCCCGTGATGATTTCTGGCACGATTACCGATGCCTCTGGGCGCACTTTGTCGGGACAAACCACCGAAGCATTTTGGAATTCTTTGAGCCATGCGCGTCCACTCTCTATTGGTCTGAACTGCGCACTCGGCGGCGATTTGATGCGCCCGTATGTCGAGGAATTATCACGCGTGGCGAGCTGCTATGTGAGCGCGCATCCCAATGCTGGCTTGCCTAATCCGCTCTCGGAAACAGGCTACGACGAGACTCCCGAATACACCGCCAAAGTGGTCAAAGAATTCGCCACTAGCGGCTTTTTGAATATCGCGGGCGGTTGCTGCGGCACGTCGCCCGCGCATATCAAAGCCATCGCCGATGCGCTACGCGATGTGCCACCGCGCCAACTGCCCAAGCTCGAACAGCAATGTCGTTTATCGGGGCTAGAGCCTTTCAACATCAGCGACACATCGTTGTTCGTGAATGTTGGTGAGCGTTGCAACGTCACGGGTTCGGCGAAATTCAAACGGCTGATTTTGGAAGGTCACTACGACGAAGCCTTAGAAGTCGCCAAGCAGCAAGTGGAAACTGGCGCGCAAGTCATCGACGTGAACGTGGACGAAGCCATGCTTGATGGGCAAGCCGCGATGGTGAAATTTTTGAATCTCATCGCCTCCGAACCCGACATCTGCAAAGTGCCGCTGATGATAGATTCGTCCAAGTGGGACATCATCGAAGCGGGCTTGAAATGCGTGCAAGGCAAGTCCATCGTCAACTCGATTTCACTCAAAGAGGGCGAAGAAAAATTCCTCGCGCAAGCGCGTTTAGTACGCAGCTACGGCGCGGCGGCAGTGGTGATGGCGTTTGATGAAACTGGGCAAGCAGATACCTATCAACGCAAGACTGAAATCTGCAAACGCAGCTACGACATTTTGGTCAATCAAGTCGGCTTCCCACCCGAAGATATTATTTTCGATCCCAACATTTTCGCGATTGCGACAGGTATCGAGGAGCACAACAACTACGCGGTGGACTTTATCGAAGCCTGCGTGTGGATTAGAAAAAATCTGCCTTACGCAAAGATTTCTGGCGGGGTTTCTAACGTGTCGTTTAGCTTCCGAGGCAACGAGCCAGTGCGCGAAGCGATTCACACCGTGTTCCTCTATCACGCTATCAAAGCGGGTATGAATATGGGCATTGTGAACGCGGGACAACTCGGCGTTTACGAAGAAATTCCGCGCGAATTACGCGACGCGGTAGAAGACGTGGTGCTGAATCGCCACCCCGACGCGGGCGAACGTTTGGTCAAAATCGCCGAGAACATTAAAGGCGGCGGACGCGAACAAGTTGAAGACTTAGCGTGGCGCAACGGTACGGTGCAAGAACGTCTCACCCACGCGCTGGTGCGCGGCATCACCACCTTTATCATCGAGGACACCGAAGCGGCGCGACTGGAAGCCAAGTTCCCCGTCGAAGTCATCGAAGGGCCATTGATGAACGGCATGAATGTGGTCGGTGATTTGTTCGGCGCAGGCAAAATGTTTTTACCGCAAGTGGTGAAATCCGCACGCGTGATGAAGCAAGCCGTGGCGCATCTCGTGCCTTACATCGAAGCGGAAAAATTGCGTTCGGGCGACACCAGCACCAAGGGCAAAATCGTGATGGCAACCGTCAAAGGCGACGTGCACGACATCGGCAAGAACATCGTCACCGTGGTGTTGCAATGCAACAATTTTGAAGTGGTGAACATGGGCGTGATGGTGCCGTGCCAGCAGATTCTCGACACCGCGCGCGAACACAACGCCGACATCATCGGTTTGTCTGGATTGATTACGCCCTCACTAGAAGAAATGGCGCATGTGGCAAAAGAGATGGAACGACTAGGCTTCAAAATTCCCTTGTTGATTGGCGGCGCGACTACTTCGCGCGTACATACGGCAGTGAAAATCGAACCGAATTATCCGAGTGGACAAGTGGTCTATGTCACCGATGCTTCGCGCGCCGTGGGCGTGTGCAGCAACTTGCTTTCCGACACGCTGCGCGATGATTACGTCGCGGGCATCAAAGCGGAATATATCCAACTGCGTGAGCAACACGAGAGCAAGAAAAGCAAAGCGGTTTACGTCAGTTTAGACGCGGCGCGCGCGCATGGCGTGCAGACCGATTGGACGCAATACACACCGCCCAAACCCGCGCTGCTCGGCGTACACAAATTAGAAAATTATCCGCTGGAAAATTTGGTGGACTACATCGACTGGTCGCCGTTTTTCAATGCGTGGGAGTTGGCGGGACGCTATCCCAAAATTTTGCAAGACGAAGTGGTGGGCGAGGAAGCGCGTAAATTATTCGCCGATGCGCAAGCCATGCTGAAAATAATCGTCCAAGAAAAATGGCTCACCGCCAATGCCGTATTTGGCCTATTCCCCGCCAACACCGTGAACAGCGACGACATCGAAATCTACACCGATGAGACGCGTAAAAACGTGGCGATGACTTGGCACAACCTGCGTCAGCAAACTAAAAAGCCAGCAGATATTCCCAACTACTGTTTGGCCGATTACATCGCGCCCAAAGACAGTGGCGTGGCGGACTACATCGGCGGTTTCGCGGTCACGGCGGGCATAGGGATAGACGCACGCGTCGCGGAATTCGAGAAGCAAAATGACGACTACAACGCCATCATGTTGAAGTCGCTGGCCGACCGTCTGGCCGAGGCGTTCGCGGAACATCTGCACCTGCGCGTGCGCCGCGAATTCTGGGGCTATGCGACAGATGAGGCACTAGATAACGACTCACTCATCAACGAAAAATATCGCGGCATCCGTCCCGCGCCAGGCTACCCCGCCTGCCCCGAGCACAGCGAGAAAGGTCCGCTGTTCGAGTTGCTGCAAGCCCCCGCCAATGCGGGCATCACCATCACCGACAGCTTCGCCATGCTGCCCACCGCAGCGGTCAGCGGCTTCTACTTCTCGCACCCCAAAGCGCAGTATTTCGCCAGCGGCAAAGTGGACAAAGAACAAGTGGCCAGCTACGCCAAACGCAAGGGGTGGGATATGGAAACAGCAGAACGGTGGTTGGCACCGGTGTTGAGTTACTAGGAGACGATGATGACTGAAATTAAAATGAAGTATGGATTTCCTCTTTTCTCTTTACCATCTTCAATTGTCAGTCTCGGGCAAAATGAAAAATTAGTAATTTCTGACATTTGGGCGTTCTGGGACTACGTTATCAAAAAGGCTAGCAAGGACAAGAAAGAAGAGTCTTTCTTAAAGTCCTTACTCGAACAGGCAAAGCACTTTTACAACGCTGCGGAATCTAGCCCTGTAAAAAGCCAGCCTCTGTTGTATTACTACGCTTTCTTGAATTTCGCCAAGATACTAATCAACGTAGACCACTCTCATGGACCAAGCAAAAGATATGTGCATGGAATGAATGAAAGAAATCATGGAAAGTTTCTTCATTCGACAGTTACCAAAGCAGCCCAAACCAACGCAACAGTTCAAGTAGCACATGAACTAATAGCCATCTTTGATCCGTCCATTACGACCGCAGATGTAACGCTTAACGTTCGAGAGCTCCTTACACATTGCGTTGGAGTTCATCGAGCATACTCAGAAATCTATGGAAAAAAGGAAGTCTTCTTCCGCATAAAAAATGACAAGCTCTATAAGAGCAGAAAGAAACTGATCTACAAGGCGGAATTACTATGCGAGCCCTCAGATGTAGTCGCATTACAAGCGGCGGGCTATGGAATACAGCAGGAAACTATAGAAGAGAAGAATTGCAACTTCTATGTTGAAACGCACCCAATGTTGGGTTACTCACCTACGCGGAGTGATTATGCAAGCTTAAGCGCAGCCATCCATAATCGAGGCATTTGGTATTTCATTGGAAATAGTGGTTATACAAAGTACATTTCAAATTCAACCGCAGCACGCTATAGCCAAGAGGCCATAATTTACATGGTGATGTTTTATTTGGGCTCTATTACTCGATACCACCCTTATTTGTTTGATGAAATTTTTTCTGAGAAGGAACAGTGGTTGATGAGTGAATTTCTCAATACTCAACCAAAGCAATTTTTATATTTGGCAACAGCAAGAGTGCTGGGGCAAAGTGTAGTTAAGGCATATGCAAGTTTTTGAACTTATTAATTATCTGAAAGAAAAACATGACCACCCTCATCAAAACCGATACCAAACTAGGCGAAGGCGCAACCGCGCAAGCGGGACAAACCGTTATCGTGCATTACAGCGGCTGGCTGTATGACGCAGGCGCGGCAGATAACAAGGGCACGAAATTTGATAGCTCGCTCGACCGTAACGAACCTTTCGATTTTCCGCTCGGTGCGGGGCATGTGATTCAAGGGTGGGACGAGGGCGTGGCAGGCATGAAAATTGGCGGGACACGCACGCTGATTATTCCGTCTGAGATGGGCTATGGCGAGCAAGGTGCGGGCAATGATATTCCGCCCAATGCGACCTTGTTGTTCGAGGTGAAGCTGCTGAATGTTATTCACACCGAAATCATCGACACTAAAAAAGGCGATGGCGCGGAAGCTCAAGCGGGACAATATGTAACCGTGCATTACACGGGCTGGTTGTTCGACAAAAATGCGCCTGATAACAAGGGCGTGAAGTTCGATAGTTCACGCGATCGCAACGAACCTTTCGAGTTTCCGCTCGGCATGGGACGCGTAATTAAAGGTTGGGATACAGGCGTGCAAGGGATGCAAATCGGCGGGCAACGCACGCTAGTGATTCCGCCAGAAATGGGCTACGGCAAGCGCGGTGCGGGCGGCGTGATTCCTGCTAATGCCAAGCTAGTTTTTGATGTTGAATTACTCGCCGTAGAATAAATTTTTTTGGAGATGAATATGATTTCAAAACTGTTGTTCGGGCTGTTACTGTCCGTCACTTTCGTAACCAGTGCGTGCACTAAAACTGCCGCAACCACTCAACCAACTATGGAGCAAAACAGCATGAGCGAATTGATTAAAAACGACACCAAACTGGGTACGGGCGCGGAAGCGATTGCGGGGCACGACATCTCGGTGCATTACACTGGTTGGCTGTACGACGCAGCCGCGCCTGAACACAAAGGCAAAAAATTCGACAGCTCGCGTGATCGTGGTCAACCGTTCAACTTTGGGCTGGGCGGCGGACAGGTTATCAAAGGGTGGGATCAAGGTTTTGCGGGGATGAAAGTGGGCGGTCAACGCACGCTGATTATTCCTGCCGCAATGGGCTACGGTGCGCGCGGTGCGGGTGGTGTGATTCCGCCAAATGCGACGCTGGTGTTTGATGTGGAATTGTTAGGCGTGCGCTAAAGCCGCCGAAGTAGGTCAGTTGAACATCTAACTAACTCACTTCACTCTCAATTTTGGATAATTCCCCAACAACTGAAAATCAAGATTACGAGATGCCTTCACCCGCATGGCATTTCGAAGTTTTGGATATGCGCGAACAATTGGTTGTGCAGGGCTTGGCATTATTTCGTGATTGGGAGGATGCAAAAGACAAAATTTGCGCTTCCGTGCAAGCCAAACAAAAATGAATCTACTCTCCAATCCCTTATTGCTCACGGCTTTGATGCTTGCCGTGAGCAATTTATTTATGACGTTCGCTTGGTACGGGCATCTAAAAAATCTTGCGACTTCGCCTTGGTATGTCGCGGCGTTGGTGAGTTGGGGCATCGCTTTATTTGAGTATTTGATTCAAGTCCCCGCCAATCGCATCGGCTACACCGTGATGGATTTGGGGCAATTAAAAATCATGCAGGAAGTCATTACGCTGCTGGTGTTTGTGCCGTTCGCGGTGTTGTATATGAACCAGCCGCTGAAGTGGGATTATCTGTACGCCGCGCTGTGCATGATGGGCGCGGTTTATTTTATTTTTCGCGCCTAGCAACGCCCTTACAACATAAATTTTCGCGGTACATTTTTTATGAGCAAACACATCCACATTCTCGGCATTTGCGGCACGTTTATGGGCGGCATCGCGGCCATCGCCAAGCAAGCGGGGTATCGCGTGACAGGCTGCGATGCCAACGTCTATCCACCGATGAGCACGCAGCTGGAAGCGCAGGGCATCGAACTCATCGAAGGTTTCGGCGTGGAGCAACTCGCGCTGAATCCTGACGTGTACGTCATCGGCAATGTGGTGACGCGCGGCAACGCGCTGATGGAAGAGATACTGAATCGCAACCTGCCGTATGCCTCAGGTCCGCAATGGCTATCCGATACTTTGCTGCGCGACAAATGGGTGTTGGGCGTGGCAGGGACGCACGGCAAAACGACGACGACTTCGATGTTGGCGTGGATATTGGAATACGCGGGATTAACGCCAGGCTTTCTCATCGGCGGTGTGCCGCAAAACTTCGGCATCTCGGCGCGCATCACTGAATCGCCGTTCTTCGTTATCGAAGCCGACGAGTACGACACGGCCTTTTTCGACAAGCGCTCCAAGTTCGTGCATTACCATCCGCGCACCGCCATCCTCAATAATCTGGAATTCGACCACGCCGATATTTTCGCCGACTTGAATGCGATTGAAACGCAGTTCCATCATCTGGTACGCACCGTGCCGAATAACGGTTTGGTGGTGTGCAATGGTCGCGAAGAATCACTGCAACGCGTGTTAAAACGCGGCTGCTGGACACCCGTTGAATTGTTTGGCAGCGACGCAGGCTGGCACATCAACGATGAAAATTTAGTGAGCCTAAACGGGATCGCGCAAGGCACGTTGCACTGGGATTTGATGGGCGAACACAATCGCCTCAACGCCCTCGCCGCCTTGTCCGCCGCGCGTCATGTCGGCGTACCAGTCGCGCAAGGTTTGGCGGCTCTGACTGAATTCAAAAACGTGAAACGGCGCATGGAAATCAAAGGCACGGTAAATGGTATTACCGTTTATGACGACTTCGCTCATCACCCCACCGCGATAGCCACCACCGTGGCAGGCTTACGCAAAAAAGTCGGCACGGCGCGCATTTTGGCGGTGCTAGAACCGCGCTCGAACACCATGAAACTAGGCGTAATGAAAGCCGCGCTCCCCGCCAGCTTGCAAGATGCCGATTTAGTATTTTGCTACGCAGGAAATTTAGGCTGGGATGCGCACGAAGCACTCGCGCCACTGGGTGAAAAAGCTATCGTCCAAAACGATTTGAGCGAACTGATTAACGCCATCGCTGCCGCCGCAAAATCTGGCGATCAAATTTTGGTGATGAGCAACGGCGGCTTTGGCGGCATACACGACAAGCTGCTAAAGAAACTGGCGTAGCGCGAGGAGCTAACCAAGCCGCAAGCGTAAATCTTCATAAACATCGTCACGCGAGGCTACCGACAAAATTGTCAATAAATGTTGCGAGTCGTTGACGTGATAAATCAGGCGAAACTGCGGCGTAGTAATTTTTATTTTGTAACAGTCTGGCAACTCGCGTAATGCGTCTTTACTCACACGCGGAGATTTCAGGCGTTCTTTAGCAAATTTTTCTTTGAAGCGACGCTTAATACTGCCATCTAATTTAGCCCACTCTTTTTCCGCTTCTAAATGAATTGCCAACTCATAAATCATCAAGTGTTACCTTGCGTGCTTTAGCTACGCTAGCAATACGATTTTCCGCACGGTTAATCGCAATGCGATCTGCAATGCTATCCAACATCGCTTCCATCAAATTTGGCGAAACGATATAACCCGCTGCTTTGTTGTGATTAAGAATCGCAACCGCCTGATATTCATCTGCGGCAAGTTGCAAAATTCGCGTAGGAGATTCGCGTAATTCGGTTACGCCTATTGTTATTCCTGCATGAATAGTGTTCATAATTTTGTCCTTAAAAATGTACTTTTAAGTTTGTTCAGTTCGCTGCATCCTGTCAACTTGTTATTCATCTTTACTATCCAAACCCAATTCTTGAATTTTGCGCGTCAAGGTATTTCGCCCGATGCCTAACAGCGTCGCGGCTTCGATGCGGCGGCCGTGAGTATGTTGCAGAGCTTGCAAAATCAGCGTGCGTTCAAATTGTTGAGTGAGCTGATCCATGATGCCTTCATCGCCGCGTTGCAGCGCGCTGGCAGCGTGTTGCGCCAACTGTTCGCTCCAGTCGCCGCGCGTCACAACCACGCTTTCGCTGCGCCATTCATTTGGTAAATCGGACACTTCAATGCTTTGCGACGGGGTCATCACGGTCAGCCAATGACATAAATTTTCCAGTTGGCGCACGTTGCCAGCAAAATCTTGTTGGCTCAAATGTTGCAAGGTTGCCGCGCTAAATTGTTTCGCTTCCACCGCCAATTCGCGCGCACTTTTTTGCAAGAAAAAACTCGCCAACAAGGGAATATCTTCGCGGCGTTCGCGCAGCGGTGGCAAGCGCAAGCGAATCACGTTTAAGCGGTGAAATAAATCTTCGCGGAACAAGCCTTGTTTAACGCGTTCTTCTAAATCTTGATGGGTCGCAGTGATGATGCGCACGTTGGCTTTGATGGGTTGTTGCCCGCCGACACGATAGTAATTACCGTCCGATAACACGCGCAATAAACGCGTTTGCAACTCGGCGGGCATGTCGCCAATTTCATCTAAAAATAACGTGCCGCCTTCGGCTTGTTGGAAGCGTCCTTGCCGCGTGGCAGCCGCGCCAGTGAATGCGCCGCGCTCGTGTCCAAACAGTTCTGATTCCAATAAATCTTTAGGAATGGCGGCGGTGTTAATGGCGATAAAAGGCTGCGCGGCGCGCGCACTATGGCGATGCAAGGCTTGCGCCACTAGCTCTTTACCCGTGCCAGATTCGCCGTTAATCAGCACCGTGGCATTCGATTGCGCTAAGCGGCCGATGGCGCGAAACACTTCTTGCATGGCAGGGGCTTGTCCCAAAATATCTTTAGACACCACCGCCGCCTCGGCTTCACTGGCTTTGCGCTGACTTTGTGCCAATGCACGCACGATGAGTTCGACCGCATGATTGATGTCAAAAGGCTTAGGCAAATACTCGAACGCACCGCCCTGAAACGCTGACACCGCGCTGTCTAGGTCGGAATACGCGGTCATAATAATCACGGGGATGAGCGGATATTTTTCATGTAATAGCTGCAAAAAATCCAAGCCCGAACTGCCCGGCATTTTGATGTCGCTCACCACCACTTGCGGCACACCGCGCTTGAGTTCGAGCAGCGCATCATCGGCACTGGCGAAACTCTTAAAGTCGATTCCCGCACGCGTTAAAGATTTTTCCAACACCCAACGTATCGAACGATCGTCGTCAATAATCCAAACAGAGTTCATTAAAAATCCTTAGGTCAATTCAAAAATTTTGCGCTTAAGGCAAGGGCAGCATGACGCTAAAACACGTCCGTCCAACTTCGCTATCAAAGGCAATCGTGCCGTGATGTTGGCTGACAAAATCTTGCGCCAAGGTCAGACCTAAGCCATGCCCATCGGCGCGTCCCGATACCAAGGGATAAAAAATCGTGTCGCGTAATTCGGGCGCAATGCCAGGGCCGTTGTCGATAATTTCGACCAAAATCGCTAAGCGATGACGGCGACGTATCAGCGTAATTTGCCGTGCGATGCGCGTGCGCAAGATGATATTTCCTTTGCCCTGCATGGCTTGTGCGGCGTTGCGCACAATGTTGAGCATCACTTGGATGAGCTGCTCTTTATCGCCAATGAGCGGCGGCAAGCTAATGTCGTAATCGCGTTGCACGCTTAATCCGTCGGGCAATTCCGCCAGCACCACGCTGCGCACGCGCTCTAAAACCTCATGGATATTGACCGCGCTATGTTGCGCACTGGTTTGGGGCGTGAGCAATTTTTCCATCAAGCCGCGCAATCTATCCGCCTCTTGGATGATGACTTGGGTGTATTCGCGCAAGGTGGGTTTATCGAATTCTTGTTCCAACAACTGTGCCGCGCCGCGTATGCCACCGAGCGGATTCTTAATCTCGTGCGCGAGGTTGCGCAACAGCAAACGATTCGCTTGGGTCTGATCCAACATCTGTTCTTCACGCGCCAGTTTTAGCGTGCGATCAATCAAATGAAACTCTAACAATAAGCCAGTGCTATCGAGTGGGGTCGCCGCGCAACGCAGATGCAGCTTGGTTTGCGTGGGTGTGCCTAGCAGCATGTCGTGCTCGATAAAACTGGCGCGGCTGTGCAAGGCTTGCTGCATCGCGCTGGCGAGTTGCTCGGTGTGGCTGAACACCTGTAACACCGCGTGCCCTAACAACTGGCTGCGACTAAGCTCGAATAAATTTTCCGCAGCGGGATTGAGATAGGCAATACGCGCCTCGTTGTCAACGAGGATGACCGCAGTGGCGAGGGCTTCAAAGGTAAACGGAGAGATATTAGGCATGATGATCGTTATTAAAGGGTCTCTATCAATTGAAATCTCGTCGCAATACGGCGTTACTCACAAAAAAATACTCCTAACATATTGCATATATGCGTCGTCGCAATTTTTTGTTCGTTCCTTGTCTTGCTTAGATATTTCAACCGCTAGAAACCCTTCAGCACGTTCCATGCCATGAACAGTATTACTTTAATTTGGCTAATTCGGCGTTCAACGCGTCGATGTTTTTTTGATGCAGTGAGACTTGCTCATTTTGCTTGGCTACATTCGCTGCGTACTCTTCGGCGACGGCGGCATTGTGCATAGCTTTACCATTCGCGACAAAATTACCTTGCGGTTGATCTGCTGCTTTGGATTGATTTTGTTGGGCTTCCGCGAGAAGTTTTTGCTCAGTAGCGAGCTCATCTTGCAAAATTTTACGGCGCGTATCGTCGCGACCTTTTTGTACCTCGTCATCCACTTTAGGGAAGCTACTCGGACTATTGCTGCGTGTTTTAGCCAAGGGCTGCATGGTTGGCAGCGGCTCTAAATAAATTTTTTTGCCGCCCTTTAATGGTGCGCTGGAATATGTCACATGCCCGTCCGCATCAACTTGTTTGTATAGATCAGCGTGCGCCAAGCATGGCGCAACACACAGCAAAGCAAGTAAGTATTTGGTTTTCATATTCATCCTTTATTTTTGAGCGCGCGAAGTATAGGCGAAGCAGGCGCATTTTGCAGCATTAGCCATTGGCACCAAACATCATACGTTTCGCCACGAAAGTCTTGGCGAATGGCAAACAATCCAACGCCGTTAAAGCCGCTCCGCGCGCGCCATTGAGCAGCGGCATATCGTTAGAAAACAAGCGCACCAAGCTATCGGTAAAACGGATGCCAGCCTCGCGATCTAAACGACGCGTGGCGCGATAATTTGCCAGCATCGCCTCGTCGCCCAACTCTGCACTGCCACCCTCTAAAATAATTTCGGCCAATTCCCACGCATCGCGCAGCCCTAAGTTAAACCCCTGCCCCGCCACAGGATGCAGCGTTTGCGCGGCATTACCGAGCAACAACACATGCGGCTGCGGCGTTTGTTGAGGTGCGCGTTTCAGTCCCAGCGCGAAGCAACTGCGTTTGCCAACGTGAGTAAATTCACCAACGCGTGCGCCAAACTGTTGCTGCAATTCACTTAGAAATTTTGCGTCGTCCCAGCTCAACATTTCCTGCGCAACTTCATGCGCCGCCGTCCAAACTAATTCGTAACCCTCTTTGAACGGCAACAACGCCAACGGACCATGCGGCGTAAAGCGTTCAAACGCCGTGTGCGCCTGCAATGCCGAGCAACGCACATGCGTAATCAGCGCGCTTTGCCCGTAGTCGCGCACTTCGGGCGGATGTTGCGTGGCTAATAATTTACCGCCATCGGCAACCACGGCAAGACGCGTGCGCAACGATTTTGCTACGCCATCTTGCTGATAAAAAATTTCTGCTTCATCCAACGAGCCGCGTAATTCGCTGACGCGTGCAGCGTATTTTATTTCGACCGCACCCGCACGTAAGCCTTGCTCTAATGCCGCTTGCAAGACGGGATAGGGCAACACATAACCCAGCTCAGACACGTCTAATTCCGCCGCTTTTAGCAGCGCGCGACCAAAAGTTTTTTGCTGCGAAATATGAATGGTGCGTATCGCAGACACCTCGCGCAGCGCATCCCACACTTGCAATTTATCCAACAACAAACGGCTGCCATACGACAATGCCAGCGCGCGCGCGTCGCTGTTCGCCACGTTTTCCGCACGCGCTTCCAACACGCAAATTTTTAAGCCACTAGCGCGCAACGCCAATGCCAGTGCCGCCCCCACCGGGCCACCGCCGATAATGGCGAGGTCGTAATCTATCGTCGCTGCTAAATTTTCAGACATGTTTTCACCTCGTTTTTTTGTGGGCGATTCTTTTCGTCGCACTCACCCGCGTTACCTCGCCCAACCCTAAATGATTAGCTTTACTCACCACACGCCTGCCACTTTTCGCTTCAAAAGCTGTTGGCTTGCAATTTTCGGCAGGGTTACGCCAAACGTAGCACGACCTAAAGTAGGCTTAGTGGTCATGGCGCATTACCTCTTCAATTTCGCTCACTGTTTTCGGTGCGGCGAGCGTCAAAATTTCGTTGCCTGTCGCGGTAATTACCACATCGTCTTCGATGCGGATGCCGATATTCCATAAGGCTTTGGGCACGTTGTCGGCGGGGCGAATGTAGCAGCCGGGTTCGACGGTCAGCACCATGCCCGCTTGCAGCCCGCGCCAATCGTCATTGATTTTGTAATCGCCGACATCGTGTACGTCTAGCCCTAGCCAATGCCCAGTGCGGTGCATGTAAAACTGTTTGTAGCTGCCGCTTTCCAGCACGCCATCCAGCGTGCCGTGACACATTTTCAGGTCGATAAAACCTTGCGCTAAAACACGCAGCGCGGCTTCGTGTGGAGCGTTCCAATGTTGTCCAATTTTTGCGGCATGGATGGCGGCGGCTTGCGCGGCTAACACCACCTCGTAAACATCGCGTTGCGCGGCAGAAAATTTGCCGTTGACGGGATAAGTGCGCGTGATGTCGGAGGCGTAACCTTGAAATTCGCAGCCCGCATCTATCAGCAATAAATCGCCGTCATGGAGTGTTGCGTTGTTCTCGATGTAGTGCAGCGTGCAGGCGTTCGCGCCGCCCGCGACGATGCTGGTGTAGGCCGCATCGCGCGCGCCGTGACGGCAAAATTCGTGCAGTAATTCGGCTTCGACTTGATATTCAAATTGTCCTGCGCGAGTGAATTGCATGGCGCGTTGATGTGCGCCGCAGGAGATCGCGGCGGCGCGGCGCATCAAGGTTAATTCGTGCTCGTCTTTGAATAAGCGCAGTTCGTTAATGAGCTTGCGCACGTCGCGCAATTCATCGGGGGCACGCACGCCGCTACGCGATTTTTCTTGCACTGCCGCGCGCAATTTCAATAGCCGCGCATCCCATGCTGCATCTGCGCCTAGCGGGTAAAACAGCGCGGGCTGATTACCCATCAGTTCAACTAATTTTTCGTCTAATTGCGCAATCGGAAAAGCCGCATCAAAGCCAAATTGTTCACGCGCGCCGTCGGGTCCTGCGCGATGTCCGTCCCAAATTTCGCGCTCGATATTTTTTTCGCGGCAGAACAAAATCGACTGCGCTGCGCTATTTTTTGCATCGCCCGCAATCAGCACCAAGACCGCTTCAGGCTCGGCGAATCCAGTCAAATAATAAAAGCTACTATCGAAGCGATAGGCGTAATGCGCGTCGCCATTGCGTAGCATTTCGGGCGCGGTGGGAATGATGGCAATGCCTTGTTGCATCTGGTTTAACAAGGCGTGGCGGCGGGCAGCGTAAATTTTATTCATGGCGTAATTGTGCGTTGAGTTCAGTTAATCGTTCGGGTGTGCCGACATCGACCCACCCGCCCTGATGATGTTCGCCGCTGACTCTTTTCAGCGCGATTTGCTCGCGTAATAACGGCGCAAGCGGAGCTTTTGTGCCAGCAGTGATGTGAGCAAAAAGCGACGGATGATAGAGACCGATACCTGAGAAAGTCAAAAGGCAGGATTGGGGATTCGGGATTCGGGATTCAGGATTCAGGATTCGAGATTCGGGAACAATACGGTTGTCCTGTAGGACGAAATCGCCGTACGGATGTTGCGGCGGATTGTTGACTAAGACTAAGTGCGCTAAGTCTTGCTGCGCTTGCATCTGCGCGGCATGGGTGTGCAGTTGCGCAAAATCGTAGTCGCAAAAAACATCGCCATTGACTACGACAAATAATTCAACAGTGTTTTTCTCGTTTGCCCTTTCTCCCGCTGGCGGGGGAAAGTTGGATAGGGGGTGTTGAGCGTTTGTGAGTAACGGCAGCGCATTAGCAATCCCGCCTGCCGTTTCTAGCGCGGCGGTCTCGCGTGAGTATTGAATGCGTGCGCCCCAAGTTTTTCCGTCGCCTAGTGCGGCTTCAATTTGCGCACCAAGATGCGCGTGATTGATAACCAAGTCAGTGATGCCCGCCGCGACTAAGCGTTCGATATGCCACACGATGAGTGGCTTGCCGCCCACTTGCAGCAAGGGTTTGGGGGTGTGGTCAGTCAAAGGGCGCATCCGTTCGCCGCGCCCCGCCGCTAAAATCATTGCGCGCATAAAATAAATGCCTTTCTCATTTGCTCTTTCTCCCGCTGGCGGAGGAAAGTTGGATAAGGGGATGGTTTGAATGAATGATTAAACCAAAAAATCCGCATGTTTAATCTGCGGTTCGAGTTCATCCAAAATGTTCAACAGCGGTTTTAAGTCGATGTAACGCACGCAAGCACGACGCAAATAATCCATCACCAGCGGCATGTCTTTCAGGTAGCCCGTTTTGCCGTCGCGTATCGCCAGGCGCGCAAAAATGCCCAGCACTTTGATATGACGTTGCGCACCCATCATCTCGTAGTCGCGATAAAACTCGCCAAAATCCGCATGGACAGGCAACCCCGCCGCGCGCGCACGCTCCCAATAAGTAATCAGCCAGTCCATCACGTCGGCTTCTTCCCAACGGATGTACGCGTCTTTGAATAAGGACGCGAGGTCGTAAGTAATTGGCCCGAACACCGCATCTTGAAAGTCGATTACGCCTGTATTTGCATCAACCACCATCAAGTTGCGCGAATGAAAATCGCGATGCACATACACCATCGGCTGCGCCAGATTATTTTTGACGATGCGTGCGAACACTTCTTCTAACTTGCTGTGCTGATGCGCGCTCAAGGTCACGCCTAAATGCTGCGCGATGTACCAATCGGGAAATAAATTTAGCTCGCGGCGCAACAAGGCTTCATCGTAAGGTGGCAATTCTTGAGCGTCGCTGGCGAGCTGAATTTTAATCAGCGCGTCGGTGGCAGCGGCGTACAGCGACTTCGCCGTGGTGGCATTTAAGGCTTGCAAATATGTGGTGTTGCCCAAGTCGGACAACAGCAAAAATCCTTGCGCTAAGTCTTGCGCATAAACGTGTGGCACATGCGCACCTGCTGCTTCAAACAGGCTGGCAACATGCAAAAACGGGCGGCAGTCTTCATGTTCGGGCGGTGCGTCCATGACGATGCGTGTTGTGCCATCGGCAAACGTGGCACGAAAATAACGCCGAAAACTGGCATCGGCGGAGGCGGGGGCAAGCGTGAAAGACGCGTTGGGAAACAGGCTGGTAAGCCAAGTGCTTAAGAGTTGTTGACGTTGCATCGTGGCAGGCTCGTAGTTAATGATAAAATCAGCCGATTTTAGCACCTCCGTTTATAAATCCTGCACCGAATGCGTTTATCCCCCTCCTTATTATTCATTGCCTTATTCGCCAGTGCCTCCGCCTACGCAGCGATGCCAGGCACGACTAGTCGTGCCGCGCCAAAAAAAGCCGCAGACCCGCTCGCGCCGACTGAAATTGAGGCGGATAACTTGACGGGACAAAAAGGCAAGTCTTTACAAGCGACAGGTAACGCGATTCTCAAACAAGGCGGGCAAACAATACGCGCAGACCAGTTGAACTATCAGCAAGACAGCGGCGAGTTGCAGGCCGAGGGCGGCGTGGTTGTCGAAGAAGATGGCAACCAGATGAGTGGCCCGCGTTTGCAATACAACTTAGAGAGTCAACGCGGCGAGCTGACTCAGCCAGAGTTTTATTTCACCGAAAATGGCGCGCGTGGCAGTGCCAAACAAATGCACATCGTGGACAAGCAGCATTACAACTTGGATGGTGCGAGCTATACCACCTGTCCCGTAGGCAACGATGATTGGCTGCTGCGTATGGGCAATTTGGATTTGGATAAGGTTGAGCAATTAGGCACCGCAACCAATGCTTATGTGCAGTTCAAAGGTGTGCCGTTTGTCTATACGCCGTGGATGGATTTCCCGCTCACCGATGCGCGTAAGTCGGGATTTTTATCACCTGATTTTGGTAGCACGGTGAACAATGGGACCGAGTTGACGCTGCCCTACTATGTGAATATCGCGCCCAATTTTGATGCCACGTTAGCACCGCGTTATCTACAAAAACGCGGCGTGCAATACAACAACGAGCTGCGTTATTTAGGCGCGGGCTATAACGGCGAAATTCATGCCGACACGTTGCAAGGCGATCAAGTCAGCCGTATCAATCGCAGCCGCTTCGCCATGCGTCATGCGCAAGCGATAGGCGATGGCTTCAGTGCCAATCTCAATTTCAATCGCGCCGCCGACAATGCCTATTTTCGTGATTTAGGTTCGGCGGTAGCCGCGACCTCACAAGTCAACTTGTTGCAAGACATCAGTTTGAATTATTTGTCGCCCAATTGGACGGCCGTGGCGCGCGCACAACGCTACCAAACTTTGCAAGATCCGCTCGCGCCGATTGTGGTGCCGTACGCGCGGTTGCCCCAAGTTACTGCGACTACGCAGCGCAACTGGAACGACATCAATGTCTCGCTCAATAATGAATTTGTCGCGTTCAAACATCCCGCTTTGGTGGGCGGTAATCGCTTGGTGATGTATCCGCAGGCAAGCTATCCGCTGGTGAGTGAGCCCGCCTTTTATGTCACGCCCAAAGTCGGTTTGCACAACACGCAATATGTGTTGAACACCAACAACACGACGGCATTGCCTAATGCCACACGCAGCGTGCCGATTGTCAGTTTGGATAGTGGTGTGGCGTTTGAGCGCGACACCAAGGTGCTCAACGATGACTACATTCAAACCTTAGAGCCGCGCGCGTTTTATGTGTATATCCCGTATCGCAAACAAGACTTATTGCCTAACTTTGATTCGGCACAAGCGGACTTTAATTTTGCACAAATTTTTACCGAGAATCGTTTTTTTGGGAATGACCGTATCGGCGATGCCAACCAACTGACCTTGGCAACGACCAGTCGCATCATCAATCAAGCCAGCGGTGCGGAGCGTCTCAAGGTCACGCTGGCAGAGCGATTCAGCTTTATTGCCCCGCAAGTGAATTTGCTTACGCCCGCTAACGCTAGCACCTCAAAATCCGATGTGCTGATGGCGATTTCTAGTCAGGCATCGCGGCAGTGGCATCTCGATAGCGAGTTTCAATACAACCCGAATGCGGCAAATATCCAACGCTACAACGTAGGTGCGCGCTATCGCCCAGAGCCTGGCAAAACCTTGAATGTGGGCTATCGTTTTTTGCGTAATACCACGCGCCTGATTGATGTCTCGACGCAATGGCCGCTGACGGGCAAGTGGTACACCGTGGGACGTTGGAATTATTCCTATCAAGACTCGCGCTTGTTAGATTCGCTGGCGGGGCTTGAGTATAATCAGGACTGCTGGACGCTACGCTTGGTGGCGCAACATTTCACCACCGCGCTCAATCAAACCAATACTGGTTTTTTTGTACAACTCGAACTCAATGATTTCTTGCAAGTGGGCTCTGACCCGTTAGCCGTGTTGCGTAAAAGCGTGCCTGGCTATAGCAAATTAAATGATCGCAACTCCGCCCCCCTCCCTTAATTGAAAGCTTTTATGCGCCTGATTTCTTTTTGTTTGCTTGCCAGTGTTTGGCTGACTCCTGCGGCATTTGCCAACGATGCCGCGCCTACGGAAAAATTAGACGCAGTGGTCGCGGTGGTGAATAGCGATGTCATCACGCGCTTAGAGCTGGACGAAAAATTGCGCAGCACCATTAAGCAATTAAAGAAACAAGGTACGCCGTTACCCGATGCGCAAGGCTTAGAAAAGCAATTGTTGGAACGCATGATTATTGACTTGCTGCAATTGCAATACGCTAAAGAAACTGGCGTGCGCGTGGACGAAGGACAGTTGGATTTATCTATCAATCGTATCATTGAACAAAATAAACTGGCGGGCGTATCCGAGCTGCGTGAAAAGCTATTGGCGGATGGCATGGACTATGAAAAATTCCGCGACGAGATGCGTAACGAAATGCTTTACACCCGTTTGCGTGAACGTGAAATCGACAGCAAAGTAATCATCAGTGATGCGGAAGTCGATAACTACTTAGCCAATCAATCTAAGCAAAATGGGGCTAAGAGCGAATTCCATTTGGCGCATATTTTGGTGGTCATTCCCGAACAAGCCAGTGCCGAGAAAATTAAAGCCAGCCGTGCGCGCGCCGAATTAGCCTATCAACAATTACAAAAAGGCGCGGATTTCGCGCAAGTTGCCGCAGGCAGCTCTGATGCCAAAGACGCGCTCAAAGGCGGTGATTTAGGCTGGCGTGGCAGCGATCGTCTGCCACCTAGTTTTAATGAAGCGTTGCAAAACTTAACAGCGGGGCAAACCACGCCCGTGTTGCAAAGCCCCAATGGTTTTCATATTTTGAAGTTAATCGCAAAACGTACAGGTAATGCGCCCGTGGTGATTACGCAAATCCACGCGCGCCATATTTTGATTAAGACCAGCCAAATCGTGCCTGAAGCCGAAGCGAAAAAACGCATCATGGAAATTAAGCAACGCATCGAGGCAGGTGCGGATTTTGCCGAACAAGCCAAGAAGTATTCTGAAGACGGCAGCGCGCAAGCGGGCGGGGATTTAGATTGGTTGTCGCCTGGGCAAACCGTGAGCGAATTTGAAGAAGCGATGAACAAATTGGCGGTGCAGCAAATCGGCGCGGTGCAAACCCAATTTGGCTGGCATTTAATTCAAGTTTTAGAACGCCGCGATACCGATGTCAGCGTGCAACAAAAACGCCAACAAGCGCGCATTGCGATTGGCACATTCAAATCCGACGAGCAATATCAAGATTGGTTGCGCCAATTACGCGACCGCGCTTTTGTCGATTACCCGCAATAATCCATGTCTCCATTAGTCATCACCTGCGGCGAACCTGCTGGCATCGGCCCTGATTTATGCCTGCAACTCGCCGCGCAAGGTCAGCATTTATTGTGCATCGCCGATAAATTTTTATTGCAACAACGCGCTGCGCAACTGGGCTTAAGCGTAGAGATTTGCGAGGTTGCGCATGGCAATAGTCCGCGCCTTGCGGCAGCACATCCGATGCTACACGTCATCCATATTCCCCTTGCCGTACCCGCTGTGGCAGGGGTGTTAAACGCAGCCAACAGCCACTACGTTTTGGCCACCTTAAGTCGCGCGCTGCAAGGCTGTGTGACAGGCGAATTTGCAGGTATGGTTACTGCGCCAGTGCACAAGGGCATCATCAACGATGCGGGCATCGCCTTCACTGGACACACCGAATTTTTAGCCGAGCAAACTGCCACGCCGTTGGTGGTGATGATGTTAGTCGGCGGTGGAATGCGCGTTGCGTTAGCGACCACGCATTTACCGCTGCGCGACGTTGCCGATGCAATTACGCAACCATTATTAGAAAAAGTATTACTGATTTTGCAGCGCGATTTGCAACAGCGTTTTGGCATTGCCGTGCCGCGTATTTTGGTGGCGGGACTCAATCCGCACGCAGGCGAAGGCGGCTATTTAGGACGCGAAGAAATCGAGGTGATGATGCCTGTGCTGGATAAATTGCGCGCAACGGGCATGGAGGTCAGCGCACCGTTGCCTGCCGACACGCTATTTACACCGCACAAGCTGGCGCACTGCGACGCAGTGCTAACCATGTATCACGACCAAGGATTGCCCGTGTTGAAGCACGCGAGTTTTGGTGCGGGCGTAAACGTCACGCTAGGCTTGCCAATTATTCGCACCTCGGTCGATCACGGCACTGCATTAGATTTGGCAGGAACAGGCAAAGCTGATTGCGGCAGCTTGTTGGAAGCGATTGCAGTGGCTAAACAAATGGCGAGTTGCGGAATGAGATAGTTATTTTTTGTCCGCAGATTACGCAGATTCGCACAGATTAAAAACATAACACCAGAAATTTTTTAGTGATTTTAATCGGCGTTCATCTGCGGAAGATAAAAAGGTTTGTAAATGAGTCATAAAGCTAAAAAACAATTCGGGCAAAACTTCTTGGTCGATCAATCCATCATCGCCGACATCGTGGCGTGCATCCGTCCGCAAGCTGCCGACCATATGGTTGAAATCGGGCCAGGTTTAGGCGCGCTAACGCGCCCCTTGCTCAAACAATTAAATCATTTGCATGTGGTCGAAATCGACCGCGACATCATTGCGCACTTGCACAACGACTATCCACAAGAGCACGAAAAAACCAAGCTGATTATTCATGCGGGCGACGCGTTGGAGTTTGATTTTGCGACTTTGGGCGCGCCGCTGCGCATCGTTGGTAATCTGCCCTACAACATTTCCACGCCGCTGTTATTTCACTTCACGCGCTTTAGTGCGCGCATCACCGACATGCACTTTATGTTGCAAAACGAAGTAGTCGAACGCATGGTCGCAGCGCATTCCACGCCCGCATATGGACGGCTATCGGTGATGCTGCAATATCGTTTTGTAATGGAAAAACTGCTCGATGTGCCGCCCGCATCATTCCGCCCTGCACCCAAAGTGGACTCCGCCATCGTGCGCATGATTCCGCTGCCTAAAGAGCAAATTTTGGTGCGCAATGAAAAGTTATTTGCCGCGATTGTCAGCATGGCATTTGGGCAACGGCGCAAAACACTGCGCAATACTTTGCGCCAAATTTTGCAAGAAGCAGACTTCGCCGCGCTGGCAATTAACCCACAACTACGCGCCGAAAATTTGAGTGTTGCGGACTTTATTCAGGTCGCGAATTACTGTGATTTACACGGCAAAACCACGACTCCTGAGGCAACGGAAGCGTCTTAACCCACCTCCCGCAACGCTGCTTCAATACGGCTACATAAGACTTTGAGAATTTTGATGCGCGCGAAATTTTTGTCGTTAGCTTCCACAATCGTCCAAGGCGCAATGTCGGTACTGGTTCGGTCCACCATGTCGCATACCGCTGTTTGATAATCGTCCCAGCGTTCGCGATTACGCCAATCATCGGCGGTAATTTTGAAGCGTTTGAAGCCAATTTTTTCGCGTGCTTGAAAGCGGCGTAATTGCTCATCGGGCGTAACCGTCAGCCAAAATTTAATCACCAACGCGCCATGCTCGATGAGCTGTTCTTCAAAGTCATTTATCTCGTTGTAAGCGCGCATCCAGTCGGCTGGGCTGCAAAACTTTTCCACGCGCTCCACCAGCACGCGCCCATACCAAGAGCGATCAAAAATAGTGAAGCGTCCCGTGCGCGGAACGTGCCGCCAAAATCGCCACAAATACGGTTGGGCGCGCTCTTCTTCGGTCGGCGCAGCAATCGGCACGGTGCGGTAATGACGCGCATCGAGCGCGCCAGTAATACGACGTATCGCGCCGCCCTTGCCTGCCGCATCCGAGCCTTCAAATACCGCGACAACAGACAGCTTAGCGAAGCGCGCATCGCGCGTAAGCAGATTTAATTTGCCCTGATATTTTTCGAGTTGCGCGGCAAATTTTTTATCGCTGAGTGCCTGCGTCATATCCAGTTTATCGAACAAATCCAGCGCGTCCAGCGCAGCGGTGAAAGGCGCAGCAGCGATGGGAGCAGGGAGCAATTTTTTATTTAAGCGGTGTTGCAAGGCGGCCAAAATAATTTGCCCAGCGGTGAGGCTGCGATAACGCGTATCCACGCCTTCAATCACATGCCAAGGCGCGTGTTCGTTGCTGGTGGCGAGCAAAGTATGTTCGGAAACTTTACGAAACTTATCGTAGCGTTGGTAATTTTTCCAATCTTGTGCGGTAACGCGCCAATGTGTTTTAGGATTTTTTTCTAACGATTTTAAGCGTTGTTTTTGCGCTGCTTTGGACAAATGAAACCACAGCTTGATGATGAGTGCGCCTTCCTGAGTTAACATCGTTTCAAAATGATTGATGGCATGGATGCTTTGATTTAATTGGCTGTTGCGGGTTTTGCCTAGGCTGCGTTCAACGATGGGCGCGGTGTACCACGAGCCAAAAAATACGCCAATTTTTCCTTTCGGCGGCAGCGCGCGCCAGTACCGCCACATGGCAGGATGCTGACGTTCTTCGTCGCTGTGTTCTGCCATAGCGTGAACTTGAATATGGCGCGGATCCATCCATTCGTTGAGCAGGTTCACGGTCTCGCCCTTGCCTGCCCCATCCACGCCACTGACCAAAATAATCACAGGAAACTTGGCGTGTTGCGCCAATTCAAATTGCGCGTTGAGCAAGTCCTCGCGTAACTTTGGTAAGGCTTTTTCGTAAGTAGTTTTGCTAATGGTGTGACCTAATTCAGCGGATTCAAACATGATGTGCTCCTAGGTTTTAAGACAAGACTAAAAAGCTGTTGTAGGAGCTCGATTTATCGAGCGATGTTTTTGATGCAGCTATCACCCGATAAATCGGCCTCCTACCAACCCATTTCATCCTACAAAGTTCAGGCCAGCATGTCGGGCGCAATCACTAAGCGCAACGTGGTCTGCGCTGAGTCGTCGCGTTCGCGGCGGTTGAACCACCACACCGCGCCTTTTTTAATGCTCAAGGAATTTTCCGCACTACCAAGCAACAGACTGGCAACAGCACCTAGCGTGGGCTGATGGCCGACAATCAGCACGCAATCGTTACCAAGATTTTTATGCTCGCGTAGCGATGCGTTTGCTCCTTCCCCCGCTGGGGGAAGGTTGGGATGAGGGAAACGGGCTAGTCCGTTCGGCCAGCGTGCGGCTTGCAAAATTGCGTGCGCAGAAGCGTTCGGTGCGAGGCTGTTGACGATGGTAAATTTTGTATTGAGGGCCGCAACCGTTTGTCGGGTACGCGTGGTGGGACTGACTAAAATGCGCGCATCAGCAGGCAAATGTTGCTGCAAAAACGCCGCCATTTTTTGTGCTTGCAGCTGACCTTTAGCCGTCAATTCCCTAGCCATATCAGGCGAGCTGTCGGCCGCCTCGGCGTGTCGCCATAAAATCAATTCCATGTCGCGCTCCCTTTCGTCGGTTCACTTACGGCAAGTCAATTATTACAATTCACAAATCTAAATATACTATATACACTGTTTCTCCTGATTATAAAAAAGGAAATAATATGACTACTGAAAACCCTAAAAAAACTGAACCTGTTGCCGATAAAAGCAAAGCGACAAAGCTGCCTGAAGTAAAAAAAGTCACTACTAGCAAGCCCACAGCAGCGAAGCCTAGTGCAAAAGCAACGGCAAAACGCGCGGACAAAAAAGTATCTACGGTGAAGAAAGTTAAGAAAGCCGCCAAACCAAAAGTAACGCGCGATAGTTTCACCATGCCAGAAGCTGAGTATCAAAAAATCGCTGACATTAAAGTCGCGTGTGCTAAAGCAGGGATGCCTGTGAAGAAGAGTGAAGTGTTGCGCGCAGGCTTGTTGATGTTGTCGTTGCTGGAAATGGCAGAGATGAAAACCGTGTTTAGCAAGCTCGAAAAAATTGCCACGGGTCGCCCTAAAAAGCACTAAAAAATCTTGGCTGTTCGCGACTAAAAACCCCGTCATGCAACTCGAATGACGGGGTTTTTATTGAGCCACAAAACTTTTACTTAATTGTTTTAACAGCGCGCTTTGAGCATTGAGTGGTTTGCTGCGCGGGGCATGTTTAAGCTTGTAATTGCCCGCACCGTCCATTTCCCATGCCGCGATATTGTCGCGTAAATAAATTTTCAGTCCTTCATCCAGTACGCGTTTTTTAAGCTTTTTATCAAGGATAGGGAATGCCACTTCGATGCGGCGGAAAAAGTTTCGATCCATCCAATCGGCACTCGCTAAATACACGTCGTAGGCTAAGTTGTTGCGGAAATAATAGATGCGCGAATGCTCCAAAAATCGACCAATCACAGAACGCACGCGGATGTTTTCCGACAAGCCTTTTACGCCAGGACGCAACGCGCAAACACCGCGTATGAGCAGCTCAATTTTCACGCCTGCTTGCGAGGCTTCGTATAGTGCGTGGATGGTGTCCGCTTCGAGCAGCGCGTTCATTTTGGCGATGATGTGAGCGGGTTTGCCCGCGCGCGCATGTGCGGTTTCGCGCTGTATCGCCGCAATAACTTGGCTGTGCAGGCTAAACGGCGATTGCCATAAATGATGCAGGGTGCGCGCTTTGCCTAGGCTGGTGAGTTGCGCAAACACTTCGTTTACATCAGCGCAAATTTGTTCGTGACAAGTAAACAAGCCGAAATCGGTATAGAGCGTGGCGGTGCGCGGGTGGTAATTACCTGTGCCCAGATGTGCGTAGCGACGCAGTTTGCCGTCTTCGCGGCGCACCACCATCAGCATCTTGGCGTGAGTCTTATGCCCGACCACGCCGTACACTACATGCGCGCCCACCTCTTCCAGCTTGTTCGCCCAATTGATGTTGGCTTCTTCATCAAAACGCGCCAGCAATTCCACCACCACGGTGACTTCTTTGCCGCGTTTAGCGGCGGCGATGAGTGCTTCCATCAATGCTGAATCGGCACCCGTGCGATACACGGTTTGCTTAATCGCCACCACTTGCGGATCGCTCGCGGCTTGCTGAATAAAATCAATCACGGGCTTAAACGATTGATACGGATGATGCAGCAACACGTCACCTTTGCGGATGACCTTGAACATATCCGAGCCCTTCTTCTGCAAGGTCGGCTGTACGCTCGGCGTAAATGTGGCGAACTTCAAATCAGCGCGATCAACCAAGCCTTGAATGTCCATCAAGCGCACTAAATTCACTGGGCCATGCACGCGAAATTCATCCGCGCCCGACAAGCCTAATTCTTTAATCAACATGGTGGCGATCTGCGGCGAACAGTTATCGGCAATCTCCAAACGCACCGCGTCGCCAAAGTGTCGCTGCGGCAATTCGCCTTGCAAACTCAAGCGTAGATTTTTCACTTCTTCGTCATCGACGAACAAATTGCTGTTGCGTGTGACACGAAATTGAAAGCAGCCCAACACTTCCATGCCGCCAAATAATTCATCCACATGAGCGTGAATAATCGACGATAAAAACACAAAGCCATGTTCGCAACCGCTGACTTCAGGCGGCATCGGAATGACTCGTGCCAACACGCGCGGAGCTTGCACAATGGCGCGTGCCGAGTTGCGACCAAAGGCATCTTTGCCTTGTAGCTCCACCGCAAAATTCAAACTTTTATTCAATACGCGCGGGAACGGATGAGCAGGGTCGAGACCGATCGGGGTCAACACTGGCATCACTTCGCGCAGAAAATAATCTCGCACCCAAGCGCGCTGCGCCTCGTTCCAATGCGTGCGGCGCAAGAATTTAATGCCTGCTTGGGCTAACGCTGGCGTGAGTTTGTCGTTGAATAATTGGTATTGCTGGGTGATGAGCTGATGCGCTTGTTCGCGCACCACACCCAAAGTTTGCTGCGCGCTCATGCCATCTGCGCTGAGCGTAGTGATGCCCAACTTCACTTGTTCTTTTAATCCTGCCACGCGGATCTCAAAAAATTCATCAAGATTGCTGCTGACGATACACAAATACTTAAAGCGTTCCAGCAAAGGCAACCCAGCATTTTCGGCGAGCGCAAGCACGCGCCGATTGAATGCCAACAAAGCGAGTTCGCGATTAAGAAAGAGTTGCGGAGCGGAATTTTTATTCAAGGAAAACTTTCGATGAGATTGGCGCGAGTAGCGAACCCACACGCTGGGTGTGGAGCAGCTCGCGTCTTATTTAGCTGGGGCAACGTAGCCTTGAACCGCATCGGTCGCGCCACCAAAAAAGTAGCTTTCCATTTGTGCGGCGAGGTATTTGCGTGCGGCTAAATCAGCCAAATTCAAACGATTCTCATTCACCAACATGGTTTGATGTTTGATCCAACCTTGCCAGGCTTCTTTAGAGACGCTGTCAAAAATGCGCTGACCTAAAGGGCCTGGATAGGGCAGCCGATCCAGACCTTCTGCTTCACGACCTAGCTTCACACACTGTACGTTTCTTGCCATGTTGCTTGCTCCTTAAGGGTTAAAAATGATAGCTGGTAATTATGACATTGCCATGACGGTTTGGTGTGACTCAAGGAGTTTTTTAGTGTGTTGTCATCTGCTGCTAGGTGAACACGCGCGGCTCTTATTACAAAGGCACGCAGCTAATGGGGTCGTTATAATGCTGCTCTTTTGCTTAGGGTGCTGCGATGTGGAAAATTCTGCTGGTTGTGTTGTTAGGGATAAATTTGGCTCATGCTCAAACGCCCAGCACATCGAGTTCGCAACCTTTGCATCTCGCTTTATCAGCGGTGATGTTGGGCGAGCAACAAGAAGTCGTGGCACGTTGGCAAAAGTATTTGGAAGTACATTTGCAACGCCCTGTGGTGTTTATGCAACGTCGTAGTTATCGCGAAATGATAGATGGTTTGGCGGACGGGAAACTGGATGCAGGCTGGATTTGTTCCGTGCCCCATCTGCGTTACCCGCAAGCACAACGCTTGTTGGCAGTGGGGGTGTGGCAGGGGCAGCCGTTGTATCGCTCTTATTTAATCGTGCCGAATAGCGATGTCACTACGCAATCCTTGGCGGATTTACGCGGTAAAAGTTTTGCCTATTCCGATCCCGAATCGAACTCTGGACATGTGTTTGCAGAGTCGGAAATTCTGGCATTGGGTGAAGAACCTAAAACTTTTTTTAATAAGATGCTGTTTACTTATTCACATAAGAAAAGTATCGCAGCCGTTGCCAACGGTTTGGTGCAGGGCGCGAGCGTGGATGGCTATGTATATGCGCAAATGGCGCGCTTTTATCCTGCCGTTATCGCGCGCACGCGGGTGGTGAGCCAATCACCATCGTTTGGTTTCCCACCCTTTGTGAGCAGTGCACATTTGCCTGCGCAAGATGCGCAGAAATTACGTGCAGTGTTGTTGGGAATGGATGGCGACATCGAAGGTCGCGCACTATTGGGCTATATGGGCTTGGATAAATTTATTGCTGGCGATGAAAAATTATTTGATGGCGTTGCCGCTTTGATGAAGAAAGTAGAGAGTCATGCAAAAGTTACTCAATAAATTTTCCTTGCGCAGCAAGTTGTTATTGCTCAGCGCGCTATTGATAAGCATAGCGGGGTTGTCTAGCGCGCTGTATGTGGCGTATCTCGCACATCACACTGCACGCGAAGATTTGCGCAGCGAAGCCGCCGCGCTGACGCAGTTGTATCAACGTGTACTGCTCGATCCGTTACGTTTGGGCGATGAGTTTCGGGTCTATGAGTTAATCGTTGCGCCCTTTCAAGAAACCGAAGCACCGTCAGTGACGATGGACGAGCCTGAGTTAAGCAGCATTGTGTTGCTAAATGATGCGGGCAAGGTATTGACGAGTTCACACCCGCAGCGTTATCCGCTTAACTCCACATTCCCTATGGCGAACACGCTGTGGTTGACCAACCAGCCCTACAACGGTGGGCAACAACAACATATCGTTGGCGATGAACTAATCATTGTGCAACCGCTAGGTGAGAGCGGCGTGAAATATGCCAACTTGCTGGTGACCTATTCTTTAGCGCAACTACAAGCAGAGGCGAATCGCCAAGTGCTACGCGCCTTGCTCTTAACAGGCTTGTTAATGCTAACGTTGATGGTCGTGATGGGTTGGTTAGTAACCTTGCTCACCCGCCCTATTTTGACGCTCAACCAAGACATGCACAATTTAGCGGCGCAGTACGATTTAACGCTGAATAAAACGCTACGCGGTGAGCACGATGAAGTCGTGCAGTTGGCAGCGATTTTTGCACAACTAACCACGCGTTTGCAGGGGCATATCAATGAGCTAGGGCGGCGTGACGAAGAGCAACAAGTGTATTTGCAGACCATTAGCTTATTGCAAGATGCGGTGATTGAATGTACGCCAGAAGGCTTTTTGCTGCGCGCTTCCGATGCTTGGACAGTGCTGACGGGTAATGTTGATTTACAGCATTGCTCCCTTGAAAGCTGCGTGCATAGCGAAGACGTGTATTTGGTATTGGAGCAATTTAGTGCCTTGGTACACGAGCAGAAGCAGCAAGTGATGTTGCGCTTTCGGCTGAATAGCAAAGCGAGTGGCGATGCCTATATTTGGGTGGAAGGACGTTTCGCCCCCGTCACTAAAAATGGTGTCGTGCATTCGATACGCGGCGTGGTGCGCGACATTTCTAGCACTTATCTCAAAGAACGCCAAATTAGTCACATGGCATTGCACGACGCACTGACCGATTTACCCAATCGGGTGTTGCTCGAAGATCGTATCGCAATGGCTATTCCGCGTGCTGAACGAGGCGGAATGCACGTTGCCCTTGGCTTTATCGACCTCGATCACTTCAAGCAAGTCAATGATCATTTTGGTCACAAAGTCGGCGACCGCTTATTGAAAGAAGTGACGCAGCGTTTGCAAACCGTATTGCGCAACTCCGACACTTTGTGTCGCTGGGGTGGCGATGAGTTTGTGATTTTGTGTCCCGACTTAAAGTCGCTGCAAGATGCGCGCGAGATTAGTCAAAAACTGGCGCGCCTCACGCAAGAAAATATCGACATCGACGGTACCAATTTTCCGTTCACGTTCAGCGGTGGCTTTGCGGTATATCCCGACGATGCGAGCAACAGCGAAATGCTGTTATCGCAAGCCGATCGCGCGATGTTTTATGCCAAAGCGCAGGGGCGCAACAACATCCAATTCTTTAACGCGATCGCCAAGAAAGAGCCCGGTCGCAAATCGTTTTATATTCAAAGTCGCTTAGCTACAGCGATTAAACATAAAGAAATTAAAGCCTGGCTACAACCATTGATTTGCGCCAAAACAGGACGCGTTATCGGTGCGGAAGTGTTGGCTCGTTGGCACGAACCTGAACAAGGTTGGATCCCGCCCTCGGTGTTTATTCCAATGGCGGAAAGCATGGGGCTGATCGACCAACTGGGGCAATCGGTTTGGCAAGATTCGCTCAAGGCGTTACCACTATTGCCAACGGGGCATCGCCTGTCGATTAACTTATCCAAACGCCAATTATTTTCTAGCAACATCGTGCAGCAATTTTGCGATGATTTGGCGCGCGCGAACATTAAGCCTAGCCAAATCATGTTGGAAATTACCGAAAGCGTGGCATTGTCGGATGTCGATTTTGCGCGTGAGCGCATTGCCGAATTAGACGCGTTAGGCTTTGGGATAGCGGTGGATGATTTTGGTGTGGGGCACTCATCGTTAGCGCAGTTGCATGAAATTCCTGCCAACGAAATCAAACTCGACATCGCTTTCGTCAAACGCATTCATCTTAAAAATGGGCGCGCCATTGCCGATGCGATTATTGCCATTGCGCGCTCGTTAGAAATGGAGTGTGTCGCGGAAGGAGTGGAAGATGCTGCGACCGCAAAATTATTGTGCGAGATGGGTGTGGATATTTTGCAAGGTTATTACTTCTCCAAAGCCTTGCCGATAGAGGAGTATTTGCAGTGGCTGGCGCAGCGCGAACTTAGTGTGCAGGTGGTTGAGTAAAGTTATTCAAATGCACTTTTTGCTGACTTTCTAGCAGCGAATAAAAAGGCGTAGGTAACTGTTCTTCAGCGGGGTTGGCGGGGGCGATGCGCTGCAAAATATCGTAATAGTTGCGAATGTTCTCAACCAAAATCACCGCTTCACCGCCGCGCGCAAAGCCATGTTTGAGCTGCTGATGGTGCATTGCTTGAGTTAACTTCGGCATCCATTGTTTGACCTCCGCCCAATGGTCGGCATTCATGCCCATGCGCTGTGTGAGGACGCGCGCATCTTCCAAATGTCCCATGCCTTGGTTGTAGGCGGCTAGTGCCATCCAAGTGCGATCAGGTTCGGCAATTTGATTAGGTAACCGATCGCGCAAACTCGCCAAATAGCGCGCCCCCGCCAACACGCTCTCGCGTGCATCTAAACGATTTTCCACCTTGAGTTGGTCGGCCGTTTCTTCGGTCAACATCATCATGCCGCGCACATTGGTGAAGGAAGTGGCGAGCGGATTCCAATGCGATTCTTGATAGGCGAGTGCCGCGAGGAGCTGCCAATCAAAGCCTGTCCAATGCGCCGCCTCTGCAAATAATTTTTGATAACGCGGCAAGTTAAGGTCGATTTGCTCGATAAAACTCGCTGCATCAACGGGTGATAAGCGTTGATTAAAGCCGTAGTAACGATCCAGCAAATTATTGAGCTGCCCATCTTGTTTGATGCTGGCAAAAAACTGTTCAGCTTGCGCGCGTAAGCTCGCATCTGCATCGGTGGCAAAGCCCCATGCCAGCTGGCTAGGCTCTAACTGCGGTAGCGGCGTGCCGATTAAATTATCGTAAAAATTCCCCGCCAAGGCGTATTGCTCTTGATTTGCCAAAGTTGCAGCAAGTTGTGTGTTTGCCACTTCGTCGAGCAAGTCTTCCACATCACCCGTGCGGCGCGTCTGCCAAGTCAGGCGCGGCTCGGTTAATTTAAGTTGCTGCAAGGCTTTGTGCTGCGCCGAGCCTTCAATCACCACCAGATGCAGCAAAGTTAAATCGTGCAAACTGCGCGGGCGGGGTAACTCGCTATGCACCACCACCTGCTCGGCAACACTGGCAAAACTAGGCGCAAATACCAGCCCTAAACTCGCTTCATTGCTGCGCAAACTGAAAGCGGCGAGATGCGCTTGATGCGCATTTAATTGCACCGCAATTTGCGCTGCTGGGCTATGAATGACTTTGAGTGTGAGGTGTAAATGTGCTGCGAATAACACCGCTAATTGATGATTAAATTGACTATCGTTATTGTCTTGCGCGGCATCTTCCAACACCACCAACTCACCTTGCTGCCACGGAGCAACCGCCGTTGCGACAGGAGCGTCACAACCTTCTAGGTTGACACACAACAGCATGATGCTCACTAGACGAGGATAGCCGCTCAGCAGTTTTTTCAACGTAACAAGTCTCACGAGTTTGCTCCTTGCTGGTAGAATGCGCGCCGCTAATGATTTAGCACCTGGAGAGGTGGCAGAGTGGTCGAATGTACCTGACTCGAAATCAGGCATACCGCAAGGTATCGAGGGTTCGAATCCCTCCCTCTCCGCCAGTTTTAAGTTGTCTTAAAAAGCCCAACTAACCCGCACTGCGAATAGCATAGCGGGTTTTTTATGCGTGCCATTATTGGCTGTCCTCAGTGCTAAACAATTGTGCGCGATTGCGGCCATTTTGTTTGGCTTGATACATGGCTAAATCAGCATGTTTGGCCAAACTAAACTCGTCTTCGCCATGCTCTGGATAGAGCGCAATACCAAGGCTGCTGCCAATTTGCACAGTGTGCTGCCCAATCTCAAAAGGCTGCGCCAATGCGTGCAAAATTTTATCGGCAATGGCGAGCGCATCAATTCGTGCATTGGTAAGCGCAGGCAAAATCAGCACGAACTCGTCGCCGCCCAAGCGCGCCACCGTGTCCGATTCGCGCACGCTGCTCGCCAAGCGTTGCGCCACGGCTTTGAGCAGTAAATCACCTACGTCATGTCCCAAAGTGTCGTTGACGGGTTTGAATTTATCTAAATCCAAATAAATGAGCGCGCCCTTGAGTTGATAGCGTTTACCTTGCATCAGCATGTGGCTTAAGCGGTCATTAAACATGGCGCGATTGGGCAAGCCTGTTAAATTATCGTGATGCGCTAAATGTTTATATTGTTCTTTTAAGCGTTGAATTTCTTCGCGTTGGGCACGTTCATCTAACAAAATTTCTTGTATGCCTTCGAGCAAATGATTGCTGTCATGAATGAGCTGGGCAATTTCACTAGGGGTGTGTACAGGTTGGCTAAGCCGCTCGTCTGTGCCAGGCACAATCGCGTGGAGTTGCGCAGAAAATTTTTCAATCGGGCGAGTAATGTAGCGTGAAATAGCCAGCCAAATCACCACGCTAGGCAGAATCAATAAAGTCAGCAAACCCATCGCTAGTTGGCCCGCATAAGCATAAGCGCGCGACTTAATAATCGAGCGATCAACGCGGGTCTCTAAATGTCCAGCCTGCTCGCTAGCATCAAATGGTGAATATAAAACATGGCTGATGGTTTCTGGGCAGTTGAGCGTATTGGCATATTTGCCATCGCTAAAATACATGCCGCTATCGTTGTACAGCACAACTTGGCAGACCGCTGCTTCACGCATTAAACCTTTGATTACATCGTCGGCGATTTCCTGATTACCGCTATAAGCGGCAATCGCGGCCGAGTATTCCACCGTATCCATCAGTTGATTGATTTGCTGCTCGCCCTCATGCAGCTTGTTTTGATAAGCAATGAAAAACATCACCAGCATGGTCAGCCCGCCGATTAGCAGCGAACTACTCAATACCGTCAATAACAAGCGCGCTTGTAGCGTCTTAAAGCGCGCGCTCATTCGACGATTAACAGAGTTTTGACCGTCGCGTTGGCTTCTGCTTGATCTACATAGCCCAGAGCAGCTTGATTTTTACCTACCGCGCGGAGCATGACTTTTTGATCATTAAGCAAACGAGTGGGATTGAGCTGCCCTGTGAACGACATGCGCGCCCAATAGGCATTCACTTGCGCCAAACTTTTGCCCGTCAGCAAGTGATAAAAGCGTTCGCGAATTTCAGGATTGCCTTGGTAATCTAGGGGCTGAGGAAACGTGCCAGTGTTCATCACGGTGAGCTTACCCATAAAAATATCCACCACTTGGCGGCGCGTAAGATTGCTGTAATCACTATCCTGATTAGCAATAATCGCTAACGCAGGTTCGGCAGCGGACAGGGGACTGAGCAACAACAATAGACTGAATACAATAATCTTCATGATTAAAAAATCCGATCGTAAGCCAGTGTTAAGAGGGTGGCATTGCCATATTTAGGCTGCCAATTCACGCCACCGCGATCACGTTGATGTTCGATTTGCGCTTTGACATCGCTTTGCGGTGACAGAAAATAACGTGTGGTGAGCGACTGATTGATGTGACTTTCTTGCCCTTGCGGATCACCGCCTTGCGCGATGACGGCCTGCGCGTGATATTCCGCAACATCGCCAGTGAGCTCCCAACCACTAAAGCGACGCGTTACGCCTAAACGGTTCGCATAATCTTTGAAGCTCGCTCCTGGTCTATCAATCAACAAATGCTCACTACGCACCAGCCAATCAGTCAAATCAGCGGCAAACGATACGCTATAGATTTTTTGTTGCGTGACGCGGTTATGCAAAAAAGCATCTGCACTGGGCTGCAAAGTTTGCGTTGCGGAGTTAAACACACCGTTGAGATTATTGCGTTGTGTGTCAGATTGTAAATAACTGCCGCGCGTTTCAAACCATGCCCGATTTAGCGTCACACTGCCGCCCACAATCCGCTCCCATTGCACGTCGGTGCGCGAAGCCTGCCCGTTATAAACTTGCCAATAACCACTGTCTTTGACCTGCTCACGTCCAGCCAGCAACTGTGCATTGATATCCCAATCGCGCCACTGAGTCTGATACTGAAAACTAATGCCGTTATAGTTGACCGCTTCCCAGCCATACACTTGCGGCGGCAAATGCGTCCAAGGCAACGCAAAACCGATGTCCTGACTATCGGAGTAATAAAAAATAGGTAAGCGTTTGCGCCCGATTTGTAACTTGCTGGCATCGCTGATTTGATAGCTGGCATACAGCCATTCGAGATTGATTCTGCCGTTTTGGCTGCCGCGTGCCACCGCTTGTGCAGTCAGCGAAAAACGTGGGTCGGGGAAATAAGCAGTGCCTTGTAAGCCGAGCTTGGAGTCAGGGGCAAATTGCAAGCCGCCGCTACCGTCGTAAATGCCATTTTGTGCATAGTCAGTAACCAAGCACGGGCAGTTTTTGTCCAGCACCGCACCGCGTGTGCCACTTAACATTTGACCGACTCCCAGCGTCATAAAGCCAGAACCAGCGAAACGAAAGTCGCCGATTTGCTGCTCTGCCGATGCGGGGTGAGATAACAGGACGAACGGAAACAACAAAACCACGACTAACATCTGGCGCATTTTTCCTCCTCAGGATGTGCATTGGTTATTTGAATTTTATGCAGCGCAGCATTCTACTATCGCCCTAAAAAATTTTACAAATTGTTTTATGTTACAAACTGTTCCGCGCATGCAACTAGCGTAATGCGCAATAAAAAAGGGAAGCCGGAGCTTCCCTTTTGTGCGCAACCGCCCTGCTTAGTTATAGTCAGGGAAGTTCGGAATGTTGACCGTATCCGAATCAAACACACCCTTTGCCGCTTGAGTGTGGCACGCGTTACACATGCTCAACGACTTCACATCTTTGTTGTCTTTAATCATCTTGGCAGGAATCTCTTCATGCACACGTTTGATGTAACGCAGCTCGGTAATGCGTAACGGTGTTTGATCGCTGTTAGCAATTTTGCGCGCACGTTTGTACCAAGATTTTTCCGCCGCATTGTTAGTCGCGTAGTCGAGTACGCGCTCTAAGGTTGCGGCATCCATTTCAGCGTTATCACCAAAGTGATTTTTCAGAGCCGTGGCATTCAACAGCTTTTCCCATGACGCGCTCGGCAGCAAGCCTGCTGGATAGGCGAAATGGCATTCGCCACATTCTTTCGCATAGGTTTTATCGGTAACGGGCTTGAAGTTTTTCATGCGCTCAAAACTTAACAACCAGTCTGCGGTGGTTTCGCCCGCCAACGCGCTGTTGGCAAGGAATAATGCGCTGCTTAACAACGCGATAATTTTGAATTTTTTTAACATATTTGCTCTCCTTACCAAGTCAATTTAATCGCAACCGCCATCGCCACACCGCCCAATTCGGCAATCCCCGCATGGCTGACGGGCACGGTTGAATTAGCTGATTTATTCACCGCATACATCATCATCAACGCACCCGCTGTGCCCAACATGGCGTGCAAATTGTCAGGGTCAGTGAAGCCATCTTCAACATGGAAATCATCCCAATGATCAATCAAACCAGAGGTAACCGTAGCCGCTGCCATAAACGCGGCGGCTTTAGCAAACTTGGCGTGTGCGCCATTCGTTTGACGAGGTTGCACGGGTGCGTTCGCGCAAGCCGCACCTTCGCAACCTTCACCTGGCGCGCTCAGTGCCGTGGCGGCAACTAACGCCAAAGTAGTCCAACCCATGTATTGATGCAGCTTGTCGCCCGACATCCATGGTTCAGAAAACTCCGCTGCGGCAGCAGGCGCAACATTGGCGGCGGGTACACCACTGTCATTTGATGCGAGCATAAAAGATTTCGGGCTGGCACTCGCCGCAGGCACACTCAAATCGAGTGCGCTATCGGCTGCGAAACTAGCATGACAAGCCAAGCCTAGGCACAGGCTCGCTACAATTTTCTTGTAGAGGTGAGGGTGTTTCATAGGGACTCCTTAAATAAAAATACTACTGATGAAAATGGTCTAGACGGCGCACCACTCATTAGCGGTTATACCAATAGGCGAATAGCGCGGCAGCGATCACCAGTGCCGCACCTAACCAAGCGTAACTGTGGCTAATCCCGTGTTGCTCAGAGCCTTTTTTGTGCCCCGTCAACATGGCGCGCACTAAATTTTCTTTATGCAACACGCTGCTCATCGCCACGCCGATTAAATGCCCCGCAATCACCACCAACATGCCGTTGGTGAGATAGGCGTGAATATCGACCACGCTGTCGGCCACATCGTCTTGCAGCAGCAACACGCCTGTTACGCCCAGCCCGATGCCCATGCCCAGCAACAGCCAAATCGCAATGCTGCCGATGGGATTGTGACCAACGTAATGTTGCGCATTATTTTGCAATAACGAACGTACATAAGTGATGACGGTGCGCGGATGAAAAATAAATGAACTAAAGCGCGCGTGCTTAGTGCCAACAAAGCCCCACACCAAACGAAACGCAATTAGACCGAACAAAATGAACCCCAGCGTGACGTGTATCTGGCGCGTTTTTTCAGAATCAGCGGTGAGATATGCACCCAAAAACGACAAGGCTTGCAGCCAATGAAACACCCGCGTGGGCACGTCCCACACTAGAATTTTTTTAGTCATGGCGGCTTAGTGAGCTTGATGTTTATGACTGGCGTGAGCGGGCGCATGTGCTGCTGCGGGCGCAGCAGGTGCAGCTTCAACTGGCTTGGCAACGGGCGCGACCGCAACAGGCTGACCCACTGCTAGCAAATACGTCATCACGTCGCCTTGTTCTTGCGCGGTACATTCGCGATCTAACACGTCGTTGCAATTACGCTTAAACCATTTGGCGACTTTCTTCGGTTCGGTAAAGCGTTCCTCGTTGGCTTTAGGTGCCATAGGTTTAATGACTTTTTCAGTCTTGGCATGTTTACCCGAATTCATCGGATTGTCAGTGTGGCAAGACGAGCAACTCCATTCACCGCCATGCTTGGCTTTGAAAAAAGTTTCGCCACGCGCCGCAGAAAAGCCTTGAAAACCAGCGGTAGTAGCCGCTTCAGCTTTGATGCCAGCCAAAATTTCAGCGGGCGTTTCAGCAAACGCGCTGCTCACGAAAGCGGAACAACAAAATAAAGCGATGAGGGTGCGGGACATGATGAATTCCTAAAAATAAAAAAAGCTGCGCATCTTACGCGAGAACTATTTTTCGATTGCTCAAAAATATGACCGTTTATCGGCTGATAAACGGTCATAAGGCACTCCCGTAACACGCACTGCGGCACTAGACCTTTATTGCGCCGACCAGTTCACTGCGCCCGTAAAATAAGTTGCCAACACAATCAAACCGAAAGCGATGCGATACCAAGCGAACACGGTGAAATCGTGACCGCTGATGTAACGCAACAAAGCGCGCACCGCGATGAACGCGCTGATGAACGAGGCGATTGAACCGACCAAGAAAATGCCCAAGTCGTCCGCATGAAAATCGTGGCGATATTTCACCACCTCATACAGTGTCGCCATGGTCAGCGTGGGGATGGCAAGGAAGAATGAAAACTCGGTTGCCGCTTTACGCGACAGTCCAAAAAACAAACCACCAATGATGGTTGAACCTGACCGCGATGTACCCGGAATCAATGCCAATGCTTGCGCCAAACCCATTTTCAACGCGTCTTTCCAGTGCATATCTTCAACGGTTGCGATGCTCACGACATGCTGGCGTTTCTCTGCCCACAAGATGATGAAGCCGCCGATGATGAAAGCGAGTGCAACAGGCACGGGTGCAAACAGATGCTCTTTAATCACTTTACCGAACAACAAACCCAATATCGCCAGCGGCAAAAAGGCAATGAACACATTCAACACGAAGCGTTGTGCCACTTCTTGTTTCTGCATCAGCCCGTTCGTCACCGTCGTGAGCTTGGCGCGATACTCCCAGCACACCGCGAGAATGGCGGCGAACTGAATGACAATCTCAAACACCTTGCCGCGCGCATCATTAAAGTTGAGCAAATCGCCCACTAAAATCAAATGTCCCGTTGAAGAAATCGGCAAAAATTCGGTCAAACCTTCGACCACGCCAAGAATGGCGGCTTTGAGCAATAAAATAATATCCATGTTTAGTTACGTTGAGTGCTGAGTAGGAAAAGTGCTTGTGTTAAGGCGCGCGACGCGCTGATTGATGGCGATGCGCTGCGCATCAGTGATGGTCGGCCAACTGATAATTTCGTCAAACGTGCGCAAACAACTGCGACATACATCGTCGCCCAACACCGTAGTGCAATGACCTGTACACGGGCTGGCGGCGGTAATTGACGGAGGAAAATCGACCGACATGATTACGATTTGCTGTACAGCTGGCTGCCTTTTTTCACAAACTCAATCGCTTTTAATTCCATGCCTTTGTTCAGCGCGTCGGCATCACTGATGCCTTCTTGCGCAGCAAATTCGCGCACGTCTTGCGAGATTTTCATCGAGCAAAAATGCGGCCCACACATCGAGCAAAAATGTGCGATTTTGGCAGACTCTTTAGGCAAAGTTTCGTCGTGAAATTCACGCGCGCGGTCGGGGTCTAGCCCCAAGTTAAATTGGTCATCCCAACGGAATTCAAAGCGCGCTTTAGACAAGGCGTTGTCGCGCACTTGCGCACCCGGGTGACCCTTCGCCAAGTCAGCGGCGTGGGCGGCGATTTTGTAGGTGATGATGCCTTCTTTAACGTCGGCTTTATTCGGCAAGCCTAAGTGTTCTTTAGGCGTGACGTAGCACAACATCGCTGTGCCGAACCAACCGATCATCGCTGCGCCAATCGCAGAAGTGATGTGGTCGTAGCCGGGCGCGATGTCTTGGGTCAGCGGACCTAGGGTGTAAAACGGTGCTTCTTTGCACCACTTTAATTGCAAGTCCATGTTCTCTTTAATCAGGTGCATCGGCACATGACCTGGGCCTTCGATCATCACTTGCACATCGTGCTGCCACGCGATGTCAGTGAGCTCGCCTAAGGTTTTTAATTCGCCCAGTTGCGCTTCGTCATTGGCATCGTAAATCGAGCCAGGGCGCAGCCCATCACCCAAACTAAAGGTCACGTCATAGGCCTTCATGATTTGGCAAATATCCTCAAAATGCGTGTAGAGGAAATTTTCTTTGTGATGCGCCAAGCACCACTTCGCCATAATCGAACCGCCGCGCGACACGATGCCCGTCATACGATTGGCGGTCATCGGCACATAGCGCAGCAGCACGCCCGCGTGGATGGTGAAATAGTCCACGCCTTGTTCGGCTTGTTCAATCAGCGTGTCGCGGAAAATTTCCCAAGTCAGGTCTTCGGCTTTGCCGTTTACCTTTTCCAAGGCTTGATAAATCGGCACGGTGCCAATCGGCACAGGCGAGTTGCGGATAATCCATTCGCGCGTTTCGTGAATGTTTTTACCCGTAGATAAATCCATCACCGTGTCGCCGCCCCAACGAATTGCCCAAGTCATTTTTTCGACTTCTTCTTGAATGCTCGAACCCAACGCAGAGTTGCCGATGTTGGCGTTGATTTTCACTAAGAAATTGCGCCCAATAATCATCGGCTCAAGTTCAGGGTGATTGATGTTCGCGGTAATCACGGCGCGACCTGCCGCCACTTCACTACGCACAAATTCAGGAGTGATTTCTTTGGGCATGGCTTTGCCAAAATTTTCACCTTCGTGTTGTCTGCGCATCATTGCCGACATTTGCTCGGCAATTTTTTGATTCTCACGAATCGCGATGTATTCCATTTCTGGGGTGATGATGCCTGCCCGCGCGTAGTGCATTTGCGTGACATTTTTGCCTGCTTTGGCGCGGCGCGGCGCGTGTTGCAAATTAAAGCGCATCTCCGCCAAAGCGGAGTCGTTCAAGCGTTGGCGACCATATTCTGAAGTCAAATGTGGCAAGGCTTCGGTGTCGGCGCGCTCGGCAATCCAAGCTGCGCGCATCTCGCTTAAGCCAGAACGAATGTCAATTTGCACACTAGGGTCGGTGTAAGGACCAGAGCAGTCGTACACATAAACGGGCGGGTTGGTTTCCGCGCCCATGCTGGCAGGCGTTTCGGCTTGCGAAATTTCGCGCATCGGCACTTGAATATCGGGGCGCGAACCTTGCACATAAATTTTGCGCGAATTAGGTAGCGGCTTAATCGCAGCCTCATCAACGTGGGCGGCAGTGGCGAGGAATTGGGGATTGGCGTTCATTGTGTGATGCTCCAAAAAATAAAAATGGGGAGCATCGGTTAAGAATGCTTCCCTACGACGGCATGACCCGTACAGGTTCAAAGGGTGTTTCTCACTGCTCCAATGGACTGGGCAGACCCCTAGCGAGGGCGCAACTTACTGGAAAGCCGCGCCTTAAGCAAGTTGGACTATTTGACCAGTGCGCTAATTTTCACGCTCAAAGCCTGCTGAGTTTTAATTACATTGAGCAAACGGTCGATATTGGGATGTTTGCCAGGATGCAGTTTTGCGTCATAACTATGTTCAGCGTACATCGCCACGCCTTCTTGGGCAGCAGCAACGCTAATGTCGCCGAATTTCTTATGCAGATGTTGATACAGCTTCAGCGACCCTAGGCTGCCTGCTTTGTTTTCAATCAACCCTGCATTGCTGCCATCAGCGTGAAACAAGGCAATGTGTTCAAGATGGTCTGCGCTGTCGAGCGCGGACAAAATGTCGTTAAATTTTTTCATCGCAAGCGTGCGGGTAATTTTTAAGGGGCGCGACGATAGCAGATTTTTGCCGAGTGGCAAAAAGTCAACTTAGCCAAGTGTTAGCCCCAAGTAGTAATGTCCGCTTTCTGCCAAATAGAAATGTCCGCTG